>CAYTSY010000048.1:10092-21418 GCA_964440555.1 uncultured Desulfobacteraceae bacterium
TATAAAAATAACCGTCTGCCGTAAAAATCACTTTGGGACGTATCTGGCTGAACCGGTCCAGCACGCCCTTGATCCCGAAATCCGGGGAGCAGGAAGACCATGTGGCGCCAATGCTCACAGAGGCCAGCATGGCGATAATAGCTTCCGGCATATTGGGCATAAACCCGGCCACCCGGTCGCCTATACCCACGCCGGCCTGCTGCAGTGCGTTTGCCATACGCGCCGTTTCGCAATAAAGCCCTGCATAGGTTATTTTCCGGGACGCCTGCCCTTCTCCTTTAAAGATCAGGGCCGCATGATCATCCCGGTAGCGAAGCAGATTTTCGGCAAAATTCAGTTTCGCTCCGGAAAACCATCCGGCGCCCATCATTTTTTTAGGGTCGTCGATGACTTGGTCAAATGGTCTGGATGCCTTGATTCCGGTAAAGTCCCACAGGGCGGCCCAGAAATCGGAAATGTTTTCAACCGACCATTGATAAAGAGAGGGGTAATCCGTAAGATTGTGCCGGTATCGGTTGTTTACAAAATGGATAAAGCGGATCATATGCGTCTTTTTGACCCGCTCCGGTGAAGGCTGCCATAATATCTTTTCCATTTTTTCTCCTTCCCTTGCCAAAGACGCTTTTCAGGGCAAGAGTTTTTAGCTTTTTTGCAACATTAGGGTTCATCCGGAAATGGTGAATTTTGGTTCAGAGCAATGCGTAAACGATTTTGAAACCACAGGAATAGCACCGCTATTTCGAGGATTTCAAAATCGTGACAACGAAGCTCTGGGCCAAAAGGCGCCTTTTCCGGACGGGCACTAAAGGGTTCCCACCCATAGTACGACCGCCACCCCCTTGCCGTTATTGACGATTTGCTGATTTTTCGGTTCGACCCAGTATTGCACCGCGTCGCCTTTTTCCAGTTGAACTTCCGCATTGCCGTGAGAAAGCGCCAACGATCCTTTCAGTACGCACAGTATCTCCTGGCCGCTTTTGATCTGCTTTCGAATCGGGATGGACTTACCCGGTGAAACAAACATCACGGCACTGTCGATCACCGTTCTGCTTTCCGACGGGAAAAAGCGGCGGGTGACGAATCCCGATCTGGGGATTTCAACATCCTCCCATTCGGAACTGCGGACAACAGCCAGTTTTTCCTGGTTTTCCGCATGATTTAAAATATCGCCGGCATTCACGCCGATGGCGCTGCAGATCTTGATCAGGGTATCCACTGAAGGAGAGTTGACGTTGTTTTCCACCTGGCTTAAGAAACCCTCTGAAATTTCCGCTTTTTCAGCCACCATCTTCAAGGTGAATTTTTTTTCTTTTCGATGCTTTCTGATCATTGGGCCGATGTTCATGATTCCGACGCTCCGGTTTGGACATTCTGATATAAACAAGTTCAGTTTTCTATATAAAATATATTTGACATAAGCAAATTATTTTTATAGGTTAAGTTTTATTAATAGTTAATATTTGATGGTGTCGCAACAAGTGTGTTTTTTACCACGAAAAGGAGGGCCGCGTGGATTTCGACTTATCAAAAGGTCAGGAAATGATCCGAAAAGAGGTCCGGAAATTTGCCGAAAATGAAATCAGGCCGCAGGCAATCGCGCTGGATCAAAACGAATTGTTTTGCGCTGAACTGACCCGCAAAATGGGGGAAATCGGCCTTTTCGGCATGTTTGTGTCCGAAACATACGGGGGCCAGGCATTGGACTATCTCTCGTACATCATCGCGGTGGAAGAAATCGCCCGGGTTGACGGCTCCCAGGCCGCCACCGTCGCAGCCGGAAATTCCCTGGGCATCGGCCCCCTGTATTATTTCGGGACTGAGGAACAAAAAAGAAAGTACCTGCCCAAGCTCTGCCGGGGGGAGGCGCTTTGGGGGTTCGGGCTGACCGAACCTTCCGCGGGCTCGGATGCCGGCGCCAGCAAAACAGCGGCCGTGCTGGATGGGAACCAGTGGGTGTTAAACGGTTCAAAGATTTTCATTACCAACGCTGCCTGCGACCTGTCATGGGGTGTGACGGTTCAGGCGATCACCGGCGTAAGGGAAAACGGGAAACCGGAATATTCCTGTCTTCTGGTGGAACAGGGCACGCCCGGATTTAAGAGCATCCCCATGCACGGCAAGATGATGTGGCGCGCGTCAAATACGGCCGAACTCTATTTTGACGATGTCCGGATTCCGAAAGAAAATATTTTAGGGAAAAAAGGGGACGGGTTTCACCAGATGCTCAAAACCCTTGACGGCGGGCGGTTGTCGGTTGCCGCCATGGGACTGGGCGGGGCCCAGGGGGCGTATGAAGCGGCATTGGGCTATGCCAAAAAACGGATCCAGTTTGATCAGCCCATCTGTAAATTCCAGGCCAATGCCTTTAAGCTGGCGGATTGCGATCTCGAAATCGAATGTGCGAGAAATTTGCTCTATAAAGCCTGCTGGCTTAAGGACCAGAATCGTCCGTTTGGCAAACTTGCCGCCATGGCCAAACTTTTCTGTTCGGAAACCATGGGCCGGGTGGCCGATCATGCCGTTCAGATTCATGGCGGGTACGGCCTTTTCAGCGAATATCATGTGGAACGGTTTTACAGGGACCAGAAGCTTCTGGATATCGGTGAAGGGACTTCCGAAATCCAGCGCATCGTCATATCCCGGCATATCGGATGTTAACCTGATCGTGGAGGCGCAATGACAACCGGCAAACAAAATCCTTATATCAATATTGATTATTTTGAGGGCCTGACAGGCGATTTGACTCAGACATCCAAAACTCCAGTGGCATCCGTCGGCGAAAGAATCAGGCATCTCAGGGAAGAAAAGAAGATGTCCCTGGAAGCGGTTTCGCGGATTACGGGCTTTGACGGCGAGCTGCTAAAAAAAATCGAAAATGATGAAATAAAACCCCAACTGGGAACCATCATCAAGCTTTCAAAAGCGCTGGATTCGGCTTTCGGTTATCTGATATCCGGCGCAGGCACAAAGCCGTACGCCGTAACCCGGAAAAACGATCAGAAACCCATATCCAGATCCTCCTCGGGAAAAGGGGAAAAGCCTCTTTATTCCTATAAAAGTCTTGCCCATGAGGTCAGGGGCCGGCACATGGAGGCATTTGTCGTTTTTCTGGAAGAAGGCGTGGATGAGGAAACATCGGTTCATCAGGGCGAAGAGTTTATTTTTGTTCTGGACAGTGCGGTTCTGCTGCGGATAGGAGACGATCAATTCGAACTTGAGCCGGGAGACAGTGTTTATTATCTTTCCACCGTTCCCCACGTAATCTCAGCAAAAAAAGAAAAAGCCGCCATACTGGCGGTTCTTTATGAGGGGGCAAAAAACGATTCAGATCCAGGGCGTGAGTCGTAAATCGTGACGGGAAAGGAGAATCAAGACAATGACGGAACATGATTTATGGAAAATATTTCCCCGGATGCCCAGAAAAGTTTCCATCGGCGATATCACTATCCGGGACGGATTTCAACATGAGGAAAAATTCATATCGACCGCCGCGAAAAAATTCTATCTGGAAGAACTGATTTTTGCCGGTTGCCGCGATATCGAAGTGACCAACCTGGGCAATTCGCATATCATGCCCCAGTTTAAAGACGCCGAAGAGCTGCTGGCACACCTCAAAGGCGACAGATTCAAGCAAAAATGCGAAAGCAAGGGCATCAACACGGACGACATCTGTCTGACCTGCGTGACCATTCGCGAGCCTTCCGTTGACCGGGCCATCCGGTTAAAGGAAAAAGGCATCGGACCGGACCGGGTTCTGATGATGGTGTCCACCGAGGAGGAACATCATTTTGCCAATTCCGGAACCACTCTGCCGGAATACTGGAAGGAAGCACAGCGGTGCATTAAAAAATGCAACGACGCCGGAATCAGGATGTGCGGCACGGTGAGCACCATTTGGGGAAGCCCCATCGGCGGTGCAACGGAATTAGAAGACGCCGTTACCTTCACGAAGAGATGGCTTTCCATCGGCGCTTCTGATGTGGAACATGCAGACCACGACGGCAGTGCGTCGGCGCCCGATGTCTACCGCTATTTTTCAATGATTTTGGATCAAATCCCCGATCCTTCGGTTCATATCGCCCATTTCCACGAGACCAAACGCGTGGCCTCCGCATCGGTTCTGGCCGCGCTTGAGGCCGGCATCACGAAATTTGAGGCCACGCTGGGCGGCCTTGGCGGGCAGCCCAGCAACTTCATGGATGACTGCCCGGTAAAGGGAACGGGTGAATATTATTACGAAGACCCCCGGTACGTCGGTCTGGTCACGTTTGAAGACACTCTGGTGCAGATTGATGAGATGGGCATCGAACACGGTTATGATGTGGACCGCATTCTCTGGCTGGGAAAACAGATGGAACGGACCATCGGCAGAAGATTGCGTTCGGAAGCCATTTTAAACGGCAGAACGTTGCGGGAAGGACACCCGAAATTCGCCCGGCCCGGTTTGGCAAAACGCAAGGAAAAACTGAGCGAGACGCCCGGACAGATGTTTCCCGAGGAAGGCCCGGGTAAAGGGAATATCCTATGAAACCGATTCGCAAAGTACTGATCGCCAACCGCGGTGAGATCGCCTTAAGGATTCTGCGCACCTTAGAGCATATGGATATTGCCGGCGTCGTCGTCTATCACGCCGTGGACAGCGATTCCCCGGCGGTGAAAAAGGCGAAAGAAAAAGTGGAGATTGACGGTCCCACGCCGGTTGCCGCATACTTGAATCCCGATGCGGTCATCGCCGCCTGCCGTACAACAGGTGCGGATGCCCTCCATCCCGGGTACGGTTTTCTGGCGGAAAACCCTGTGTTTGCCAAGCGTCTGGCGGAAGAAGGCATCACGTTTATCGGACCGCTCCCGGAAACGATCGCGCTGATGGGGAACAAAATCGCCGCCAGATCTTTTTGCATGGCAAACGATTTCCCGCTTGCGCCGTCGATCACGGAAAGCCAATCCGGGAAAGACTTTATAAAAGACGCCGCCCGAATCGGCGTTCCGCTCTTGATCAAGGCCGCAGCCGGCGGCGGCGGCAAAGGCATGCACATTGTACGGGACCTTGAGGATCTTAGACCTGCGGTTGCATTGGCCAAAGGCGAGGCATTGCGGGCTTTCGGAGACGATACGGTATATGCCGAGCGCTATATTGAAAACCCGCGGCATATCGAAGTTCAGGTGCTGGCCGATAATTTCGGTCACATCGTCCATTTGGGGGAACGGGAATGTTCGATCCAGCGAAGGTTTCAAAAAATTATCGAGGAAAGCCCGGCGCCGGACCTGCCGGAGCACCTGCGCAAACGCATCTGTGATACGGCTGTTGAAATCGCCCGCAGGGCCGGTTACCGCAACGCGGGGACGGTGGAATTTCTCCTGGGCCCGGACAATACGTTTTATTTTCTGGAAATGAATACGCGGCTCCAGGTAGAACATCCGGTGACCGAAATGACAACGGGTCTTGATCTGGTGGAACTTCAGATCCGTGTCGCCCGCCAGGAGGCGCTGACGCTTCGGCAGGAGCATATCCGGTTTCACGGCCATGCCATTGAACTTCGTCTCTATGCCGAGGATCCGCAAAATGACTTTCTTCCGGCTACGGGACAATTGCTGGTATATGATCTGCCGGAAGGTCCGGGAATCCGGATAGATAACGGTTTTACAGAGAAAATGAAGGTCACCTCGGCTTTTGATCCGATGCTGGCTAAAATGATCGTCCATGGAACGGATCGCCAGGAGACCATTGAAAAAGCCATAAAGGCGCTGGCCGATGCCGCTGTGCTGGGCGTCGCCACCAATGCCGACTATCTGGGCCGGATTTGCGCTCATCCGGCATTTGGGGCCGGGATTATCCATACCGGTTTCATACACCAGTATGGAGACGATCTGAGGAATCCGCACATAAGCGACAGTCAGCGCAATCTTCTGCTGGTTGCGGCGGCTTTAAGCAACCGGGAATTGACGGATCCGGCATTTACATTGCCGCCGCTTTACGCTTCCATGGGGAACTGGAGAAATTGACATGCGACGGATGATTGAACTGTCGGGCGAACATTATCAGGTAACCGTTTTTGACCGTGACGGCGGACGTTTTCTTCAGGTTGACAGCGGCGAGAGCCGGCTTGCCGGTCTTTCTTTTTCTGATTCCGGCGAGGCAACGGCGGCCTGGGGCGATGTGAGCACCCGCATGCGGATTGCCGTCAGTGGCGATACCGCCTATATCCGCGCATTCGGCCGGACATTCACACTTCGAATCGCTGACCCCGTAGAGCAGGCGGCACAGGAAGCCGGAAGTCATGTCGGCATGATCCGGGCCCCCATGCCGGGTCTGGTCGTGGACCTCGCAGTGGCGCAAGGCGATCGCGTCGTCAAAGGCCAGGCCATGATGACCATTGAAAGCATGAAAATCCTTACCGTGATTACAGCCCCCCGAAACGGCGAAGTGGAGAAGATCCATTTTCAACCGGGCCAGGCATTTGACAGGAATGTCGCACTGGTCACCCTCAAAGAGAAAAAGGAGAAATAAAATGCGCCGCATCTCCTCGACCGTCGATACGTTATCCGCCGCATATCGGGCTTACGATCGTCACAACCGGAACCTCATGGCGGATTTTCATGAACGCCAGCGCAGTGCCCGTTTTGACCGGCCGGAACGCGACATCACACGGCTGCGGCAACAGAAAAAACTTCTTGTGCGGGAACGCATCGATGAACTCCTTGATCCGGGAACGCCTTTTCTGGAACTTTCCACCCTGGCGGCAAACATGGCCTATGACGGCGCCGTGCCCGGCGCCGGCGTGGTATCGGGCATAGGGGTCGTGTGCGGCCGTGAAGTCCTGGTGATGGCAAGCGACAGCACCATCAAAGGCGGTGCATGGTATCCGCTAACCGTAAAAAAAATGGTCCGGACAACGGAAATCGCCATTGAAAACCGGCTGCCCATGATTCATCTGGTCGATGCCGCCGGTGCATTTCTGCCCATGCAGTCGGAACTGTTCCCTGACAAAAATGGGGCCGGCCGGCTCTTCCGCAACCAGTGCGTCTTGAGCGCCCTGGGCGTAAAACAGGTGGCGCTGGTGCTCGGACACAGTACGGCAGGGGGCGCGTATGTGCCTACCCTATGCGATTATTCGGTGATGGTCCGCAAAACGGGCGGCGTTTTTCTGGGAGGCCCGCCGCTGGTGAAAGCAGCGACGGGAGAAGAGGTTTCAGCAGATGACCTCGGCGGCGCCGATGTGCACAGTTCCATCAGCGGCACCGCCGATTATGCGGTGGATTCCGAAAAAGAGGGCATCGCCCTGGTCCGCGAGATTGTCGGTACATTCCCAAGGCAAACCAAGGCGGCTGTAGAACAGCGCGAGCCCGAGGAGCCGTTTTATGACCTCAAAGAACTTTACGGCATCATCCCCGATGATGTGAAAAAGCAATTTGACATGCGTGAAGTAATCGCCCGGGTTGTGGACGGCAGCCGGTTCCACGAATTCAAGCCTGATTATGGCCCAACCGTTGTATGCGGGTTTGCTTTTCTGTATGGCTGGAAAGTGGGGATCATCGGGAACAACGGCGTGCTTTTTTCCGACAGCGCCAAAAAGTCCACCCAGTTTATGCAACTGTGCAACCGTGATCGGATCCCGCTCATCTTCCTCCAGAATATCACCGGATTCATGGTCGGCAAGGAGTATGAACATGGCGGGATAACTAAAGACGGCGCAAAAATGCTGATGGTGCAGGCCAACCTCGATGTGCCCAAACTGACCGTAATGACCAACGGCAGCTTCGGCGCCGGCAATTACGCCATGTGCGGACGCGCCTATGATGCGCGGTTTTTGTTTTCATGGCCCAATTCGCAGATTTCCGTGATGGGCATGGAGCAGGCGGCAAAAACCCTGGCCCAGATCCGTTTAAACGCCCTGGTGCGCCAGGGGAAAACCCTTGGCGAAGAAGAAAAGCAGATGATTTATGAAGGCATCAGCCGGGATTACCTGGAAAAAAGCAGCGCCTGGCATGCCACTTCCGAACTTTGGGACGACGGCGTCATTGACCCCGCCGATACCCGTAAAGTTCTGGGAATCGCCCTGTCGGTATCCCTAAACCGGGAATTCGGTGAAACGCCTTTCGGGGTGCTGAGGATGTAGGCGGAGCGGAGGACAGAGGACAGAGGGCGGAAGGCAGAGGGCAGGGGGTTGAGGGGTGGCGTCAATAAGCAGGCAAATTGTTTGACATAAATGGTTTTCGTTTATAAGAGATATTCTGACTTCTGACTTCTATATTCCTTGGAAGAAATTATTATGTCCTATGAACACCTTGCTGCCGCCGCTGTCCCCTGAACAATGGCTGTTTTTAGCCGTCCTGGATGCCTTTGAAGGCCCGATCCCCATTGAGGCCGCCGGAATTCTTGCACCCCTTTTACCCGGCCCCCTTTTCGACCTGCTGGAGAAATCGGAAGCGCTCGGCCTGATCGAGAAAACAGACCATTCGCGGTTTGCCATTTCAACACATGTTCCCCCTTTGGTACGCGAAAAAATAAACCGGATCAATGACGCCGGCCGGCTCAACAGAATTGCATCTGACATTGACCGTCACAATCTGGAAGAACGGATCGGGCATGCGCAAATGCTCACGATTCTTCTCAAGGCCGGGCAGGTGGAAAAGGCCTGCGAAAGGGAAATCCGGATGGCCCATCACGCCTATGAAGCGGGAAACCTGGAAGACAGCCGCAAATACCTTCACAGCGCCGTGGGCAGATTTTATGAAAACCGGGAAAAAGTCCGTTTAAACGAACCTTTCATTCAGGCCGTGCTTGAGCTCTCAAACGTCTGCTTTGCACTCGGGCAGGGGTTTAAAGACAACGAATCCTTTTTACATGCGGCTGAAACCGTTTCCGGGCATATGGGATATCGGCGGCTTCACGCCATGATCAATCTTCACCTGGGGCGTCTTTATTATTTTTCCGACCGGCGGTCAGAGGCGCTGACCTCATTGTCCCTGGGAATAAAAGAGATTGAAGAGCTGGGGGATGAGGATATCCTTTCCCAATCCGCCGTCTTCATCGGACTTTTCTATTTCATCAAGGGCCTGTTTAAAGATGCGGCCCGGTATTTCGAAAAAGCCGAACAGGCCTATGAAAACGGCGGGAAAAGCATGCTTCAAAATCCCACCGCGCCCTTGTTCCTCGGATATTGCGCCTCCTACCTCGGGCAATTTCACCGGGCCATCGGAAGCCTGGATTATAATTGGCGGCTGGCTGCACAGCAATCCGACCGGGCATTGGCGTCAACGATCCGTTCGGTTTTGGGGACCATTCTGGTCATCCTGGGAAAAAAGCAGGAGGCGTTGGATCATCTTCGCAAATCCATCCGCGAAGCGGCCCGTTGCGACAATTCCTTCGGGCTTTTTTTTTCATTGGGTGGAATGGCCTTGCAGCATTTCATGGAAGGCCGATACGGCGAGGCCGTTAAATATCTGAAGTTGTCCGGAAAGGAAGGCGAGCGGGCCGGGCTTGTCCGTCAATTCGCATCCCCCTGGTTTCTCGAGATGTTTTATGAACTTCACCGGCTGGGATATGATTTATCCGCCGAAATCAATTTCCCCCAAACCTTGGACAGCGTGTTAAACGGGGTAAATATTCATCTGCGCGGCGTTGCCCTTCGTCTCAGGGCAAAGGGGAAATCGGCCAAAGCGGCGAATTTGGATGAGATCAGAAATGATCTCAAGGAGAGTCAGCTCCTTTTGGAACAATCCGGCGACCCGGTTCAACTGGCCAAAACCATAATGGAAATTGCCGGGATCGAGCTGAAGTCGGGCAATCGTGAAGAAGCGCAACGCCTGATCCGTCAATCCAGGCGATTGCTCGGGGGGTATCTGGACGAATTTTTCCCGGGTGAGTTTAAATCGCTCATTGAAGATCATCTGACTTTGCCGGGAAATGAACCGCGGCAGGAAGAGTTTCTCAAACGCTACATTGAAATGATCGAGTCTTTGTACCCCAGCGACAGCCGGAATGAAATACTGGCCAATGTGCTCACTGCTACCGGACGAATGTTCGGCGCGGAACGAAGCGGGCTGTTCTGGTTTCCTTCGGGGAAATTTACGCTGACGCCTGAACTGAGAGCGGCGGTCAACCTGACGAAAGATGAAATTTTGGCAAAAGGGTTTCAAAAAAACCTCGGATTCGTCTTAAAGGCTTTCCAGACCGGATGCCACCAAGTCGGACGCCCGGATTCCCCTCCCGACCGTGAAGACGGCCAATCCGTTCGATCGGTGCTGTGCATTCCCATCGAGGTTCGGGGAAAGGCCGGCGGTGTTTACTATTACGACAACTCCTATCTGGACGATGCATTTGATTTTCTGGATCCGTCAACCATGAAGCAGATGGCCAATCACACCAATCTGGTGATTGAAAGAAGGTTCAATTATCTGGATATCAAAGAAGAAAGAAATTTGCTGGCATCGGAGAAATCCATCCGGCTGGAGGACGAGAAAGGGACCATCCTGTACCGGTCTAAAGTTATGACGAATATTTTCGATCAGGCCGATCAGGTTTCAAGTACGCAATCCACCATATTGATTCTGGGTGAAACCGGGACGGGAAAGGAATTGCTTGCCAGGCGGATTCATCAAAAAAGCACCCGGTCCGGCGGGCCGTTTATTATTGTCGATTCCGCGGCCATTCCGGAAAATCTTTTGGAGAGCGAGCTTTTCGGCCATGAAAAAGGCGCCTTCACCGGGGCCGACAGAAGAAAGATAGGCCGTATTGAGTCCGCCCATAAAGGAACCCTGTTTCTGGATGAAATCGGCGAACTCCCCTTGCAGGCCCAGGCCAAATTACTGCGGGTGCTTCAGGAGAAGGAATTTTGCCGGGTCGGCGGAACCCGGACCCTGGCTTCGGATTTTCGCCTGATCGCCGCCACCAACCGGGATCTTCTGGAAGAAGTCGAACAGGGACAGTTTAGAAGAGATCTTTATTTTCGTTTAAGCGTCATTCCCATCTCGCTTCCCCCCCTGCGGGATAGAAGCGAGGATATCGTGCTGCTGGCAAATTATTTTCTCAGCCGGTATTCAAAAAAATATAAACGGCCTGGTTTACGCCTGACCGAAAGCGACATCAAAACCCTGAACGTCTATAAGTGGCCTGGAAACGTCCGGGAACTTCAAAACATTATTGAACGGGCCGTGCTGCTGTCGCAGGGCGATTGTCTGGAACTGAGCCTTCCCGTTGAAGAGGCCGGCCATTCTCATCATCCCTGGGCCGACACCCCGTCGTTGGAAGAAATTCAGCGCCGGTATATCGCCCATATCCTGAAGAAAACAAACGGCAAGGTCAGCGGCCCGGGTGGCGCCGCCG
>CAYTSY010000049.1:0-3167 GCA_964440555.1 uncultured Desulfobacteraceae bacterium
CTTCACCGTCAACCTGTTGCATCCCAGTCACATGTTTCGGTATGCCGTGGAAGCCGCTTTTGCGGTAGGCGTGATTGTCGTCGGGAAACTATGGATGCGATGGACGATCAAAAGAGAAAAAAACGGGCATATGGAAGAAGATCACCCGGCACCTTTAGCGTCTCACCCGGAATCTCACCCAGAGTCTTAAAAGGGAGAAATGAGGTAACTTTATGGCCATTTTAACCATATCAAGGGAATTCGGCAGTGGCGGAAGAGAAATCGGACAGGCCGTTGCCAAAGAACTCCAGTATCAATATGTGGATAAGGCAAGGATTTTAAATGACCTGCGCGCCATCGGCGACAAGTGGGGGAAATGGGGTGAATCCTTAGACGAGCACTGTCCTACCGTCTGGGAAAAATATGACTGGTCTTTCCGTGGATTCGGCGCCCTGATTCAAAACGCCGTCTTGAAATACGCCATGACGGAGCACGTGGTCATCATGGGCCGAGGGGCAAATTTCGTGCTCAAGGGCATTGCCTTTGCCCATAGCATTTATGTGGTGGCGCCCCTGGAGGAGCGGATTGCACGCATCATGGTGCGCGAATCGGTTGACCGGGAGACGGCGCAATGGCTTACGGAAAAGACCGACCGCGACCGCTCCTGCTTTATTTATTCCCTGTACGGCAAACACTGGGATGACCCCACGCAATACGATGATGTGATCAACACCGCAGGGCAACCCCTTGACGAAATTTCAGCGAATATACAGACCATTCTGAGCAATAAGGACCGTTATGTTAACGAAACAAGCCGCAGGGAATTGCAAATGCGTGCGGCAGCAGCACAGGTAAAAGCGGGATTATTGACAGATCCCAGTGTGTTTCTGCCCACGCTGGATATATTTTATGACGGCGCCGGCATTGTATTGCAGGGGATTACGCATAATCCCAAGGAGCATAAGCAGATAGAAGAAAAGGCCGTTACACTTGCGGGCGGCCATCCTGTGCGGTGCCTTCTGCAATACCGGGGATAAAATACCGTGACAAGTAAGTCGTAAATCGTGACGAGTTCGGTTTTAAGAGTATCGTGTCACGATTTACGATTCACGTCTTATTTTTAAAAGCCCAGACCTCCGATTTCTGCACACTGATCTTCCGGATCTCTTCCGACTCCCTGTAATACAGTTGGTTTTAAAAAAGCGCTTGACATTAAAACATTTGTTTTATACGTACGTTTAAAAATAATGTTTAATACAAACGTTTTTTTAACTGGGGCGAAAATGGAAAACTGTGAGGGAATTGCCGATAGCACGAAGGAACGTCTTCTGGCCATGGCGGAAAAGCTTTTTGCCGAAAAAGGATACGACGGTGTGTCTGTGCGCGAAATCACGCAAGCGGCCGAATGCAATCTGGCTGCGATAAATTATTATTTCGGCAACAAGAAAAACCTCTATCTGGATGTATTCCGGCAACGGCTGGTTCCCCGGATGACGAAAATCCGGCGCCAATTCGAAGATATTCTTTCCAGGCAGGGGCAGATCGATCTTGAGGCCGTTATCCGGGCATTTATCACCGCTTTTATGAAAATGCCCAACGCTGATGAACATCCTGATTATTTCGACAGCCTGATACACCGTGAGATTCATAACCCCACGGGCGCTCTGGAGATTCTCATTGATGATGCCATCTTGCCGTTTTTTCAGGTCATGCTGGGTCTTTTCAAAGATTGCATGCCCGAAGATGCAGACGATATGCACTTAAAACTCGGAGTTCTGAGTTTACAGGCCCTTTCGATTCACTTTTCTCATGCCCGGATACCGGTCAGTCGCCTTACCGGCAAACAATACGATGACGCATTTATCAACCTGCTCATCGACCATATGGTTTCTTTTGCCTTGCATGGGCTGGTCGGCAAGGCTTCCGTCAAGGAGAATCATGTATGAAAAATATCGTGTTTTATCTGTCTGCGCTTGCTGTGCTGGCACTTTTTGCCCATGGGTGCATGAAAAGCGGACCGGAATACCAAAGGCCCGAATTCGGCTTTCACATGCCGCCGGTTTATGTGCATAACGCAGATGAAAAATCTCAGGCCGGCAAACCCATATCAACCCAAAACAGGGAAGGGTGGTGGCAATGTTTTGGCGATCCCCAAATCAACCGCCTGGTGGAAGATGTTCTGACACATAACCCGGATATCCAAAAGGCGGCGGCTGTCGTTGTCGAATATCAGGCCAGAGTTATCCAAACCCGCAGCAGCCGCTTTCCCACCCTGGATATTTCAACAAAGGCCCAACGGAATCAGGCAACGGTTGAGGCAATGATTCCCGTTCTCTCACCTGGACCGGCCCTGGAATATCAGGAAATCAGCTCCAGAGTCACGACCAATTCTTATGCCGTTTCCATCCCGGCGACATTCGAACTCGACCTCTGGGGACGCCTGGCAAGGGCCGATGAAGCTTCCCGGGCTGATCTGCTGCAAATGGAAGAAAATCGGAAAACCGTTATCCAGAGCATCGTGGCTGAATCGATCAGCCTTTATCTTGAAATGGAGTCTTTGGAACGAAGGATCCGGCTCAACCAAAACCGTATTCAAAACCTGAAAACCGGCCTGAGCCTGGTAGAAAAACGGTATGCCGCAGGGCTTACCAGCGCCCTCGAAGTCCGGCAGGCCAGGCGGTCGTTATCCCAGGCAAAATCGCTGCAGCCGTCTTTGCTTCAGGCTTTTGGCATCAACCGAAACAAGCTCGCCGTTTTGCGCGGAACCTATCCTGAAAAAATATCGCCGCGTGACCAGCCGGAAGACTACTACCGTCGGATTGCCCCCATACCCTGCGGACTGCCTTCGGATCTTTTGTTGCGAAGGCCTGATATCCGCGCCGCGGAGGCAGGACTTGCCGCTCAAAATGCCAGGATCGGCGAAGCCCGGGCATATCGCTTCCCCATGATTACCCTGACCGGAAATTTCGGTTACGCCAGCGATGCTCTCGACAATCTGATCATGCCGGGAAACAACCTGTGGCAGATTGCAACCGGAGTCGTTGCCCCTGTGTTTGATGCGGGCAAACGGAAAGCCAATGAGCGGATCAGTGAGGCCCGCTACAAACAGAAGGCGGCTGAATATGCCAAAACCGTATTAAACGCCTTTGCCGAAGACAGAGGTCCTGACATTTTTTCAATCCCTGTCA
>CAYTSY010000049.1:3201-12760 GCA_964440555.1 uncultured Desulfobacteraceae bacterium
CGCCTTTGCGTAAGGGGCAAGCGGCTGGCTGACGGAAGGGCAACAGATTGACCGCAGGAACCAGCTCATTGCGTTTTTGCGGTATGTCAGGGCCACCCAGGACATGGCCCGGCTCCGCTACGAGCGGGGTCTTGTGGATTATCTGACCGTGCTGGACGCTGTTCTGGCCAGATTCCAGGCTGAAGAAGATCTGATTTCTTCGGATCTGGCCCTTTTGCAAAACCGGGTGACCCTTCACCGGGCACTGGGCGGCGGATGGCCTGAAAAAGCCGTGAATCGTAAATCGTGACGTGTGAAAGCGGTGGCAATACAATTGCCTATCACCCAAAACTTAAAACTTAAAAAAAAGCGGTTCCGTATGAAAAAAATAACGAGAAGATTTTTACAGTTTATTCTGGTTGTGACATTGATCGGCGTCGGAGGCATGGGAAACTGGCTTTTAAAGGCCAGCCGGCCCCCTGTGGAAAAAGAAAAACAGATGGCGGTCCTGCCCCTGGCACGGACGATTGCCGTACAGGCGCAAACCATTTCAGTGCCGATTCAGGGGCATGGGACGGTTCGCCCATTGCAGGAAATTCAACTGGTTCCCCAGGTCGGGGGAAAGGTGGTGTATATGTCCCCGGCCCTGGTGGACGGCGGGGCCTTTAAAACCGGCGACGTCCTGCTTAAGATCGATCCGGCGGATTATCGCATCGCCGTAACCCTCGCCGACGCCAGGGTCCAGGATGCGGAAAGCAAGTTCGTATTGGCCGAACAGGAATCCCGGGTGGCCCAATCCGATTGGTACGAACTGCACCCGAACACGGACCCGCCGGCCCTTGTTGCTAAAAAACCGCAACTGGCCACAGCCCTGGCCAATGTGGAGGCACAGAAGGCCGAACTCGAAAGGACCCGGTTGAATCTGGAAAGAACGCAGCTCAAAGCCCCGTTTGACGGCCGGATCAGCCAGAAAGGCGTGGATATTGGCCAGTATATCTCCCCAGGGGCTCCTGTTGCCTCGTTTTATTCTATAGATGCGGCAGAAATTGTCTTGCCCATGGAAAGTGAAAAACTTGAATGGTTTCACGTTCCGGAATTCACCCCGGGGTGCAAACAGGGGAGCACGGCCCGAGTTCATGCCGATACGGCCGGCCTGGTTCAAACCTGGGAGGGAACCGTCGTCCGGGCTGAAGGCAAGGTGGATGAAAAAACCCGGATGATCAATGTCGTTGTCCGGGTGGACCGGCCGTATTCCAAAAGACCGCCCCTTGCTCCGGGTCTTTTCGTCACCGTCGACATCGCGGGCAAATCCATTGAAAACGGCGTACTGATTCCCCGGGAAGCCCTCCGTCAGGACAATGTGGTGTGGGTTGTGGACAAAAACAACCGGCTGAATTTTAAAACCGTCGAAGTGGCGCTTTACACCCATTCCGGCGTAGTGGTCAAAAAAGGACTGATGGGAAACGAACAAGTGGTGGTCGCACCCATTAAAGAGGTTACAGACGGGATGGCTGTTCGAAATGTGCCCGCCAACAATGGAGGGCCGAAAATATGAAAGGAGCCATCAAATGGTTTGCTGAAAATCACGTTGCGGCCAATCTGTTGATGCTCTTTCTGCTTTTGGGCGGCATCCTCGTGGCCGGGCGCATCAAGCTGGAAGTTTTTCCGGAAACCACGATGGACCAGATCAGCATTTCGGTTGTTTATCCGGGCGCCTCTCCGGCTGAAGTCGAAGAAGGCGTCATCCAGAGGATTGAAGAAAAAATATCGGGCTTAGCCGGCATCAAGCGGATCGACTCAAGCACCCGCGAAGGATACGGCGCCATCATCGTCGAGGTCATGAAGGACTGGGATTTAAAACAGCTTCTAGACGAGGTCAAGGCTGAGGTCGATCGAATTACGACTTTTCCGGAAGAGGCTGAGCAACCGGTTATCCGTGAAATCGTCCAGCGGTCTCAAGTGATCAACCTTGCCGTTTACGGGGATGTTCCCGAATCCACGCTCAAACACCTTGCAGATAAGATTAAAGACGACCTGACCAACCTGCCGGGAGTCACCCAGGCGGACGTAACCGCTGTCCGCGAACGGGAGATCCATGTCGAAATTTCGGAAGAAACGTTGCGCCGGTATGGCTTAACGCTAGGGCAGGTATCTGACATCATCTCAAAAAGCAGCTTTGATCTTCCCGCCGGGAGCGTCAAAACCCAAGCCGGCGAAATTTTGATACGGACCAAGGGCAAACGCTACTATGCAGCGAACTACCGCGACATCGCCGTCATCAACCGTCCCGATGGGAGCCGGGTGACACTGGGCCAGATTGCACAATTGAAGGACGGGTTCAAGGATGTGGATATATTCGCCCGCTTTTCGGAAAAGCCCTGCGCCATGATCAATGTGTTCCGAGTGGCCGACCAGAGCGCTCTTGCCGTTGCCGGGGCTGTGAAGTCATATATGGAAAAAATCCGGCCAAGCCTGCCCGAAGGTGTGGGAATTGAATATTTTGCCGATATGTCTACCATTTTGAAAAGCCGAATCGACCTTCTGTTGAGAAACATGGCCCAGGGACTGGTTCTTGTAGTCATCAGTTTAAGCCTTTTTTTAAGCTTTCGCCTGAGTTTCTGGGTCACCATGGGAATCCCCGTCTCCTTTGCCGGCGCGCTGATGTTATTGCCGCAATTTGATATTTCCATCAACATGGTCTCCCTGTTCGCCTTTATCATGATTCTGGGAGTTGTCGTGGATGATGCCATCATCGTGGGAGAAAACATCTACCAGAAACATGAGGAAGGTCTGGGGGCTGTTCCCGCGTCCACTGAAGGCACTTCGGAAGTGGGCGTTCCGGTGATTTTTTCCGCCTTAACCACCATGGCGGCGTTCTGGCCCCTTCTGACCGCCGGCGGGGTGATGGGAAAAATCACCCGGAATATTCCCATCGTAGTGATTCTCGTGTTATCCTGGTCCCTGATCGAATCCCTGTTTATTCTGCCGTCGCATCTGAACCGCTCGGGAATTCTGAGAGGAAAATCCGCTTCCGGAACAAAAAAGGAAAAAATTGCTTCCCGATGGCTCAAAAGGTTCATCGAAGGACCCTATGCCCGGCTGCTTGCTTTTTCCATGAAATGGCGATATGCCACCGTCGCATTAGGAACCGCGATCCTGCTGGTCACATTAGGGGTCTGGCAGGCCGGGCTGATCAAGTTTACCTTTTTCCCTAAAGTGGAAAGCGATACGCTGGAATGCCTGATCACTATGCCATCGGGCACGCCTGCCCAGAGGACGGTTGAAGTCGTCAGACATTTTGAAAGAACAGCCCGGGAGGCGTTGGGTGACATCGACAGAAAAAGACCAGCGGGAACCCCGTCCAATTTCGAACACAGCATTTCGATGGTCGGCGGCCAGTTCGGCCAGCACAGTGGGACAACGGACGTCGGCGGCCACCTGGCCCAGGTCTGGGTTCAGCTTCTGGAATCTGAACAGCGCGCTGTCAGCTCCAATGAAATATTAAATTTATGGCGAAAAAAAGCCGGGACCATTCCGGATGCGCAATCCATCAGCTTCAAAAGCGATATTCACAGCGCGGGAAACGCCATTGAAATTCACCTGTCCCTGGACGATCATGAGCAGCTCCTGGCCGCGGCTGACGACCTGAAAACACAGCTTAAAGAGTATGCCGGGGTATTTGACGTCAGCGACAGCTTTCTGCCCGGAAAACAGGAAATGCAGATCAATCTCAAACCGCTTGCCAGCACACTCGGCCTGACGTTGAGTGATCTGGCCCGTCAGGTCCGACATGCGTTTTATGGGGCAGAAGCCCTTCGGATGCAGCGGGACAAGGACGAAGTCAAGGTTATGGTCCGTTATCCCGAATCCGAGCGAAAATCCTTAACCAACGCCGAAGAAATGCGCATCCGGACGCCTGCAGGCGAAGAAGTGCCGTTTGGCCAGGTGGCGCAACTGGAAATGAAGCAGGGATATGCCACAATCGATCGCGCGCAGCGGCGCAGAGTCATCAAGGTTCTGGCGGATGTCGATGAAAAAACCGCCAATGCAAGCGAGATTCGTTTGGATCTGACGACCCGGGTGATGGACGACCTGGTCCGCCGGTACCCGGGCCTGCGTTACAATCTGGAAGGGGAAGGACGGGAGCAAAACGAATCCCTGGCCGATATTTCGCGTGGCTTTATTCTGGCCCTGTTTGGAATTTACGCGCTGCTGGCCATACCCTTTCGCTCCTTCAGCCAGCCCCTCATCGTGATGGCGGCCATTCCGTTCGGCATTGTGGGCGCAATTGCGGGCCATCTGATGCTCGGATACAACCTGAGCATGATGAGTCTGATGGGCATCGTGGGCCTGGCCGGCGTTGTGGTCAATGATGCCCTGGTTCTCATTGACCAGGCCAATCATGTCCGTACGTCCCAGAAAACTGATCCGTTTTCATCCGTTATTCAGGCTGCCAAGACAAGATTCCGGGCCATCATGTTAACGTCCCTGACGACCTTTGCCGGCCTGACGCCCATTATGCTGGAAAGAAGCGTTCAGGCCCGGTTCATTTCCCCCATGGCCATCAGTCTGGGTTTCGGGGTCTTATTTGCCACATTCATCACGCTTTTTCTGATCCCCTGCCTGTATATGATGCTGGAGGATGCGGCAGGGGTGATGTTATGGGTCCGGACGCGGGCGGGCCTCGCCAAAGAGGTCGCTCAGTGAAGGAAATGGATCGTAACAAGTAAATCGTAAATCGTGACAAGTTCGGTTTGAACAGTATCTTGTCACGATTTACGATTTACGATTCACGTCTTCTTCCTAAAATCCCAGGCCGATCTTGCGTTCGCCGATTTCCGGCTTTTTCTCGGCTACACGGACCAGGGAAAGACTTTCCGTCGGGCAGATGGTGACGCAGTTGCCGCAGCCGATGCATACGCTTTGATCCACGCCGGCGATATCATTTTTAAGCGTTATGGCAGCCACCGGGCACCGTGTCTCGCAATTCCCGCAGCCGATGCAGGTTTGTTCATCGACAACCGAAAGAAAATTCGATGCATTGATAATGTTTAAATTTCCCACCTCCTTGACCTGACGGATGAATCCGCAGCAGCATCCGCAGCAATTGCAGACAAACTGCATGCCTTCGATAAAGTTATTGCTGTTATGCACCAGGCCTTTTTCAGAACAGGTTTTGACAATGTCCAGACATTGCGCTTTGGTCAGCCGCTTTCCGAAGTTTCGCTCCACGATGTAATCCGCAACCTTGCCGAAGCCCAGGCAGGAATATTCCGGAACTCCGTCCACATGGCAGGGATCTTCCCTGTAGTTTGCCATATGGCGGCAGCAACAGCGCATGGCGGCAAAAGAGGATTCCTTATTGATCATTTCTAAAAGATTTTCATATGCATACACCTCTCGCTTATCCGGAAGGGACTGGTTGATGGGAATGGTGCGCACATGCGGGTCCGGCATCATGGATTTGAGCATTGCCGGATCATGCATAAACGGTTCCATAAGCGCCTTTGCTTCTTTTCCCATTTTCTCGGACAGGTCCAGCATGGTTTTAATTTTGGGCGTATCCATTCTCCGGATGACGGAAAATTCGATAACGCCGGGCATCCAGGGAGCCAATTCGTATTTCTTTTCACCGCTTTTGTCTTTTACAACAAAAACCTGGCCCTTGTCCGCCATCTGTTCCAGCAGGGACGTCAATACCAGGCTATCCTGGTTCACTTCACGCGAAAGTTTCTCCGGTGTAAATGATCCGTCCGGGAAAACCGCGGCCAGGGCCGCTTCTTCTTCGGAATAGATCTCCTCAAGAAGCTGATAAAACGATTCTACCGGCGGGACTTTGCTTTCAAACCGGTTGAGTCTTTCACAGAGTTTTTCATAAACGGGACTTCCCATGCATGCCTCCTTTTCAGATTCATGGTTTTGATGATCGTTAAAAAAATATGACCAGCCGGCATGTGCTTTGTCATCGATGATTTCAGGAACCGGCGTATCTAGACCCAATAAAGCAAACCCAACAGTCCCGATGACCCCGAAAACAAACACCGCGACGAGATTCGTCTGCGGGCTGATCTGCCATAAAAATGCGCCGCCCAGGGCCGCAGCGGCTTCAAAAACGCTCATGCCGTGCCCTGAACCAAAATCCACCATTTCTGGATGGACAATAGTTACCTTAAATCAGAAACCTCCTGTAAGATATAAACGACCTCCTCAAGTCCGATCTTATGATCACCATCCAGATCAGCTTCAGAATTGATATTTAACAGCGGTTCTCCAGCAATTATTTGCAGCGCTGAAACAGCATCGGCCAAATCAGTATCACCGCTGTTATTCACATCTCCTTCAACATCCGTGAATAACTGAAAATGTTTTGTTTTCACTTCGCCATCTTTAATGGTCACATTATTCTCAGTTGCCATTTTAAATCCTGAAGCTTCCGCAGTTAATGTAAATGTGCCGGGCGATGGCGCCATTAAATAGGCGCCGTTGGGCTTGCTTATGGCGGAAGCGCCTGAAGTGGTCTTTATTATCGCTCCGGCAATGATCTGCTCGGTACATGCCTGTGTGATCATACCGGCAATTAAACCTGAAAACATGATGGGCCTGTATACTTTGAGTTCATATTGTGAATTTTCGCCGAAGATGGCAGAATCATTATTTCGCACCATCACATAATAGATCCCATCCTTGGGGCAGGTCCAGTCCAGCATCTCGGGCTCTCCCGGTCCCTGGTCGTCTCTCGGGGGCAGCACCGGGTTATTTTTTGTGTCACGAACCTCAATGACAGCATCGCAGTTGGCGCCCGGGTTATCCACCTGTATGGTGTAATGCTCGCCTGAAATACCATAAAATTTTACCCAATCCTCATCACCGGAGACATCAAAGTTGTGATTCTGGGGTGAGGTATCATTAATGACGATGACTTTTGCCTGCTCAGAATCATCATCCTCCTCATAGCTGTCCGGACCGACGGTTGTCTGTGTGAACCGTGTTGTCTTCGGAGAAGACAGATTGCCGTTTTTATCTATGGCAAATACAGATATTTCATAAATGCCCAGCAACATGAACCCGTCATAGGTCCCTTCAAACCGGTTGTCTCCCACAGGTAATAATTCGACTACCGGCAGGTCTGTAAGCGGTGTTTCCGGATTCTGGATATAACCCGGCGGCGTGATTACTGCCCATACTTTTTGCAGCTCGCCGGTTGTGGTGACATTTTCAGCCCGGATAACAGCAGAGGTTTCCCCGTTTAATGTTGTTTCAGGGGATATGGACCCGGTCAGCGGCGCATCGCCGGCAAGCATGATGCCTGTTCCAATACGCGTATCAAAAGCCAACAGCTTATCGGTTTTCTCATTGGCAATGCCGTTGCCGTTGTCATCCATCTGTGCAATAATGTGACCGCCCGGAGCAGACTGGGTGGCAAACTCAATGGCCCATTTGCAGTGGAGATAGGCATCCCGGATATTGGTGCCGTTTATGATCTGCTGCCAGAAAAACATGGAAAAGGAGATGTCGCCGTTTAAAGCAAAATATGCAGGAGAATTGTCTGCTGTGCTGGTAATGATAATCCTTTTCTTTTCCGGAGGAGGCAGAAGATCAGGTATAAAGCTTCCTGCACGGCATGCATCATAAATTACAGTAATAGCGCCGGGGATTGTGTTTTGAAGATTATCAAGCAAAGCATCCAAAGTCTCTGAAGATACGCTCTCGGTCTGATTGATCCGAAGCGATTTCTGGTTGCCGTTGGCGACCATATACAAAACCAAATCCTGGGCTCCGTCTTTTGCCCAGTTTGTCAAAACATCATTCAAGTTGGCTGCGGTTGAAGAGCCGTCAATAACTACTCCGGGTATTTCCTGATTGCACATTACATAAATATCGTCTTCCGTGTATCCCTGAAACTTCAATACATTGTACGCCATAACAGCATTTTTCTGAACCGATGCCCACATTTGGTCTGCCTGCCAACTGGCTGCCACAATAAGGGCTTTCCTGGTCAGGGGATTATTCACGGACACCGTGGTCATGACTGGAACCGAGGTGTTGCCGATCCGGTCACGGGCATAAATCGCGATATGATAGGTGCCGGGAATATTGAAGTTGTCCCATGTCCCTTCCCATTTTCCTTCGGTTGTCGGCATAAGGTCAAGCGACGGCAGCTCATATACCGGATTATACGTTGATCCCTGTGTATAGTTCGGCGGACGGATCACCGCCCAGACTCTGGCGATTTCGTCGTCATCCGTAATAAAAAAAACAAAAAGCGATGTGGAGTTTGTATCATTAATAGTCTTATCAGGAGATACGTTGCCGATCACCGGAATATCCCCGTATATAACAGTTCCATTGCCTATAAACGTGTTTTGTGCCAGAGCGCCGTCCTCTGCTTCATTGCCGACGCCGTTCCCGCTGTCGTCCAAAAGCGGGTGCTGAAAAGCGATGGCATCAGAAATCGAATCTTTGGCCAGAGTAAACGACTCTTTTACATTCAGGCCGTTGAAAATATGGGTCCAGAAGAAACTGGAAAAAGAAATGGAGCCCTGGGTGACAAAATAGGCGCTTTCTCCGGGAGAAGTGCTGCCGACCACAATCCGCTGTTTGCCTTCCGGCGGCGTCAGTTGGGATATGAAGGAGCCGGATTCGCAGGCATCATATATAATGGTTACTTTGCCGGGGAGGGTTGCCTGCAATTGATCCAGCCAGAAATCAAGATCAGACGCCGGCAAAACCTCACTGCCGCTCATCCGGAATGTGCCGTCCCCCCCGTGATCCACCAGATAAACCACCAGGCTGTCAGCATCCGCGGCCCACTGGGTGATGGCCTGCTGCATATTGGCATTGGTCGCATCGCCGTCAACATCATCAGGAGCGCCATTATTGTCCAGGTCAAGGTCTGTATCAGACGTCAGGTAATGAATTGTTTCCTTCGTGAATCCTTGGTAGGTCAATGTGCGATAGGCAAAGTTTGCGCACATTTGGGTGGCATTCCATAAATTGTTCCCTTCGAAATTTCCTCCCCCTGAGACGATTATGGCCTTATTATTGTTGGAAATCTGAACTTTTTTAAAGACTTCTAAACGATTTCCCCCCATATCTATTACATACAATAATCCATCTGGTCCTACGGCTAAATGTGAAGGATATTGAAACTGACCCGGTTCAAACCCACCTCTCCCAAACGTAGTAATACGCTGTCCGTCCGGGCTATACTTATAAATTTGATCCGCCCAATCCGAAACAAATATGTTGCCGTCATTATCTATTGTTAACCCCATAAGAACTGTAGATTCTATTGAACCAGCAACAATTTCTGATAAAAAAGTGCCGTCAGACGAAAATTTTTGAATTCGGGCATTTCCGCAATCTACTGCGTAAATGTTTCCATCAGCATCTGTATCAATAGAATAAATATTACCATTGAACTGACCTGATCCGCTACCTTCAGTTCCCCATTTAGTTTCCAAAACATAGTTATATCCGCCTGAACCATTTTCTACAGGTCTGAATTTTTGAATTTGATTGTTCTGCCCAACAACATAAACATTCCCCGAGCCATCACCTGCAATGGCTGCCCCGTATT
>CAYTSY010000049.1:12770-21364 GCA_964440555.1 uncultured Desulfobacteraceae bacterium
GCTAATGCCCCATACTCGCTTTCCGAGCCACCCCAATAAGTCAGCGGTGTCCCATCCGGCCCAAGCTTCCAAAGCTCCCCATTGATGCTGGTAAAAACATTCCCTTCTTTATCTACAGCTATAGATCCTGGATTCCCATCGAAATCATGCAATACACCAAAAAATTGACCCTCCGGACTGAATCTAAGGATACGCGAGCTCCCTGAATCAACAACAACAAGGTTGCCGTCCGGAGCTATTGCCACTTCCGTCGGCACAAAAGGTTCTCCTTCATATCTAAAACTTGTATTCCATGCTCCTAAGAATCCCCCATCTTTGGTAAATAGCGAGACACGCCAACCTAAATTATCCGCTACGAAAACAACGCCTGATTTACTGACCATGATACCGAAAGGGTCATACATCTCCGCTTCTCCACCAGCACCAGTAAACGAGCCCCATTTTCTCACAAATTGACCATCTGGTGAAAATTTTTGAATTCGCGCAAAATATCCACCACAGTCACAATAGGTTTCTCCATAAAATCCTTCCGTGACATAAATGTTTCCCTCGCTGTCAATATCGATTCCATTTGGACAACAAAATTCTCCATCTCCAGTGCCAAGATCTCCCCATTTCTGAAGGAACTGACCTTCTGAAGAGAATTTCTGGACCCGATGGTTGCCCCTGTCCGTTATATAAACATTCCCAGACGGATCAATTGCGACCCCGAAGGGATATAAAAATTGGCCGTCTTCACTTCCCTGGTTACCCCATTTTAAAAGGGGCTTACCATCCGGCCCGAACTTTTGGATGCGATGATTATCCGTATCCGCCACATACACATTGCCTGATTTATCTGTTGCAATACCGGTCGGGTTTGAAAATTGACCATCTTGGCTCCCATGGTTTCCCCATTCTAAAAGCTTTTTGCCATCTGAATTATACTTCTTGATGCAATTGTCCGTGTCAGTTGTAACATAAATGTTATCGAGCTCGTCTATCGCAACACAGCTAAAAGTCGCAGGAAAATCTGCCCATTTGGTAATAAACTTCCCTTCCGAAGTGAATTTCATTATTTTGCCACGCACTGCAAAATAAATATTTCCATGGCTGTCTTCAGCAACATCTGAAACCCATACAAAATACCACGGCTGTTGAAGTGCCGGCCACATGCGCTCAAAAACATATGTTTCTTCGGAACATGCTAAAGAAGAATGAAATATGAAGAGTAACAGGATGACCAGTATTTTGAATGGACTCTCTAAAAGGATATACCTGTTCGGCATAAGCGCCACCTCCAAGGCCACATCAATCTGATCAAGGATTTGCGGACGGTTCTTGGGCTGGGCATCCACTTCGATAGAACCAGTCTCTAAATCGAGTATGGATCAATTATGGTCAGCCCGGCAATTCCCTTAAAGTCAGCAACATTGCGCGTAATCAAACAGCTCTCTTTTTCCAGAGCAGTAGCCGCAATAATTGCATCCGGTACTTTGACCTTTATCTTTTTCCGGATTCCGATGGCTTTATCAATAATCCTGGAATCAACTGCAATCTCTGCAAACGGCTGCAAAAGAGAAGTTATTTTAAGCTCTTCTTCTTCGGCAAGACCTGGAAAACCGAATAACTCGAGTCTGGTGATGGCCGAGTATCCGGTCCAGCTCGATTGAACGGCTATTTTTAAAAATGCCGGAGCAGAAAGCTTTCCGGATAGCGCGTCTATCCAGACGTTCGTGTCTATAAGATTTCTCATAACCGGCTATCCCATTCCGACCGAATCTGTTTTTGCCACCGGGCAGAATCCAAATCAGTCTTCAGCCATCCTAAGAGACGGCTTATTCTTTCCGGATCAGGCTGAACGTTTTGTTCATCGAGAATAATCAATAACAGCTTACCCTCTCTTGGCAATTTATCCGGCTCAAGGGGATATATCTTACCTTCTTTAACGATCGCTTCCATAGCATTATAAGTCGTCATAATAACTCCTTTACTACACATAACGGGCCAGTTGAAAATCTATACATTTCGGATATTTTAGTGTTTTAAGGATTCAGTGTCAATAGAGGCTTCCGAGAAACCTATCTCAAATCGCAAATACTCTAAAAATGTATATAACCTCCTCCAAACCAATCCTATCGTCTCCATTTACATCGGCAGCTTTATAAACATCATTTGTCGGTTCGTACCCGGCTAAAATTTTCAAAACCAGAATGCCGTCCTTTAAGTCAACATAGCCGTTGGGAAGGCATCCCGGGAGTTGGAAACGCAATCGCCATCCCCATCAAGGGGATATCAAGGTGGCAGGCGTTCCCCCAGTGATGGATATTTTTCGGATCTTTCCCGTATCATGTTCGGAAAAGAAGACCTGATTTTCATCCACAACAAAATCGTCGAGAAAAGGAAGATTGCCGACAACAGATTCAGTCGGGCCATGGATCACAAAATTTTCAGGAGAACCCATTTTACGGACCAGGGGTACAACCCGGTCGTCCTGAAGAGAAATCCGGTTCACCGGGGTTTCGCCGGCTTCCGTCCAGAAAAAATCGCATCGTCGTACAACAAGATGTGAAGGATATGGGGCAATGAATGCATTATCGGCAAAGCAGACGGAAAGATCAGGGCTAAAGAATACAATGATAAACACACAAAAAAGGGCAATGGCGTTTTTGTGCTATCATACCACATTTTTAAACCATCGAAAATAGATTATTACATGGCCGTTGCTTTGGATAACCCGGCAAACTAGTTGTTGACCCTTTTCGTTCATCTGTTATATTGAAAACCGTCATTAAAAGTCTCTGAACGGAAACCCCGGTTTCCCTCTTCCTTGATGGGGAAGGGCCAGAGCCTGCCCCGTACGCGATACGGGGGTGGGGGTAGCGTATTGAACAGCCTGCATCTTTTTATCATCCGCACGATTTTAGGCGGTGTTTTTGCCGTTATTCTGTCCCGTATGTTTTATCCGGGCGCTGACCTGATCTATGTGATCGGCCTAGGCGTTATTCTGGTGGGACTGGCGTATGTGGCCGAATATTTCCGGATTCGAAGAACCCGGGACGACAACCGTTTTTAGGAGTTTTATCCGTTGAAGGAAATTATCCTCGGCACGGCCGGACATATTGATCATGGGAAAACCTCGTTGATCAAGGCAATCACCGGGACCGACACCGATCGGCTCAAGGAAGAAAAAGAGCGTGGCATCACCATTGAGCTGGGGTTTGCCTCCCTGACGCTTCCCAGCGGACAGCATGTGGGAATCGTGGATGTCCCGGGCCATGAAAAATTTGTAAAAAACATGGTGGCCGGCGCTACTGGAATCGACGTCGTTGCCATGGTCATCGCGGCCGACGAAGGCGTCATGCCCCAGACCCGGGAGCATCTGGAAATCTGCTCGCTGCTGGGCATCCGCCACGGGCTGATCGTCTTGACAAAGATCGATATGGTGGATGAAGAGTGGCTCGAACTGGTCCAGGAAGATGTCCGTGAATTCGTCCGGGGCACCTTTCTGGAAGACCGGCCTTTTGTGGGGGTTTCTTCGGTCACCGGCCGGGGAATTCCCGAATTTTTAAAAATCCTTGACGATGAAGTGTCCGAAGTCCCGGAAAAACAGGCCACCAGCCTGTTTCGCCTGCCGGTTGACCGTGTTTTCACCATGAAAGGATTTGGGACCGTTATCACCGGGTCATTGATTTCGGGAAAAATCCGCACAGGGGAAACCATTATGGTGTATCCTTCCGGGATAACCTCCAAAATTCGGGGGATACAGGTTCACAATGATACGGTGGAAGAAGCCCATGTCGGCATGCGGACAGCCGTCAATTTCCAGGGTCTGGACAAATCGTCAGTCGTTCGCGGAGATATTCTGGCCAGACCGGAAACACTGATCCCCAGCTTTATGACGGATGTGCAACTGACATTTTTAGCAAGCAATCAAAAGCCCTTGAAAAATCGGACCCGTGTCCGTTTTCATACCGGAACCAGTGAGATTCTGGGGAACCTGATCCTGCTTGACAGGGATGAACTCAGGCCAGGAGAGGCCGTGGCTGCTCAACTGCGGCTGGATACGCCGGTCAGCCTGGTCAGGGACGATCGCTTTGTCATCCGCAGTTATTCCCCGGTCCGCACCATCGGCGGGGGGTATATCATCAACCCGATCTGCCGGAAGCATAAGCGGTTCAAACCTGAAACCATCCGCGGCTTGAATCAAATCGCCGACGATACGCCGCAAAACATCATGTTATACCATGCGCGGGAGTCCGGAACCCGGGGCGTTTCTTTTGCTGAGCTCCTCATTTTGACCAACCAGCCCGAAAAACGCCTCACCCAACTGATCCAGGACCTTGTGGTCCAAAAACAGTTTATCGTTACGGACAAGGAAAACCAGATCTATATCCACCCCGACACATTTGAAATCCTGAAAAATGATATTTTGGACTATCTCGGGGAATTCCATCGCGCATTCCCCTTGCGGCCGGGCATGTCCAAGGAAGAACTCAAGTCAAAATTTCCCCGAATCAAGGGTTCCAAACTTTTTAACCAGACCCTCGATAAAATGGTAAAAAACAACGAGGCGGCCTTAACTGAAGATACGGTCCGGCTTGCCGGACACACGGCATCGCTGGCAGGCGATCAGGAAAAAGCCGGTGAAAAGATTGTCCGTGCCTATCATGAAGGGGGCCTGACGCCTCCCTATTTCAGGGAAATCGTTGAAGCGTTGACCCTCGATCCTCAAAAAGCCAAAGATATCCTGATGCACCTGATCGAGGAGAAAAAAATCATTAAAACCAAAGACGACCTTTATTTTGATCCGGCCGCCATAAACCGCCTGCAGGCCGGACTGGTTGGTTTTCTGGAAAAAAACGGTGAAATCAGCGCATCGCAATTTAAAGATCTGGCCGGCGCATCGAGAAAATTTGTTATCCCGCTCATGGAATATTTCGATGCCCAAAACATTACGATTCGGATCGGAGATATTCGAAAACTGAGGAAAGGATCATGAACAAGGAGCCCGTATGAAAGACAACAACGACAACAATACCCAAAATGACCCGGAAGGTTTTAAAAAATATCTTTTCAAACGGATTATCCTGATATCGGCTGCAACGCTGATCGGCCTGTGGGGATTTGTCATGGTTCTCAACCGGATCCATCCGGCGTCACCTGCATCCCCGGCAGCACCACCCGAAAAAACATCATCATTGCATGATGCTGAAGTCCAACTGCCCGTTCATCCGACAACGCCTCTTCCGGCAGCCGAAACCGGACAAGCGGCAGCAGATCTTGCGATGGAAGAGGCAAAGCCTCCTGAAACAGTGGCCGTTACCCCGAAAAAGCAGGAGGATCTCACGGAAATGCCTGTGGCCCCGGCTCACTCCGCGGTCCCTGCAGCCGCAACGACTGACAAGAAGATACCCGCACGGAACGGCGTGGCCTTTATCAGAGCTGCCATTGAGCCACTGGCGTATGAACTCAATAAGCGGTGGTGGGGGTGGCGGCCCAATGATATTTTAAATTTCACCGACAACATCAATAATTTTCAACTCGGCGTGCTCGAAGCAACCCGCCGGACATCGGTTATTTTGGCTGAAAGAATCTCACGGACCGGCGCCACAGCCTCATTTGACCCGAATCTCGAGCGGGCCATGAACTGGTTCATGATCAATGCGGACAGATACTGGTTTCCTTCGGCGGAATCCAAGTACAAGGAAGCACTCCGAGAACTTACCGCTTATCAAAACAAGCTTTTGAACGGAAAGGCCCAGTTCTATACCCGAACCGACAACCTCGTCCCGCTGCTCAACGCTTACGTGGATCTATTGGGAAGCTGCGAGGAAAACCTGGTCAAAAAAACCGAGGAGGACGGGGAGCCGATAGGGTATTTCAGGGCGGATGATTATTTTTTTTACGCCAGGGGCGTTGCCCATACCCTGTTGCTTCTTTTGGAGGCCCTGGAGACCGATTTTGCCGATACGGTGGAGTCCCGCAGAGGATCTGAAGTGTTGCACCACGCCATAGAAGCCTGCAAACGGGCCGTTGAAATAAACCCGATTCTCATCACCAACAGCCGGTTAAGCGGCATCCTGGCCAACCACCGGGCCAACATGGCGGCACCCATCAGTCATGCACGGTTTTATCTGGAGGTGCTGGCCAAGACATTGTCTACATAGCCATCCTCATGAACCCCTGAGCATATAATCGACCACCCGTTGAATATGGTTGACCGTGCTGCATTCCCTGGCAAGGAAACAGTAGGGCATATACCGCTTCATTTCCGAATCCCCCGTGCCCCAAAACGATTTGGGTTCCGGGTTTAACCAGAGGATGCGCTTGCTCCTCTCCTGAATCAGCTTCAGGATATCGGTCCTGGGTTTGCCGAAATTATTCCGCGCATCCCCCAGCATGAGTACCGTCGTCTTGTGGGTGACCCGGTCCAGACATTTTTCCTTGAAATCTTCAAATGCCCGGCCGTAATCGGTGGAAGCAAACTGCAGACCCAGACCTTTTCCCTTCAAAATTCGATCCAGGGCTTCTTCTATCCGGTAATTTTCGAACACATGGCTGACCTCAACCAGGTTGGAGCAAAAGACAAACGAGCGGACCCGGGCCAGCGAGTCGTTTAAGCTGTATAAGAAGAGAAGCAGGAACCGGACCACGTTCTCCACGGACCGGCTCACATCGCAAATCGCAACAATATCGGGCCGGTTTTCCTTTATCGTCTTCCACTTGGGAACCATGATGATTCCCTGGTAGGCCACGTTGGCCCGTAGCGTTTTCTTGAGGTCCAGCCACCCCCGCCGGGCCACTTTTTTCCGTCTGGAATGCAGATCATTCAGGCGCTTGACCATTTTTTTAATCAACACATGCATTCGCCGAAAGTCTCTTTCCTCCACGTTGGATAGTCTGGTATCCCGTAAAAACCGCTCCAGAAGATCTTCCGGAACGTTTTGGGCGAACATGGAATATTGGCGTTCCACAAAATTTCGCACATAATCCGCCAAAACGTCTCTTGCCTGACGGAGGTTTTCACCCTTTTGCCGGTCCGAAGGGTCTCCGGAAGCGGCCAGGGACTGGATGTCCTTATCCAGGCCCTCGACCCCCATCCCCTGGAGAATGCGGCGGGTAAACAGGGATTTCTGCGTGAAAAACGAAATGGTCTTTACGTTGGCGTTATCGGCGGATTCGCGCAGGGAAGCGGCCAAGCCCGACGTGTCTCCGGACAAAAGCATTTGGGTGAGGGATGAATCCTTGTCGGAAAATTCGATTGGGGGAAGATCATCGGCTGATCCGATAGGCGGGCCAGGCTCCTCCATTGAGAAAAAACGGGAGAAGCAGGACTCGAAAATCTCCGCTTCCCGCTTGGATTTGGCAAGGGTCGCGGACAGGGCGTTTTTAAAGACCCGCAGATCCCCATACCCCACCAGGCGGGCAGCATTCATGGCATCCATGCTCTCGGAAACGGATATCCGAACCCCGGAATGCCTCAAGGCGGTGATGAAATCCAGAAGAACCTGGTCCACGGCTGACTCCTAATCCGCTTTGGCCGCTTTGGCCATCAGATCATGCATGTGTTCCCGCACCGCGTCCATGTCCTCCTCGTACTTGATGATGACGTTGAGCGTCTCTTTCACCAAGGAGGGTTCGAGTTTTGCCGCATGCAATAAGACCAGCACCTTGGCCCAGTCAATGGTTTCACTGACCGAGGGAACTTTTTTCAGGTCCAGCCGCCGGACCTCCTGAATGAAGCCGACCAACTGCTTCTTGAGGTTTTCCGAAATGCCGGGAACCTTGACCTGCACGATTCTTTTCTCCATCCCGGAGTCCGGAAAAGGGATGAACAGGTGAAGACATCGTCTTTTGATGGCCTCGCTCATTTCCCGGGTGTTGTTGCTGGTGAGAAATACAAAGGGTTTGGAGATGGCCTCGATGGTGCCGATTTCCGGAACCGAAACCTGATAATCCGATAGAATTTCCAATAAAAACGCCTCAAATTCCTGATCCGATTTATCCACCTCGTCCACCAATAAGACAGCGCCATTTTCCTGGCGAAGCGCCATAAGCAAAGGCCTGGGCTCCAGAAAATGGGGGGAATAAAAAATATCGTCGAACTGATGAAGCCGCGACATGGATGCGCTCAGTCCTTCGGCGCCTTTTAAAATATCGTTGAGCTTATCCTTCAGGATCTGGGTATAAAGCAATTGTTTGCCGTATTTCCACTCATACAGGGCCTTGGACTCGTCAAGACCTTCATAACACTGGAGCCGGATCAGCGGCTGCCCCAGGTATGCCGACATAATTTTCGCCAGCTCCGTTTTTCCGACGCCGGCCGGGCCTTCCACCAAAATGGGCTTTTCCAGATGGAAAGCCAGGTAAAGTGTAGTAGCGATCTGCCGGTTGCAGACATAGCCGTTTATCTCAAATCCCTTGCGGATCTGATCGATGGATAAAAATTTTTCTCCGGGTGATGCCATCAGGTTTCTTTCCCTTTCCTCGTTTTTTAAAGGGATAAACCATATCTTTCCGTCGTTTTCAAGACATTTAAAAGTTCATCCATTTGATGGTCTCGTAAAAAGTCGCCATTATGCCTAAATTTTTATAAACCACGAAGAGCACGA
>CAYTSY010000050.1:0-20381 GCA_964440555.1 uncultured Desulfobacteraceae bacterium
AAATCTTAATATCCCTTTGCTTGGTACTAAAAGTTTTTTGAGCAATTTTATTTTCAGCGTTTCCGGTGTGATTTCATAGATATTGATGCCGAAAGAACCGTAGGTATTTGCCATCAGCGTTTCGGCAAGCTGTTCCGTGCTGCCTTCATAATCCACCAGGATATCAGCCTGATCAGGTTTCATTTCCCGGATGAAGATACTTTTGACCCCGGGGAGCTCATTCAGAGATTTACGGAAAAACACAAAACTTGCCAGATCGCTTGTCCCTTCCACTGCGACGGCAATCTGGCCGGGAGCAGCAGCACCGGCTTGCCAGGACAACGCCAACTGGGCGGCGATCTCATTTCCGGCTGCTTTTCCGGCCTGCGTCAGAACCTCGGCGCCGGCCTTGGTTTCATCGGCATCTACGGTGATTGCTGTTTGACTGGTTTGAGCAATCTTTTCTCCGGTATCGGATCGAATGGCCCGGACCGACAGGGTTGCCTGAAAGGTCCGTTTATCCGTTCCCATGACATTTTGGGTAATTTCCACCAGGGCTTCTCCAACGACTAAAATGTCCGCCGAGGTGTTTACGCCCACGAACACCGCATCTTCGTCGGACAACTGGTACTTTTGGCCCATTGAGGGCAGGTCGCTGATGATTTTCGGATTTTGGTGGCTCACAATGGTGAACCCCGATTCCTCCATGGTCTTGATCATGGCCGCTTCACAATGGGCCGTAAAAAAAATGGAATCCTGACTTCCCCACCAGAATCGCGGCGATGCATCCGTGGTCATTCTTTCCGAAATCAGGAACAAAATTTTCGGCAATGCCTTTTGGCCATGGATAAAACCGGCCCCGGATAAGTATTTTTCCAGACTCTCCGTGGAAACGGTCGCTTCCAGGACAATGCGATAGACTTTGTCGGTCGTGGCCTCCGCTGAAACCTTATAATTCTGAATGTATGCCTGGGTATTGTTAAATAAGGTCTGGTTTAATTCCTGGAAATACTTAACCAGTCCCTCATGGGTAAGAAGTTCGACTGCTGCCTGACCGACTGCCAGGACAAGCCCGTCTGCGACAGCAGCCTCCCTGGCCTTTTCCAGATTTGCAGAAATTATTGGAGCAGTTCCGATGACCTGAATCGTCCGCGCTCCGGGCGCGGGGACATCCTGTGCGTGCAGAAGCGGCAGTGCCCCGCCCGGCAATAGAAGCAGGCACAGCAGACTGATGGTTGCATAATGATTTTTTTTCATATCAAAAAACCTTTGGTTTGTAATGTAAAGCATCATGAATCGCGCTCCAGCGCATAGTCGGCAAATCCCATGAGAATAGTGCGGGTTTGCGATTCCGGAAAAATTAAAAGCGCGTTTTTTGCCTGATCGACATAGGTCAGCGCCGCTTTTCGTGCATAGGCTAATCCATCATACTTTTCCATCAGCGCGATCAGCGCTTCGAATTCATCGATTGAAAAATCCTTGTTTTGAATCATTTCCTTAATTAAATTCCGGTCTGTTGCATCGGCTTTTTTTAAGGTATCAATCACCGGCAGCGTTACTTTGCCTTCCCTTAAATCCGCTCCTGCTTTCTTGCCGAGGGTTTTGATATCTTTTTGGGTGTAGTCTAAAAGATCGTCAGCCATTTGAAATGAAATCCCCAGGTTAAAGCCGTATGTCGCCAAGGCGTGTTTTTGCTCCTCATCGGCATGGGCCAGACCGGCGCCGATACGGCAGGCGCCCTGAAACAGGACAGCGGTTTTCCTCCGGATCACATCGAGATACTCTGCTTCGGTAATATTGAGGTTGCCTTTTTTCGCGAGCTGGAACAATTCTCCCTGTGACATTTCTTCGGTAACGTTTGCCAGAATTTCAATTGCCTCGATCTGACGGGTTTGGGCGGCAATGGAGCTTGCCCGGGCAAAGAGGAAGTCGCCCACCAGTACGGCGGTTGCGCTGTTCCACAGCGCATGGGCCACGGGCTTTCCACGGCGGACAGTCGCCCCGTCCACAATGTCGTCATGCAGCAGGGTGGCGGTGTGGAGATATTCAAATGCCGTCGCAAAATCCAGATCAAGCTTTCCGGAATACCCGCAGATTCTTGCAGACAGCACCAGCAGCAACGGCCTGAGGCGTTTCCCACCGCTGAAAAGGAGGTGACTGGCCACCTTTGACACAAGATCGAAGCTGGTCGTCAAATGCCAGGCAAGGGACCCTTCAATTCTTTCAAGATCTTCCTTGACCATTTCCAGAAGTCTTTTTTTCATATCGTTCATGTGTCATCTCCTGATAAATCGTATTCCAGGGCATCCGTAATTTTCACTTCGGCAAAGCTTCCCACCAGACATTCCAAGGACAGGGCATTTGAATGAACATAGGTTATTCCGTCCACTTCAGGGGCCTGAAACATGGTACGGCCAACAAAAAGGCCGTCTTCAACGGGCTCTTCAAGGAGAACGGAAAGTGTCTTGCCGACATGGCCCTGGTTGATCTGCATGGATATTTTCTGCTGGCAGGCCATGAGCTCGCCATATCGCTGTTTCGCAATTTTTTTAGGTGTGGGATCGGCGAGGTGGTGGGAAACCAGGTCTTCGGAGTCCGAATAGACAAATACTCCCAAATGATTGAATCGAACGCGTTGAACAAAGTTTTTTAAGACTTTGAAATCTTCGTCCGTTTCACCGGGAAATCCGGTAATCACGGTGGTTCTGAGGGCTGCATCCGGAATCCGACGGCGAATCCGGTCAATTTTATCAAGCAGGTCATCTTCTGTATAATTTCGCCCCATCCGCTTTAAAACCGGCGTACTGGCATGTTGAATCGGCAGATCAAAATAAGCGCATATATTGGGGTATGCAGCGACGGTTTGAATAAGACTGTCGCTTATGCTTTCCGGATGGCCGTAAAGCACCCTGATCCAGGCATTTTCGGACAGAGCCGCCAAATCTGAAAGTAAGCCGGGAAGGTCTGATGCCGGCGTGAGGTCCTGTCCATAAAACGAAGTCTCCTGGGCCACCAGAGAAAGCTCTTTTACGCCGGACCGGATCAGGTTGCGCGCTTCCCGGATAATATCTTCGGGTCTGCGGCTTCTTTGATTTCCCCGAAGCCTGGGAATAATGCAATAGGTGCAACGTCTGTTGCAGCCGTCGGCAATTTTGAGATAGGCCGCAGGCGCGTTTTCATATCTCCGCACCCGGTTCGCATAATCCGCGAAATCCTGGCTCCCGGGCGCCGGAAGGACGCATCCGCTCAAGCCGCCCGGATTCAAAAGGGCATCGGCTACGTGATGGATGGCGCCCGTTCCCAGGAACAGATCGACTTCCGGCAGGCTGTCCGCGAGGTCCTGGCGATAGCGTTCAGGCAGGCACCCGACCACAATAAGCATGCGGCAATCTCCGGATATTTTATGCCCGGCCAGGTGCAGTATCGTATCGATGGACTCATTGACCGCATCTTCAATGAAGCTACAGGTATTGACAATAATGGCATCGGCGCCTTGCGGCTCTTTGAGAATTGAAAACCCGGCGGTCCTGAGTTGCCCGAGGATCAATTCGCTGTCCACGAGATTTCTGGCGCATCCCAGTGTTTCAAGATATATCTTCATGGGTTTGCCGCCCTTGTCAATAGGGAAATCCCTTTGAATAATAGTCGCTTAATGATCCATCGGCATTTTGAACGACGATAAGGCATTCCGTTGCCTTCAGACGATGGGTCAATCGAATGCCGGTTTGCGGCCCCATAACCATCAGCCCCGTGGCCAGACCGTCCGCGAAGGCACAGGTGTCGGCTATCACGGAAACGCTGACGACGCCGGCCTTTACCGGGTAACCGGTCTTTGGGTCAATAATATGGGAATAACGGATGCCGTTATATTCAAAAAAGTTGCGATAATTCCCGCTGGTGCTCATGGCCTTATCCTTCAGGTCCACCGCCTTGTAGATTAGCTCAGAGGGCGCATCCGCCCGGGGGGTGCTGATACCGATGCGCCATGGCTTTTTGTCTTTTCTCAAACCGGAGGCATAGACCTCGCCGCCGATTTCAACGATAAAATTCTCTATGCCGTTTTTTCGGATCAGTTTGGAAATCTCATCCACCGCATATCCCGGGACGATGGAACCCAGATCCACCGTGACTTGAGGGATTTTTTTTCTCAGATATCCGTCTTTCAGGATTTCAACCCGGTGAAATCCGACGGTCTGAAACAGTTTTTGGATTTCTTCTTGGTCCGGGATATTTTCTTTCCGGCCGTTGCTGCCAAATCCCCATAAATCCACCAGAGGCTTTACCGTTCCATCCCAGGCGCCTTGGGTCAACCGGTAAAGTTCTTCGGCCACGGTCATGACAAAAAAGAAATCCGGCGAGACGCGAATTTTTTTCTCAGCATCGGCGCTATTATTAAACCGCGTGATTTCGCTCGTCCGGATATAGGTGGACAGGCGTTGGTTGATATCGTCAAGTCGTTTGTCGACCTTTTGTTTGAGTTGCGACGGACTATAAAAATAACGGGCCACAACCTGGATGTGATAGGTCGTCCCCATTGTATTACCGGAAAAACCATATTCACGTTCAAGACAGGCTGCAACGGAAAGGGCAATCAGGCATAAAAGGACAAACGATATAAGGATCGATTTTTTCACGGTCTGTTCAAAAATCCATTATATATCGCCATTTTCATCAATCAATTCATCCTCATCAACTTTAATGGACGCATTGATTTTTTTTATGGAAAGGTTTTCGTCGTCATAAACGTCAACGGCTTCATCTTCAAGCAAATCGTCGAGTTGTTCCGAATCACTTTCAAGATCGTCGATTACGGCATATTCTTCTTCCTTTTTCGATAATATGGTCGCATCGTCGATAAACACTTCGATGGTTTCATCGCTGTCCGTGTTGATCAGGGATTTGATTCCCTCGGCAATTTTTTCAAGCGTTGAAAAGGGCGGAAAAAAATTTCGGTTTCGAATCGCCGATGCAGTCTGGTTCATCCCCGCATCCAGGGCTTCGATGACCGTTTTCATATCATAGGTTTCTTCGCACAGAATGGAAAACACATCTTTATCGATCTCAGCAAGTTCTTTAATGTTCAGCGTGTTGCCGGCATCGCTTTTTGAAATCATGTATTTTTGTTTCATTTGATCTTCTCCTTTTTTTGCCCGTCATGCCCTAAATTCAATTCAATGCCCCAAATATATCTAATTATCCCGGTCTGCATGAAATATCAACAGGATAAAAGGCCATCGAAAACGGTTTTCTGGGGAAACCATAAAATAGTTGGGATGTCAACAAACAATTCATCCCGATAAGGGGTTGACCTTTTTCACAATAATTTGGTAGGATAGCATAATGAGTAATGAGTGATGAGGCGGAACATCTTATGTTTTTTTTAAGCCTTTGCCCCGGCGAAACCGGGGATTTTACCACGGTTCTCGCAATCAACCAGACATTTAAAAATGTCCAAAAATATTATAGTCTTATTAAAATCATTTCGTTGCCCTGCGCATATAACGGCAATGAAATCAGGGCGGCTGTGGAAAGCGTGTGGCGGGATAAAGATCACGTGACCCATAAACGATTATTCAGCCAGGACAGGCGGCCATCCAGGATGGTACAGGAAAACCCCAGGCTGATGGTCAATTATGCCGCAGCGGGGAATCGATTGGCTCATGATTTAAGGGCTTCACATATTCCCGCGGAAGGATTCTTCATTCAGAAGTCCGGCGCATGGTCACGGGAAACCCCGGGGAAAGGACTTGGAGACAATTACCGGGTGAGCGCTATTGATCTCATGGATGCGCTGGGGACCGTATATGCCCAAAATCGCCTGAATATCGCAAACGCCACGCCGCATACCGACCGTCTTGTCTGCCGGCTTGAACAAATAAAGGCATCCCGGATGCAAAATACCGCAGCCTGCGGTGATATTGCAGATGCGCTGGAACCGGCCGATCTTGTCTTTGCGCTTTCGATTCCGGTGTGGTTCAGAGAAAATATCCGTTACCACAGACCGTATCGCGCCTGACTTTGGGGAAAAGGTGGTATGGCTTAACTCTTAATTTGCTTTCCTTACAGGAGGTTTTACATAGAAGATCAACAAATAGTTGAGATGTTGAATAGAGATATCACCGATGAGCATTCCGCCATCATCCGGTATCTGGTACACGCTTATCTGGAAGGGGAAGACACGCCTCTGGGCGCCGGCCTGCTCTCCAGGGCCAGAGAAGAAATGTGGCATATGCACTGGCTGGGAATGATCATCGGCCGGCTGGGCGGCGAACCGGATATGAAGCCGGCGCCTTACCCCTATGATCCGAGCAACCGCGCAACGATTTTTAAGTCCTATGTGCAATACGAGGAAAAACTTATCCCGCATTATTATGCGGAAGCGGATCAGATCAGCGACCCCCATATCAAGCGTGTTTTGCAGCGGGAGGCATGGGAATCCGATATGCATGCCAAAAAATTTTTAAGGACGCATAACAAACTGAAACCTGAACAAGCCGCAGGACTGCCCGGCGAAGAAAATGAACTGCCCAAGGATTTTGTGGATAAAATACAGGAAATCGTTTCTGTCAAATACAACCAGATGCTTCAGAGCCTTCGTGATGCCTGGGTATTTCAGAATCACGAGATTCGCGGCTGGCAGATTATGGACTTTTCACTGACCAAAATGAAACAATTGGCCCATATGGCCGAAAATGTCGCCGAAAACGGCATTTCTCCGAAGTTAAAAGCCGGAAACATGCTGTTGTCCGCTTCGATCGGAGCGGCTCTGAAAAACGCCCTTGAAAGCGTTGGACATACCCGCCGGCTTCATTCTGATCTTTTAACGGAAAATGAAACCCGCAGCCATTCGGGGCTGGTTATCAACCTGGACCTTACCATAAAGCAGGAGGCATACGAGGCAGAGGAAATTCAGGACTGGCTGGCAAAGAAAACATGAATCGTAACGGGTAAATCGTAAATCGTGACAAGTTCGTTCTCGTCACGATTTATGGTCCACGATATTCGGACCGGATGAAAAACACTTCAGCCCGAACACCCTTAAAAGGAGAACATTATGGCGCTGCCCCCCAAAAGTATCGTCGTTCCCGTGGATGGGTCGAAAAATTCCTTGAAATCGCTTGATTATGTCGAAATGATGCTTGGCCCCAAACATAACATAAAAATCATGTTGTGCTATATCCTGCCGGCATTGCCCTTGATTTTTGAAGACGATAAAGGCTTGAGTAAAGAAGAAAGATCACGACTGCGGGCCATGGAAAACAAAAACCTGCAAGTGGCCGAAAAAGTCGTCGCGGAAGCCAAAGCCATCATCATCGCCAAAGGCTTTCCTGAGGACCGGATCGAAACCGTGCATCAAAAAAGAAAGCAGAGCATCGCCAAAGACGTCTATTATCATGCGGAAAAAAGGCGGGCCGACGCCATCTTGCTTACCCGGCGAGGAAAAACGGATTTGAAGGATTTTTTTCTGGGCGAGGTTTCCAAAAACCTGGTTGAATACTGCCAGGCGATGCCGGTCTGGATCGTAGGGGGAACCGTCCGTTCCAAAAATGTGCTCATCAGTCTGGACGCCTCAGAAAATGCATTACGGGCGGTCGATCATGCCGGGTATATGCTTTCCGGAACAAATTGTCATATCACCATTTTCCACACCTTAAGACATATCAGCCGGTTTATTCCCCAGGAAGTTGTTGATGAGGCCCCGGAAGTGGAAGAAGCCTGGCGAAAAAAAGCAGGCCGTGAAATAATCCCCTACATCGACAAATCCAGGGACATGCTTATGGATTTCGACCTGACCGAAAGCCAGATTTCAGTAAAGGTGGTCAATGGGACCCGCTCGCCGGCCGATGATATCGTCAATCAGGCAAAAGCTGACGACTGCGGAACCATTGTCATGGGGCGAAGGGGTATCTCCATGGTCAAGGAGTTTTTCATGGGAAGCGTAACCAGCAAAGTGCTTCAGAAATCCGACGGATTTGCGGTCTGGGTCGTTCATTAATGGGGCACTCACAAAGGGTCACGTGAGAAAAACCAGATCCCCGCATTTTTCCTGAACGGCGACCTTCAAAAAAGCCGTGTACCCGTCCAGTGCCGGCCCGACGTGGGATAGTGCTTTTTGAGGCGTATTGTTTGTTTCGCTCAAGTGCCCTAAAATAACATGCTTTAAATCCCGGTGCTTGATTTCATGTAAAAGATTTTTGGAATCCTCGTTGGACAGATGTCCGCTTCTGCTTTTGATGCGCTGCTTCAGCGGCCAGGGGTAAGGTCCGTTTTCCAGCATGCAAATGTCATGGTTGGCTTCGATCATCAATAAGTCGCAATCCTTCAGATGCGTTTTCACCATGCCCGTTGCCAGTCCCAGATCCGTTGCCAGTCCCATTTTAATTCCATTATACTCGACGGTAAACCCTGCCGGGTCCTGGGCGTCATGGGAAACGGAAAACGGGTGAAGGGTCAGGCGGTTGATGGAAAAAGAACGGCCGCATGAAAATGCTTTCTGAATTCTGATATCCTTGATGATGGGGGCCGCAGCTTGCGCGGTTTTTGCAGTGGCGTATACGGGGATGTTGTAGCGGCGGGAAAGCACCCCCACGCCCCTTACATGATCGATATGTTCATGGGAAACGATAATGGCGTCCAGGTGTTCGGGGTTGAGCCCTTTTGTCGCAAACCGCCTTTCCATATCAACGCCGGAAAGGCCTGCGTCGATTAGAATGGACGTTTCTCCGTCCGAGATATACAGGGCGTTGCCCTTGCTGCCGCTGGCCAGGGCGCAAAAGCAAAAATGACCGTCGTTCCTGTCCTGCGGATATTTTTTTTTTGAATCGACCATAAAATCCGTTGGCGATATTCTCTTAAGAAATCCCCGTATGCCCGAACCCGCCGGTGCTTCGTTTTGTTTCGGGAAGGGTGTCCACAAGCCGTATTTGCGCCTGATACACACGCTGGATGACCATCTGGGCGATTCTGTCCCCGCGCCGGATGGTGTAAGGGTGTTTGCCCGCGTTGATCAGGGCGATTTTGACTTCCCCGCGGTAATCGGCATCGATGGTGCCCGGTGAATTGATGACGGTGATCCCCTGTTTTACGGCCAATCCGCTTCGCGGACGGATTTGGGCTTCAAATCCGGTTGAAATCGCCATGGCAAATCCGGTGGGAATCAACGCAATGTCCCCTGGGGCAAGCGTTAAAGAATCGGCAAGGGCCGCGCAAACGTCCATCCCGGACGACTGCGCCGTCATGTATTGCGGCAAGGCAATGTCCTGATCCGTTTCCGGGTTGATCCGGAGAAAATCTATGCGGGGCTGGTCGGTTGCATCCATATGAGTGGCCGGTTCGTTCAATAAGGCTTTTAAAAATACAGCATTTCCTGGTAGGCATCCGGGTCCGGAACCGGGCCGAGCAGCGTTAGAGACAGGTGGTCGGAATGAAAAAGGCTTTGGATCAGATCTGAAATGTCGCTTTCACTGACCTCGTCAACCCGGGCTAAGACGGCTTCCAGAGGAATTTCTTCACCAAAATGAATTTCATTTTGCGCCAGCCGCACCATTTGATTGTCCACGCTCTCCGACGCCAATACCATGGACCCCTTGGTGAATTCCTTGGCGTCATGAAGCTCGGACGCTTCAACCGGATTATTTTTCAGGTTCCGCATCTCCTCCAGAATCAGCGTAACGACTCTGGGGCAATGAGCGGCATCCGTCCCCACATAAGCGCCGAACATGCCGGTATCCTCATAGGAGGATGCATAGGAGTAAACGGAGTAGGCCAGGCCTTCTTTTTCCCGTATCTTCTGAAACAGCCGGGAGCTCATATTGCCGCCCAGGATGGTGTTCATCAGGGAAAGCGCATATCGTTTGGGATCAGTTATGGAAATCCCCCGGGTGTTGAGGCAGATATGAACCTGCTCCAAGTCCTTGTGCTTGACTTCGATGCCGGCCTGCCCCGCCGGGGTATGGCGTTTGGGGAACTGGTTTCCCGGCCGGATGGACGAAAACGCCGTACCCAGAAAATCCAGTACCCGGCTGTGCTCAAGGTTTCCCGCGGCCGCGATGACGATTCGGTCGGGTTGATAATATTCGGAAAAAAAATCCCGGATCATGGGCGAATCAAACCGGGTGACGTTTTCACGGCTTCCCAGCACCGATCTGCCCAGGGGATTGTCCCCCCAGTATGATGTGGAGGACAGGGTGTGGATATACTCTTCGGGACTGTCCTCTACCATGCAGATTTCCTGAAATACAACAGGACGTTCCTTCTCGATTTCACTCTCGTCGAACAGCGAATTGAGAAAAATATCCGACAAAATATCGACCATCAAATCCAGACGCTGGTCCATGACCTTGGCATGGTAGCAGGTATTTTCCATCGATGTGAAGGCGTTGGTATGACCGCCGATGGCGTCGAATTCTTTCGCGATTTGATAACCGGTGCGCTTCCTGGTGCCTTTAAAGAGCATGTGCTCGATAAAGTGGGAGATCCCGTTCTGGTGATCGGTCTCGTCGCGGGCGCCCACATTGACCCACATCCCCATGGACACCGAGCGAAAATGGGGTATCTTTTTGGTGATGATCCGGACGCCGTTATCCAATACCGCTTTTTGGACAGTTGATTCAATCATTTTTCTTTTCGTTTTTCTCGTCTTCCAAAACGGCTTTGTGGCTGAGACGGATTTTGCCGTCTTTACCGATCTCGAGGACTTTGACTTTTATTTTATCCCCTTCTTTCACGATATCCGACACCTTGGTTACGCGATGTTCGGCAAGCTGGGATATATGCACAAGCCCGTCGGTTCCGGGCAAAATCTGGACAAACGCGCCGAAGTCCATAATTTTGACCACCGTTCCCTCATAAATCCTGCCGGGTTCGGGTTCAATGGTAATTCCGTTGATAAATGCCAGTGCTTTGTCCGCCTCCTCCTGTGAAAAGGCAGCGATCTTGACCATGCCGGAATCATCGATTTCTATTTTGGTATTGGTTTCACTTTGGATAGCCCGGATGACCTTGCCGCCCGGTCCGATGATTTCCCGAATTTTTTCGGGATTGATCTTAATCGTGACGATTTTCGGGGCATAGGGGGAGATGTCTTTCCGGGACTCCTGAATCGCCTCGAGCATTTTGTCCAGGATGTGCAGTCTTCCTATCCTTGCCTGCTCCAGGGCTTTTTCCAGGATATCTCTGGGCAATTCATGAATTTTGATATCCATCTGGAGCGCGGTGATGCCGTCTTTTGTACCGGCAACCTTGAAGTCCATATCTCCGGTATGATCTTCGTCTCCGAGAATATCGGATAGAACCACGATGTCGCCTTCCTCCTTCACCAGGCCCATGGCAATTCCGGCAACCGGCGCTTTGATGGGGACGCCACCGTCCATCAGCGCCAGAATCCCGGCACAAACCGTTCCCATGGAAGAAGACCCGTTGGACTCCATTACCTCGGAAACCAGACGGATGGTGTAGTCAAAATTTTGTTTATCCGGGATAACCCGTTCAATCGCCCGGGTTGACAGGCCCCCATGGCCGATATCTCTCCGGCTGGGGCCGGCCATGCGCTTGACCTCCCCGACGGAGTACGGCGGAAAATTGTAATGCACCATAAAGGGCCGCATTTCCTCGCCCGACAAAGTTTCCACCCGTTGTTCATCCTGTCCGGAGCCCAGCGTCATAACGCCGAGAACCTGGGTTTCCCCGCGGGTAAACAAAGCGCTTCCGTGAGGCCTGGGCAGCAGGCCGACTTCACAGGTGATAGGCCGTATTTCATCGAATCTTCTGCCATCGATTCGCCGCCTTTCAACTAAAATAAGGTTTCGGCAGATTTTCTTTTGAAGGTCGTCCAGAAGTTCATAAACATCGCTTTTTCGTTGGGCATAGTCATCTCCCAGCCCTTCCAATATTTGCGATTTAACCTCCCGAAGCCTTTTATGCCGCTTGATTTTTTCCGGGATTAAAATCGCTTCCCGCAGCGGTTCGGCAGCCTTTTGCGAAAGGATTTCAATCAGTGAAAGGTCTTTTGCCGGCAAGGAAAAATTGCGTTTGGGAACGCCGCAGGCCTCTTTGAGCTGAACCTGCAAATCAATGATTTCCTGCATGGCCTTGTGCCCGAAAAAGATGGCTTCCAGCATATCCGATTCGGAGACGACTTCCCCGCCGCCTTCCACCATGACCACGCCGGTTTTTGATCCGGCGACGATAATGTTGATATCGGATTTTTCCCAGTCTTTGATCACGGGATTGATTTGAAATTCCCCGTCGATGCGTCCCACGCGAACAGCCGCAATCGGCCCTTCAAAAGGAATATCCGATATTTCCAGAGCCGCCGAAGCCCCGATCATGGCCAGTGTGTCCGGATCATTTTCCTGATCCATGGACAGAACCGTGGCGATAATTTGCGTTTCGCTGTTATATCCTTTTGCAAAAAGCGGACGAATGGGCCGGTCGATCAGCCGGGCCGTGAGGGTTTCTTTTTCACTGGGCCTTCCGATTTCACGACGGAAATAGTTCCCCGGAATTCGGCCAGCCGCATATATTTTTTCCTGATATTCAACGGTCAGCGGCAAAAAATCGGATTCCCGCTCTTCCAGGGACGAGACGACCGTCACCAGTACGATCGTGTCCTTGTATTGCACAACCACCGAACCGGAAGCCTGCTTTGCAATTTTTCCGGTTTGAATGCTCAGTGTACGTCCACCGAGCTCTGCCTTAAAAGTTGTTTCCATTTATTTGATCCTGAATGAATTTAATTAGGTGTTTCTCTTGCTATCTTCTTAGCTCAAGGGTGTCGATCAAGGATCGGTAACGCTGAACATCCTTTTTCTTCACATAATTTAAAAGCCTGCGCCGTCTTCCAACCAGCATCAACAGCCCTCTTCTGGAATGATGATCCTTCTTGTGTATTTTCAGGTGATCTGTCAAATAAGAAATGCGATGGGTCAACAGACCGACCTGAACCTCCGGAGATCCGGTATCGGCGTCATGGGTTTTTAATCGGCCGATAATTTCTTTTTTGTTTTCTGTTGTATAAGCCACGTTGTTCCTGTCCTCCTTCTTTGTTTAGTATTTATTTTAATATTCCCATCTATTGCGCTAAAACACAACAATAATGATACCGTTCGGATCCCTTTTCCTTTTGAACAATCGCGATCAAACGGTTTTCGGCATCGATAATTCTGACAAACCCTTTTTCATCGGGCATATTATCGCATCCAAAATCCTGTCGGGTCAGCAAAACGCCCTTTTTTACCTTTTCCGCACAGGCCCGGTTGACAACGCATTCCGGCATCTCCGGCACTGCCTCTTTCATGTCCACCATATGGCTTTCAATCCCGCCGGAAGCCGCCAGATCCGCGACGTCTTGCAATGAAACGGCCTGCACGATTGAAAATCCGCCGCATTGGGTTCGCCGCAACTCTTTCAGATGCCCCCCGCATCCGAGATATTCGCCGATGTCGACGCACAGTGTCCGGATATAGGTCTCGGAGGAGCAGCTTAACTCAAACCGTATTTCCGCAAGGCAGACATTATCTACCCTGATGGATGAAATCACCACTTGCCTGGCAGGCTTCTGAACCGGCCGTCCCTCCCGCGCCAGCCGGTAAAGGGGCACACCTTTATCTTTCAATGCCGAGTAAACGGGCGGCTTTTGTTCAATAGTGCCTTCAAACCGCTTCATTGCCTGCGAAATCTCATCCAGGGAAAAACGTGCCTCTTTCGGAGGGCAAACAGCCGTTCCGGTTTTATCCTGGGTATCGGTGGATACGCCCAGGTAAAGAACTCCCTCATACGTTTTATCGCATTTCAACAAGAAATACGCCAGCCGCGTGGCCTTCCCCACACAGCAGACAAGCACTCCTGTTGCAAAAGGGTCCAGAGTTCCCGCATGCCCGACCTTTTTCACCTGCAAAAGTCGTTTTATTTTTCCAACGACTGCTGCAGAAGAAACGCCTGCGGGTTTGTCCACCACCAGGATCCCGCTTAAATCATGAGATACGCACAAGGGTCAAATCGTTTTTGCCAGTTCAAGGATTTTTGTTTTTATTTCGGCCAGGGTTGATTCCACACAAAAACCCGCGGCAGTCCGATGGCCTCCGCCGCCGAATTCGGAGGCAATGGATGCGACATCCACGGTTCCATCGGACCGGAGGCTGATATGGTAAACCGTTTTTTCAGTTTTTCCCTGTTGATGGCCGTTTGGCTGCTGCTGTATCAGTGCTGCGACCTTGATATCTTTTATGTTTTTGGCATAATTTAAAAATCCGTCCGTGTCTTCAATCCGGGTCCGTGTTTTTTTAAGCATGTCCTGGGTCAGCATCATGACGGACAGTCGGCCATTTTCAGAAATTTCAATGGAATCCAACGCCCGGTTTAACAGCTTTAATCTTCCCAGGGAATACGGCCCGTAAACATGTTGGGCAACGTAAGACGGATCAACACCGCACTCCACCATTTCCTTGCATACGGCAAATGCATTTTCATTGGTATTTGAAAAACGAAAAGACCCCGTGTCCGTTAAAATCCCCGTATAGATCGATGTGGCAATGGCCTTGGTGATGCGGATGCCCATTTCTTTTATCACCCAGTAAACCAGCTCAGCGGTGGCGCATGCCCACGGATCTACGAGTTTCACATCGCCGAAGTTCGAATTCGTGGCATGATGGTCGATATTGACGACAATGGGCATCTGCTCAATAACATCAAACGCCTGGCCGACGCGATCGATGCCGGTGCAATCCAGGATCACTGCCAAATCAAATTCTTCCGGCCGGGTGACCGTCCTTTTGATCCGATCGACACCGGATAAAAAACGATACACCACCGGGATTACGCTTTCACTGTAAAACGTAACTTTTTTGCCCAGCGATTCGAGGGAAAGCCCCATGGCTGTTAAGGACCCCACCGAATCGCCATCGGGATTGATATGCGAAGCAATCAAAATATTTTCACTGATCCGAATATGATGGAGGAGGCGTTTCATCTTCTTCTTTTATGGATCTCAATATCGCGTTGATTTGGGATGCGTGGTCGTAAGAATCATCATAATGAAACTCGAGGTCCGGCATATAGCGCAATCCAAGCTGGCGCGCCAGATTCCGCTTGAGAAATCCGTAGGCGCTTTTAAACCCCTCTTTTGCATCAGGCAAAGCCACTTTGCTTCCCGTCTACGTAAAGTAAACCCGGGCGATCCGCAGGTCGCTGGTCAATTTGACCCGGGTAATGGTGACCATTTCAAGTCGCGGGTCGCTGATTTCTTTTTGCAGAATCTCCGTGATCGCTTTCTGGACATGACCGCCGACCCTTTCTGCCCTGGAAAATGTCGTCATAGGCTTATAATTTCCATTTCCGAATCGATCAGCTCCGCCAAACCGATTTCATCCGCCAGATTAAACAGCAAATCTATTTTTGAGTTGATCAGGCCGACATCGTTGCCGACCATGGCAAACCCGATTTCAGCTTTTTGGTGAAGGTCATTGGAACCGATTTCCGCAACCGATACATTAAAATTGTTTTGAATTTTATGGATAATCGACTTTACAAGGCTCCTTTTTTCCTTTAAAGACCGGCAATCGTGCAGCCGATAAATAATTTTTCCCGTCCCGACAACCATGGCGCTATATTTCCGGTTTTATTTCTTCCAGATAATAACATTCGATCATATCGTCAATTTTGATATCATTGTAATTTTCAATGCCGATGCCGCACTCAAATCCGCTCAGCACTTCTTTTACATCGTCTTTAAAACGCCGTAACGAGCCTATTTTCCCATCATACAAAACAATACCATCTCTGATAAGACGAACTTTCTGGCCCCTTTGGATTTTTCCATCAGTGACGGAACACCCTGCAATCATGCCGATTTTAGGAACATGAAAGACCTCCCTTACCAGGGCGTTGCCTAAGACCTTTTCTACAAACGTAGACGCCATCATTCCAAGGATCGCGTTTTGAACGTCGTTGATAACGTTATAAATTACGTCATAGTAGCGGATATCCACGTTTTCATCCACGGCAAACGATTGAATTTTTGGATTTGGCCTCACATTAAAACCGATAATGATGGCTTCGGAAACAGCTGCCAGGGAAACATCGGACTCGGCAATGGCGCCGGTTGCGCAATGAATCACATTGATTTTGACTTCTTCGTTGGACAATTTGACCAATGAGTCTTTCAGTGCTTCAATAGATCCGTGAACATCGGCCTTGATGATGATATTGAGATCTTTGAGCTCCCCTTCCTGCATTTGCTGGAAAAGGTTTTCCAGACTCAGCCGGTTGGTTTTTCCAAGCTCCTTGGTCCTTTGTTTCTGAATCCGGTAACTGCTGACCTGCTTGGCGCTTTTTTCATCGCCAAGTGCGATAAATTCGTCTCCGGCATTGGGAACGCCGGTTAACCCGATGATCTCCACCGGCATTGACGGGCCTGCAGATTTTACCTGCTTGCCCCGGTCATTCAGCAAAGCCCTGATTTTGCCGTAATGAATGCCGCATACAACCGAATCCCCGGTATGAAGCGTTCCGTCTTGAACCAAAACTGAGGCCACCGGACCCCGGCCGATGTCCAAGTTGGCTTCGATGACGTGGCCCGATGCGAATTTATCCGGATTGGCCTTGATTTCCATCAGTTCCGCCTGGAGAATAACCATCTCAAGCAGTTCATCGATACCGACGCCTGTTTTTGCGGAAACTTTTACAAAAATAGTATCGCCGCCCCAATCCTCCGGTGCGAGCCCCACATCCGAAAGTCCTCGTTGCACCCGCTCGGGATCGGCGCCGGGCTTGTCGATTTTGTTAATCGCCACGATGATCGGAACCCCGGCGGCTTTGGAATGATTGATGGCTTCCACGGTTTGCGGCATTCCTCCGTCATCCGCGGCAACTACCAGGATAACGATGTCCGTAACGCTGGCGCCACGGGACCGCATGGCAGTGAACGCCTCATGCCCCGGCGTGTCCAGGAAAACAATCTGCCCTCTGTCGGTGTCGACATGGTAAGCGCCGATACGCTGCGTTATCCCGCCGGCTTCCTGTTCAGCGACACTGGTTTTTCGAATGGCGTCAAGAAGCGAGGTCTTGCCGTGGTCGACATGCCCCATAACCGTAACAACCGGCGGACGCAGCGAGAGCTTGTCGGGATCATCGGATTCGGTTTTCAACACGGACTCCTCCTCAAAAGATGCTTTCTCGATTTCATAGTCAAATTCTGAAGCAACCAGAGCCGCCGTATCAAATTCGATGGTTTGATTGACGGTGGCCATTACGCCCATACCGAGCAATTTTCTGATGATCTCGCTCGATTTTATGCCCAGGCGTTTTGCAAGCTCGGACAAAATAATGGTTTCATCAACCTTGATCCGGCGTTTGATGGCTTTTGGGGTCGTAATTTGGGGTTTTAAGCCTTTTGCCGCTTTTTTCCCCTTTTCCCCTTTCCGCAGCTTTTTAAGCCGATTCTCTTCGGAATAGAGGTCATCCCCCTCCACTATGGATTTTTTTCTGAAGGAGATCTTCTTCTTGGCGAGTTTGGCCGCGTCGACCGGCTCTTCAACCAATTTTTTGAGCGTTTTTTTCTTTTTTCTTTCTTTGGCCCGGGTTTTTTCTTCCTCGGTCATTGTATCTGTTTTTGGTTTGGCCACCGGAAAGGGTATGGGTTTATCCACCACCGTTTCCAACGCCCGTTTTTCCCCGGGGGATTTGACAACCACCGGTTCCGGAAATGCAATAACTTCTTTTTTACCGGGAGCCGGCGGGACCGGCAACGGCCCGAGTTTAATGATTTTTGCCGGAGCGTCTCTTTTCCCCCGGCGCTTTTTAAACTCCTGCTTTTCAGGTTTTAGCCGTTCCATGTTTTCGGGAGCAGTGTCTATGGGCTTTTCAGGATACTCAGCAGCCTCCGCCGTCGTCTCCGCAACTGAGGGACCAGCCACGCCTTTTTCAACCGGCGCCGGGGGCAAGAGCGGTTCCAGAAGTGAGGGAACAGCACCTTCAACAGCGCCTATTGCTTCATCGGTTTCTTCGGGTTTAAAATCCGGGAGATCGATTACGGGCTTGCTTTCCGGAGAAAATCCAGATTCAGGCTCTGGCTCGGTTTGCATTTCTGCTTCCGGCAATTCGGCGGACGCCTGTACTTCCTGCATTTCCTGCACTTCAGAAATCCGGGGAGATCCAGGGTGTTCCAGGACGAATTCCTGTTCTTCTTCATGCGTTTCCAGCGTCTCACTTTTCGCATCGTCTGCTGTTTTTTTCCGCCTTCGGATAACCGTCGGTTTTACCCGGGTCTCTTCAACCTCCTTGGTCGGTCTTTTGTGCAGCCTGTTTTTGAATTCAGCCACGATGTCATCTTCTATGGAACTCATGTGACTTCCGATGGAATACCCATAACTAATGAGTTTATCGACCAATTCCTTATTGGTCATATTCAGGTCTCTGGCAAGTTCGTAGACTCTGATTTTTGCCATTCGTCCCCCTAATCATAATCCTGGTTTTTATTCCCACCGGTTTAATCCCGGCAAAATCGTTTATCAGAGATTAATCGGCGTCAGCCGATTCTTCCGTATATGACGCTTTCCCATCACCTGAGGATTTCGCGCGTTCCTCTGAGTCCGCGATGAGCTTTTTTGCATTTTCAATAAGGTTTAATGCTTTTTCTTCAGTCATCGCTTTGACCTGCATTAAATCTTCAACGGTGGCGTGGCTCAACTCCTCGGCGGAAATAAATCCTTTTTCGTATAAATCGTCTGCAAGCGCCTGTTCAACATCCGGTAAAGCGATCAGGGAGTCGTAGCCGTCCCGCATGTCCTGCCGGTATTGTTTTTCACTGATGACATCCAAGTGCCATTGGGTCAATTTAGAGGCCAGCCTGACGTTTTGACCTTTTTTCCCGATGGCGAGGGAAAGCGACTCATCCGGAACAATAACTTCCATGGCCCGGTTTTCCTCATCGATAATTACCCGGGATATTTCAGCCGGCGCCAGCGCGTTGCAGACAAATTTCGCCGGGTCGACATGCCATGGTATAATATCGATTTTTTCCCCCCGAAGTTCCTGAACAACATTTTGAACGCGGCTGCCTTTCATTCCAACGCAGGCGCCGACAGGATCGATATCGGAGTCGCTGGTTGCGACGGCTATCTTGGCCCGGACCCCGGGTTCACGGGACGCGCCCATGATCTTTACAATTCCTTCTGATATTTCAGGGACTTCCGTTTTAAAAAGATTGACCAGAAAATTCGGATGGGTCCGGGATAAAAGAATCTGGGGACCCCTGGATTCGTACATAACGTCCAGGAGATAGGCCCTGATTCGATCTCCACGACGGTACGTCTCTTTGGGGACCTGTTCCTTGTAAGGCAAAATAGCCTCATTTTGTCCAAGATTGACAACAATATCCCGACGATCGAAACGTTGAACGATGCCGTTTATGATTTCACCTTTCCGGTCGATGTACCCTGAATATACGGAATCTCTTTCAGCATCCTTCATTTTTTGGATAATCACCTGCTTTGCAGATTGAGCGGCGATCCTTCCGAAAGTGGTGGCGTCCATTTTGTTTCCCAGGCTGTCCCCTATTTCACATTCCGGGTCAAGCTTTACGCCTTGTCCTACCGTCATCTGAATATCCGGGTCGGTTATCGTTTCGACAACCTCTTTAAATTGAAAAACTTCAAATTCGCCCGCTTCTTCGTTGAACTGGACTTCAATGTCTATCTTGCTGCCATATTTTTTCCTGGCCGCAGATTTAAGCGCTTCTTCAAGGGCGCGAATCAAAATATTCCGATCGATGCCTTTATCCCGGCTGACCTGCTCAATAACACGCTTGATGTCAGTTATCAGCATTCGTTTTCTCCATGATTATTTTGTATCCACTTTTCACGATCAACTTGATTGAACAAGCCGCGCTTTTAAAATTTCCCCATGCGGAATAGCGCGGATTATATCATTTTGCTCCAAATTGACAATCCCTTCCGATATCCCCAAAAGCCTTCCGGTAAAATTTTTTTGCCCGGAAATGGGTTGCCGGGTTTTGATTTTAACCCGTTGCCCCGCAAACCGTTCAAAATCAGCCGGCTTACTTATCGGCCGATCCAGACCCGGCGAAGAAACTTCCAAATTGTAAGCCGGATCGTCTTCGTCAAGGTAGACATCCAGAAGATCACCGAGTTGCCGGCTGACGCAAACGCAATCCTTGAGTCCGACGCCCCCGGGTTTGTCGATATAAACCCGCAAAGTCCTGCCAACGGCTTCCCTTTGAAATTCCAAATGGACCAATTCCATTCCTTCTGATTCACATAATGTTTCAGCCAGTCCCCTGATCCGGGCAATAGCATCGTCGTTGAACCCTTTGAAGGATTTTTTCTCATGCTCCATGGTATCGGCTGATTTAATTCAATTTATCAAATGGTTACATTGTTAAAAAA
>CAYTSY010000051.1:0-4033 GCA_964440555.1 uncultured Desulfobacteraceae bacterium
TGGTCCAGGGCGGCTCGAGCCCGAGTTTTTTCTTGATATCGGGAAATTGTTCAAGAACCGCATAAAACCCTACCCAGCAGGATCGAATGCCAAGCGAATTAGCCGCCAGACACATGTTTTGTCCGCATATGCCGATCTGAAGATACGGTCCGGCAATGGAGCGCATGTCGCCGGCGATCATGATGACGGCAGGCGCGCCAAGCGAGGGTTTGACCTCTTTTCCGGCAATGGGGGCGAATCCGCCGATGATCATTCTGGGATCCGCCGGCGGCGTGGGGTTGCCCGCCACCATGAATTCGAGCCCTTTAACGGTTTCGTCGTCCAAGTACATGTTGTGCAGCCCGGAAATGACCTGAACAATGAGTTCATCCATTTCGTCGATCATCGCCCTGTCTTTAATCACGATGAATTTCCAGGGCTGGCAATTCCCCGAACTCGGGGCAAAGCGTCCGGCTTCCAATACGCGACGGATCAGGGGGTCGGGAACAGGCTTGTCCTTATAGTTGCGGATGCTTCGGCGTTCCAGAATGGACCGTTCCACGACCGTGTAGTCATCGGGATTTCCGTTTTCATCCATCGGGGGAAACGGAGGTCTTGCCGGAAGCACGCCGGGGTTTGTTTTCCAGAATCCCTTATCCACATGATAGGGTGTAACGATGGAAATTGCCCCTTCCGGACAGGCAACCAGACAGTTATAACAGCTCAAACAGCTATATCCCTGTTTCATTTGGGGAATGTTGTCGTCGCCCATTTCCCAGGCCCGGGTTACGCAATTCAAGATGCAAAGTCCGCACCCCTGGCATTTTTCTTTATCAACGGTCATCTTCCCCATGTGAACCGATTGGGGGCGCAAAATTTCCTGAACATCTTCCCAACTCATACTGTTCTCCTTTGCAGTAGGCTATGGGCGATGGGCGATAGGCGATAGGGTAAAAACAGGAAACATGTTCCGCTCGCTTTTCTCGCTTTTCTCGCTCTCAACTTTTCCCGCCTCTTTCCGGGCCTTTACTTCTTCAAAATAATAATGGACAGCGCCGCCTCGGAGTTTCCGATCGTTCCACCGCCGTTTTGGGCCAGGCCGACCTTTGCCCCTTTGACCTGCCGGTCTCCGGCCCGGTCCGTCAAATGCCAGAAAAGTTCCACCACCTGGCGTGCCCCGGTAGCGCCTACCGGATGACCCTGTGACTCCAGGCCGCCTGACACGTTGACCGGGATTTTACCACCCAACGTCGTGTGACCGGCTTCGGCAAAGGGGCCTCCCTGTCCTTTCGGGCAGAACATCATCGCTTCGGTGTTGCCGAGTTCGCCATAGGCCGTAGCGTCGTGGACTTCGGCAAGATCGATATCCTCAGGACCGATGCCCGCCCGTTCGTATGCTTTTTTGGCGAGTTTGGTCATGGGATCTTCCTGGCCCTCGACTGTTGTTTCCCCCGAGGCCATGACGGTTGCGGCGACATCGACGCTGCGGGCCGCCCCGATTTTTTGGGCAAAGGCATCGGAACACAGGAGCAGCGCTGCGGCGCCGGCGCCGATGGGCGCGCACATCGCCCGGGTTAAAGGAAAGGCCACCTCCACATCGTTTAAGACTTCCTCTATGGACCATCTTTTTTGATGCTGGGCGAGGGGATTCATCGAGGAATGGAAATGGTTTTTGGATGAAATCGCCGCCAATTGCCGCTGGGTTGTGCCATATTTTTTCATATGGTTTCTCGCGGCCATGGCGTATACATCCATAAAAATGCTGCGGCCGGCGGTTTTCTTCTTTTCCCCGCCCTCACCGGATTCCCGCTGCTTTTCGATCTGGGCTTCCGCTTGCCTGGCCGCCTCCATAAAAGAGGCCAGAATCTCCACATCCATGCCGGAGGTAAAAACCCCCAGTGATTTCTTTTTATCTTCGTAGTACATTTTTTCCATGCCCAGAACCAGGGCGACATCGATTTCTCCCAGAGCGACCCGCGCCCACGCATCGTTAAACGCGGAAGCCGAGGAAGCGCAGGCGTTTTCAATATTGAATACCGGTATGCCGGTAATGCCGATGGGATGAAGCACAATCTGCCCCCGGATCATTTCCTGGCCGTCCAAAATTCCCTGGGCCGCGTTTCCCACCCAGGCGCCTTCGAGCTCTTTTTTTTCAATTCCCGCATCTTTCAAGGTCGCATTCACCGCTTCAGCAGCCAGGGATTTCATGTTGCGGTCCATGTGCTTGCCGATTTTGGTCATTGCCCCGCCAATCACTTTAACACTTCTCATTTTTTCCCTTCCTTTCACTCATCACTCTTCACTCATTACGCATCACCGCCCTTACAAATGCGCCGCCCCTACCAGGGACAAAACGTTATTTTCACCATCCTCGATCATCGATGCCCTGGCGTCCCTGAAAATTTTTTCAATGACATACTCCCTGGACAGCCCGTTGCCGCCGAAAATCTGGAGCGCCTCGCTGGCCACCTGGAAAGCGGTTTCCGTGGAGAGTACTTTGCAGGCCATGCCGTGTGCGGCGGAGGGGATCAGCCCGTTTAAAGGATCATTGTGCGTCATGTTGTATAATGCAGTCCGCCGGGTGAACGCCCGTGTTGATTCGACCAAGGAAAACATTTTAAAAAGCCTCAGTCTCACGCTTTGATGATCGAAAATCGGTTTGCCGCCCTGCATCCGTTTTTTGGCGTAATTCAACGCCTCGTCAAATGCGGCCTGGGCAACGCCGGTAAACAGCATGCCCATCCCCGTGTTGGCGCCGATAAGCGTCAGATCCTTCATAATGGTGCCCACGCCCGGGTCAGGAATCACCATGTATTTTTCCGGCAGCGTGACGTTGTCAAAGAAAATTTCCCCCTGGTTTAAGGACCTCTGGCCGATTTTGTTGAGGGGTTTTCCACGGGATACGCCGGCAAGATCCAACGGAACAATCGCGATGCCGTCCCCGCGCATGCCCAGGGCCGGGTCAAGGTTCAAATGAACCACGCCATGGGTGGCAATGGTGCCGTTGCTGACCCATGCGGCCTTTTGGCCGTTTAGAATGTAATGGCTTCCGCTTTTTTCCGCTCTCACCGAAGGAACGCCCACGTTTTTAGGATCATCGAATCCCGGATGGGACGTCAATATCCAGTCCGAACCGTGATCCGGTTCCATCATGCACCAGCACCCGATCATCCTGGCGTCTTTATCCTTGCAATAGGCTTTTGCCAATTCCTGCAATTCCGGATCCGGAAGCTTTGCCGCCATGGCAAACGGCATGGCGGAAACACCGAGGCTGATGGCAAGCCCCACATCGCCATATCCCAGTTCTTCATTGATCAGGATGTTGGCCATGGGCTCGATTTCTCCCACGCCGCCGAGTTCTTCGGGAAATCCCTGCAAATGAAGATCCATCTGACGGTACTTTTTAAATACATCCCATAAAACAGACCTATCGGCTATGACATCTTCCGGGTTATGGAGTTCGTCAAGGGCGATGCCCGCGGGCCTGAGGACCTTCATGGCGAAGTCCCTCGCTTCCTTTTGCATTGCCAGGGCTTCTTTACTGATGGTCATGTCCAGTTCTTTGTACCCCATCTTTGACCTCCTTACGTGTTAAAGTTTTTCATGTAATCTAAAAGCCCGTCCTTCAAAATTTTCAATTTTCAATTTTCAATTTCAAGTCGGGCATCTCTTTTTCACGATCCCAGGTTCGTAGGGTAACCCCATGTTTTTTAAGCTCGTTTTTGGTAAACCGAAGCGTTTCGGTTTTGGGGATTGTTTCCACCACATCCACATAGCGGGGGATCATGAAATAAGCCATGTTGTCTGCGCAAAACCGCATCAGATCCTTTAAATCAAGCACGTGGCCGGGCTTTTCGCGGACCCAGATCATCACGTCATCCTCGCCCATCTCCGAAGGAACGCCGAACGCCGCGCATTCCGCCACGGCCGGGTGTTTTTCGATGATGCTTTCCACTTCAAAGGAAGAGATATTTTCTCCCCTGCGGCGCATGGAATCTGTTTGCCGGTCCACAAAGTACAGGTTGCCGTCCTGATCACGGGTAAAGAGATCTCC
>CAYTSY010000051.1:4043-20314 GCA_964440555.1 uncultured Desulfobacteraceae bacterium
CGCACTTTCTTTTCCGATGCTTCAGGATTTTTGAAATATTCCACAGCCGGTGTTTTTGCTTCTTTTGCCTTATGGATGAGTTCCCCGATTTCACCGGGGTTGACCTCATTGCCGGCATCATCCACCAGCTTCCAGGTGATGTCGCCGATGGGTTTTCCGATGGACCCTACCGGGGCGTTTCCGAGATTCAATGAGTTGATGCCGCCGCCGTCCACAGCGCCGTATATTTCCCAGAGGGTCACCCCGAAGCGTTTTTCAAAGGCTTCCCAGATGTTTTTCGGGCAGCCGCCGGAAAGCACCATGCGAACGGGGTTATCTGCGTCATCAGGCTTTTCCGGTTGCTTCATCAGGATCTGAAGCACGGCGCCCAACGCATTGAATTGGGTTGCCTTGTATTTCCGGATAGAATCCCAGAAGCCGGAAGCGCTGAAACGTTTGTCCAAAGCAACGGAAGCACCCCTGCCCATGGCAAATCCCACGGTCAGCAACAGGGCATTGCCGTGAAAGAGCGGGAGACCGGTATAAAGGATATCCTCTTCTTTGAGCAAAAGGTTTGTAAACATGATCGTGGAATTGGGATCCTGCGCGCCGACGCGGTTGACGACGCCTTTGGGAAACCCGGTGGTGCCGGAGGTATACATCAGATAGGCGATGGCGTCCGGGTTTGGCGCATGATCGGGTTTTTTTGAAGATGCGTCAAACAGCGTTTCAAGGTCCCGGGTTCCCGGGGGCAGCGGGCCGCCTGCGGTACGTCTTACGAAAATGGCCTGAATTTGGCCCACCGGTTTTCCAAGTTCGGCGATTTTAGGATAAAAGATATCGTCTACCACCAGATATCTTACATCCGAATTGGTAAGAATGTAAAGAAGACCTTCTTTTTTCAAGGCCGTATTCACGGGGACACTGTAAAATCCTCCCCTGGGAAGGCCGTTGAACAGGTAGAGATATTCAGGGCAGTTTCCCATCAGAATGGCCACGCCATCTCCGGGAGATGCTCCCTGTTTGCGCAACCCGTTGGCGGCCCGGCAGGTGGCCTTATTATAATCGGCATAACTGACCACAAGATTTTCATGAAACAGATATGGCTTATCCCCCAGGCAGTTGCCCCGGTATTCGATAAGATCGTAAAGTGTATTGAGTACAGGTTCAGGGTTCATAAAGGGTCTCCTTTCATAACCCGCAGCGTACGGGACGTTACCATATGTAGGGTTTGGCCGACTGCCAGATGCGGGCGAATGTTGCAATGGCGCTTTGATTCCGGACCAGGTTGGATTTGGACGCAAATGCGGCCTGCCCTTCTTTTGTCGCAAGATAGGATGTACCGTTTGCGTGAAGCACATCCCCGAGATCATTTAAGGTTTCATCATCCAGACCGTAAAAAAGTTTTTGGGCATTTGAAAGATCTTGTCCTGTAAACGGCAACTGATCGATTTGGCCTTGATATTCCATGGGATTGCCGTTGTTTATGCTCTGTGCGGCGAGCCTGCCCGTCAAAAGGGCCATGTTGATGCCGCCTTCAAAAATCGGATCGGCAAAAGCGCCGGCATCGCCGGTCAAAAAGGCATTTTCTTTCTGAACATCCGTATAAAACCCGCTGATGGGCAACGCGCCTGATTTGTTTTCTGTGAGCACAAAATTGCCGAATATCGGTTTTACGATTGTGTTCATAAACGCATGAAAATAATCCTTGACCCGGCCCTTATGTTTGATCAGCAGGCCGACATTGGCCGAATGGGTTGATGTTGGAAAGACCCATCCATAACCGAAAGGCGCAATGGCATGGCCGAAATACAGGTGCAGTTCATCCTCCGGGATGGGTTTTTCAAAAACCGCCCCATAGTTGACGGCCGGGACCAGACAGGGGGTAATGCCGAAAAACTGCCGGGCGACCCGTGAGTTCGGACCGTCGGCCGCAATAAGATAGTGCGAGCAAAACCGTTCCCCGCCTTCTGTTTGAATCAGGAATTGCCCGCTTTCTTTTTCAACGGCGACCACCCGGGTGTTGAGCCGGATTTCCCAGGGTATCTGATCGGCAAGATGGGTTTCAAAAGCGTTGCGCCGCAGCACCACGGCATAGGGTTCGATGTGCCGGTCGCCGATATATTTGCCGTTAGGCATAATGCGTTTGATATGGCGGATATAACCGGCGATCCATTCGGCGTTGACAGCGATGCCTTCCCGGTCCAGGGCATGGGTGCTGATGCCTTCGCCGCATTGGACCGGCAGACCGATCTTCTGTTTTTTTTCCAGGACCAGGGACTTTTCCTGCAAGAACCGGGCCGCGTTCAGCCCAGCCGGCCCAGCGCCGACGACAATGGTCTGATAGCTTTTTACCATATCCATAATATTGGGAGAGTATGTGTTATTTATTCGGAATAGTGTCTTTTCTTCATCAACTTAAAACTCAATACTTTTAATTTAATGAAACAGGTTAAAATACCAGGAAACGAACTGAAAGCCGAAAAAAACATACGCCATCGCCCCGATGGATAAAAACGGGCCAAAAGGAATGGCCAGCTTCATGTCTTTCTTTGTGGCCGCCATCACGGCGATGCCGACGACCGACCCCACCAGAGATGAGGCAAACAGGGTAAAAAGAACGCCCTTCCACCCCATGACGGCGCCCATCATGGCCAAAAGCTTGATATCGCCGCCTCCCATGCCTTCTTTCCGGGTCAGCAAAAAGTATCCCCATGCCACGGCCAGCAGGCTTCCGCCGCCCAAAAGGATTCCTGAAATGGACTCCACCATGCTGATTTCGGGAAGAAAGAAGGATGCGGCAAAAAATATAAAAATACCCGGCAGGGTGATGATGTCCAAAATGATTCGGTGGTCGATATCGATAAACGTGATCACCAGCAAAACGCAGACAAAAATAAAATAGATCAGGGACTGAACCGTAAGTCCGTATTTTAAAAATACGCCCACAGCCATCAGCCCGGTTAATATCTCAACCAGGGGGTACCGCGGCGAAATCGGCGATTTGCAATTCCGGCATTTTCCTTTAAGCCAAATATAGCTTAAAACCGGGATGTTGTCGTAAAAACGGATTTCCCTGCCGCACTTTGGGCACATGGAACCCGGATGGACAATCGATTTGGATTGGGGCAGCCGGTGGATGCAGACATTTAAAAAACTCCCGATCATCAAACCGAGTATGAAAACCGCTGCCAGAAACATCGGGTCCATTATTTTTTCCACGCACCCCTCTCTTTTTGGATAGTCGTTACACTTAAGAAGTTTTACGGCAAAAATCAAGATAGATGTTGCCAAAAGGCTTCATTGTTTTATAATGGGTGAAAGAAAAAATTCGAATATCTTTGGTTAGTATTATCAAACGGGAGTGTAAATGGCTGAAACCGACAAAGACGACCTGATCAACATTATTGAAGAAAACGGAAATATTGACGAATTGCCCACAACCTTGCCGTTGATGCCGGTTCGGGATGTTGTTATTTTTACCGACATGCTGCTGCCGCTTTTTGTCGGCCGGGAAAAGTCGGTGATGGCCGTTGAAGATGCGGTCACAAAAGATAATTACCTGCTTTTGGTGACTCAAAAAGATCAGGAAATGGAAAACCCCAAATCCGGCGATATTTTTCGGATCGGGACCGTGGGCCGCATCCTGCGGATGCTTAAACTGCCGGATGGACGCGTGAAAGCGCTTGTGCAGGGTGTAGCCAAGGCAAAGATCCTTCAGTATGTCAGGAAAAAACCCTTCTTCCGCGTCAAAATCGAACTTATTGAGGAAAAACCGATCGAGGACGTCACGGTTGAAATGGAAGCTCTGATGAGAAACGTCCGTGAAAACTCGGAGCGGATACTTGCTTTCCGGGGCGAGCTGACCGGGGAAGTCGGCAGCATTTTAGACAGTATCGACAAGCCTGGGAAATTGGCCGATCTGGTAGCGTCCAATTTGAAGATCAAAATCGAGCAATCCCAGCTCATTCTGGAAACCATTGACCCTGTGGAGCGGTTAAAAACCGTCAACGACCTGCTCTCGCGGGAAGTTGAACTGTCATCCATGCAGGCGAAGATCCAATCCAATGTGAGGGATGAAATCTCCAAAAACCAGCGGGATTATTTTTTACGTGAACAAGTCCGGGCCATCCACAAGGAACTTGGGGAAAGCGACGACCGGCTTTTGGAAATCGAAGACTATAAAAAGAAAATTAAACGGGCGAAAATGTCTGCTGAGGCTGAGGAAGAGGCGGTCCGCCAATTGAAGCGCATGGAATTGATGCATACGGATTCGGCTGAAGCCTCTGTTGTCCGGAATTACCTGGACTGGCTGGTTGAACTGCCCTGGAACAAATCCAGCGGTGATGTCATCGATATAAAAAAGGCCAAAGAGGTTCTGGATAAGGAGCACTTCGGGCTGGATAAGGTCAAGGACCGGATTCTCGAATATTTAAGCGTCCGGAAGCTCAATCCCAAAATGAAAGGACCGATTTTGTGTTTTGTCGGCCCTCCGGGCGTCGGCAAAACGTCTCTGGGACAGGCCATTGCCCGGGCCACCAAAAGAAAGTTCATCCGCATTTCCTTAGGCGGAATTCATGATGAAGCGGAAATCAGAGGACATCGCCGGACCTATATCGGCGCTTTGCCGGGGAGGATATTGCAGGGGCTTAAGCAGTGCGGGATGAAAAATCCCGTGTTCATGATGGATGAAATTGATAAACTGGGTTCCGATTTCAGGGGAGATCCCTCATCCGCGCTTCTGGAGGCCCTTGATCCGGAGCAAAACTCGGGATTCAGCGACCATTACTTGAACCTGCCGTTTGATCTGTCAGAAGTCATGTTTATTTTGACGGCAAATTATACGGACACCATTCCATCGGCCCTGCTGGACCGCATGGAGGTGATCCCCCTTTCCGGATATACGGAAGAAGAAAAACAGTCCATTTCAAAAACGTATCTGCTTCCCCGTCAAATCAGGGAAAATGGATTAAAGCCCAAAAATGTTTCGATCAGTGAAGGGGCATTAAAACAGATTATCACCGAGTATACATCCGAAGCAGGGCTGCGCAACCTTGAACGTGAGCTGGGGAAAATATGCCGGAAAGTGGCCCGGAAAATCGCTGAAAAAGAAAAAGCGCCCTTTGCCGTTACCCGGCAAAATCTGAATCATTACCTGGGAATCCCCCAATATCTCCCGGAAATGGACCTTGAAGAAAGCCAGGTCGGAATCTCCACGGGCCTGGCCTGGACCCAGGCAGGAGGAGAAGTGCTTTACGTGGAAGTGTCTCTTCTGGACGGCAAGGGAGACCTGATTATTACCGGCCAGTTGGGTGAAGTCATGCAGGAATCCGCCCGCGCTGCGGTCAGCTATGCCCGGTCTTGCCTGAAGAAGTTGAAATACAAAGGGAAGAAAATCGAAACGCTGGATATCCACATCCATGTTCCCGCGGGTGCCATACCCAAAGACGGGCCTTCAGCCGGCATCGCCATGGCTGCTGCGCTGATTTCGGCACTGACAAATCAAGCTGTCAGCCGTGATATTGCCATGACCGGCGAAATCACGCTTCGGGGAAGGGTTTTGCCGATCGGCGGGTTGAAGGAAAAAACTCTGGGCGCATTGCGGGCCGGGATTCATAAAATCATCATACCGGAAAGAAATAAGAGTGACCTGGAGGAAATTCCCCCGGCGATCAAACGAAAGGTTGAGTATGTCCGGGTTTCCACGATGGACCAAGTGCTGGAAATCGCTCTGGAGCATCCCCTTGAAAAAGAAGCAAAAAACGCCTCCCGTTCCCCGGCCGTACAGGATCATCAGGATTAGACAAGCGTGAAGATCCTTGCCGTCGATACCTCAACCCGCCGGTTAAATGTGGCTGTCGCCGAGGATGAAGGTGAGCGGGTAGAGGTGTCCCTCAATGCAGGGCAAACGCATTCAAAACATCTTATGCCGATGATCGATACGGCCCTGAATCTGGCCGGATTGGATCTGGCCGCAATCGATGGATTCGCCGCCACGGTCGGGCCCGGGTCTTTTACGGGATTGCGCATCGGCTTAAGCGTGGTCAAAGGGCTTGCATCGGCCCTGAATAAGCCGGTGGCCGGCGTTTCGAGTCTGGAGGCGCTGGCGTATCCGTGGCGCGGTTTTCCGTTTTTAATATGCGCCTTGCTCGATGCGAGAAAAAAGGAAGTCTATTCCGCTTTGTTTCGATTTGACGGGAGCCGGCTTTTGAAAATCGGGGAAGAGCGTGTTCTTTCGATTGAAAAGGCTATCGGGGAAATCCATGAAAAATGCCTTTTTGCAGGCAGCGGGGCCTTGCTGCACCACCGCATCATTTCTGATGAAATCGGCGAATGCGCCATTTTCCCGCCGCCCGAGGCGCATGTTGTGCGGGCATCATCGGTTGCCCGGCTCGGGCTTTGTCAGTTTATGAATAAGCAGGAGCGCTCTGCAAGCGATATTTTGCCTCGCTATCTTCGCCCGTCGGATGCTGAGAAGAAGACTGATTATCCCTGTTGACTAAACCAAATTCATTTAGTAACCAAACATTCACCAAACTCAAAACCCAAATTTAAATTCAATCCACAAGGAGGCAACAAGCGATGAGACTTGAAAAGGACGATCTGGTGATGCTGTACAAAAAAATGGTGCGGACCAGAAGGCTGGATGAATTGACCATCAAGGGCCTGCAGGAAGGAAAGGTATTATCGTTTTACCACAGCGGACAGGGGTCCGAGGCTTTGGCCGTCGGTTCCGCATCCTGTTTGAGAAAAGACGACTATCTCTGGGGACACCATCGGGGCCATGGCATTGGTTACCTTATCGGCAAGGGACTGGACGGCAAGGGGTTTCTGGCCGAGCATTATGGAAAAGCCACCGGAAGCTGTCTCGGGATTTCAGGATTTCATTTTGCCGAACCGGAATTCGGCGCTTTGGGCGCTGCAGGAACCATCGGGTCTCAGTTTCCCCTTTCGCTGGGGTGGGGCCTGGCTGCCAAGAAAGCGGGGAAAAAGCAGGTCGTCCTGGCCGGCTTTGGCGATGGCGGGTCCAACCGCGGCACGCTGCATGAGGCGTTTAATCTTTCCTCCGTGTGGAAACTCCCGATTGTCTGGCTGTGCGACAACAACGGCATGGCCCAGTATACGCCGATAAAAGACACGTATGCCAAGGAAGATATCGCTGATCTGGCCCCGGGATATAACATGCCGGGCATCGTTGTGGACGGGATGGACGTGATGGCCGTTTATGAGGCGGTTTCCGCTGCAGTTGAACGGGCCAGAGACGGAGGCGGGCCGACTTTGATAGAAGCCAAAACCGCGAGATACAGATCCCACTCGGAGGGCAGTCCGGATGTTTCCCATACGGTTGTCCGGTCCGCGGAACACATCGCGGGGTTAAAAAAACGCGACCCCATTGAAAGTTTTAAAGCCAAATTGATGAAGCAGGGCATGTTGACGGAGGAGATGGCGGCCCAGATCAGTAAAGAAGCGGATGAAGAGGCGGATGAAACGGAAAAATTCAGCATTGAAAGCCCGCCCCCGGACCCCTCCATTCTGGATCGATTGGTTTATGCCGAGTAACAGGCAGGGCAATAAATCCCTTGCCAAAGATATTTGAAATTTTAATCTGTCAGTTTTTAATTACGAAGGGAGGTCCCGATAAAATGAAACAGACGATATATCTTATGGCCATGAATGAAGCGTTGGTAGAAGAAATGAAGCGGGATGACAAAGTGTTTGTCATCGGAGAGAATGTCCAGCAGGGCACTTTTGGAACCACCAGTGGGTTGGTTCAACAGTTCGGGCCCGAAAGGGTGATGGACACACCTCTGGCCGAAACTGCGGTTGCCGGCGCCGCCGTTGGGGCCGCCATGGCGGGTTACCGTCCCGTGGCGGATATGATGTTTGCCGACTTTATGTATATCGCCGGAGATGAAATCCTGCTCAAGGCGGCAAAATGGCATTTCATGCACGGCGGGAAAGTGAACGTCCCGGTGGTGATCATGGCGGCCATGGGTGGAGGCATGAAAATCGGCGCGGAACACTCCATGTGCCCGGAAGCACTGATCATGCACACTCCCGGCCTTAAACTGGCGGTACCATCAACGCCCTATGACGCCAAAGGGCTTTTAAAAACGGCGATCCGGGACAACAATCCGGTGATATTCCTTTATAACAAAGGACTACTGGGACTTCCCGGCGAAATTCCGGAAGAGGAATATCTCATCCCCTTCGGGCAGGCCGACATCAAGCGCGAAGGAACGGACGTCACGGTGGTCGCTATTTCCCGGATGGTCCACATGGCATTGAGCGTGGCTGAAAAACTCAAGGACAAAGTCAGCGTTGAAGTGGTTGATCCCCGGACCCTGGAGCCCCTGGATATCGACACCATCGTAGCGTCGGTGAAAAAAACCGGACGGGTAGTCATTGTGGACGAAGACAACAAGCGCTGCGGCGTAACATCGGAAATCGCCGTGCAGATCATGGATAAGGCGTTTGACTATCTGGATGCTCCGATCCAGCGGGTTGCCGCCAGGGACATGCCTATTGCCGCCGGATTTTTGGAGCAATACGTCCTGCCTCAGCCCAAGGATATTGAAAACGCTATTCTGGTAGTGATGGGGTAAAACAAAAGGAAAAGTCGGACGAAGAAAATCACGGCAAAACCTTATTGCCGGGTTAAATAAACTGAAAAACGGACGATATCCCTTTTTAATCAAGTGCCCGACGGGAATCATCCTGTAAACCCTTAAATTAGGAGAGAGAACAATGAATTTAAAAAAAGAACAGTTGCTTAAATTCTACTCCCTCATGGTTCGGACCCGAAAACTCGATCAGTTGATGATCGATGCCTTGAATTCCGGGCGAATGGCCGGGTTCTACCATGCCGGCCCGGGCGAAGAGGCAGTGGCAGTAGGGGCGTGCACCTTCAACATGAGAGACGACGACTATCTGTACCCTCACCATCGAAGTCATGCCATCGGATTTTCCATGGCCCGGGGGATTTCCCCAAAACCCTGGGTTTGCCGCCATTTTGACAAAAATCCGGGTGAAGTTGAAGGACCCAAAGCTGAAGAGAGAGGCATTTTCGGGATCAGCGGGACCATCGGCGGCGGATTCGTTTTGTCTTTGGGATGGGGCGTTTCCGCTAAGAAATACGCAAAAGGGCAGGTGGTGCTGAGCCTTTTCGGCGACGGCGCTTCGGGAAGAGGGACATTGCATGAATCCATGAACATGGCCTCGATCTGGAAATTGCCTATCGTATGGATCTGTGAGAACAATCAGTTCGGCCAGTTCATGCCTATCAAAGAAGCTTTTGCCCATGAAGACATCGCCGCTATCGCCGAGAGCTATAATATGCCCGGCGTGGTGGTTGACGGTCAGGATGTGATTGCGGTTCACGAAGCGGTCAGTCTCGCTGTTCAAAGGGCCCGGGCAGGCGACGGACCTTCTCTGATCGAATGCAAAACCTACCGCATGCGCGGCCATGCTGAGGGCGTGCCCGATGTGAATCATATCCACTTAAGATCTGAAGATGATAAGGAAACATGGCGAAAACGCGACCCTATCATTTTGTTGAAGGAAAAGATGATCAAACAGAGCATGGCGACTGAAGCCGAGCTGGCTGCCATTGACGATGAAGCGGACAGGGAAGTCAAGGCATTGGATGAATTCCAGCAAACCTGTCCGGTCATGATTCCCAGTGATGCGTCGATACTGGACGATTTTCTTTACGCCAAATAATAAGGGAGGACCTCAAATGAAAAACATTACATACGTTCAGGCCATCGGCGAGGCCTTGGCCGAAGAACTGGAAAGAGACGATAAGGTCTTTATCATTGGGGAAGATATCCAACAGGGAACTTTCGGCGCCACGGCAGGACTTGTCAAGCGGTTCGGTCCGGACCGGATCATGGACACGCCGATTTCCGAAACCGCCATCGCCGGAGCCGCGGTCGGCTCAGCCATGACCGGTTTTCGCCCGGTTGCGGATTTTATGTTTGCCGATTTCATGTACATCGCCTTTGATGAAATTTTGTGCAAGGCGGCCAAATGGCGCTTCATGCATGAGGGGACCCAGAAAATTCCGGTAGTGTTCATGGCGGCGATGGGCGGATATCTCGGCCTGGGCGCGGAGCATTCGCAGGCCCCTGCTTCCTATTACATGCACACCCCCGGCATCAAGGTCGTGGTGCCCTCAACGCCCTATGACGCCAAAGGGCTTATGAAATCCGCCATCCGGGACAACAACCCGGTGGTATTTCTTTACCATAAGGCGCTATTGGGGTTTCCGGGACAAATCCCCACGGAGGAGTATGTCATCCCTCTGGGTGTGGCGGACGTGAAACGTGAAGGAAGCGACGTCACCCTGGTGGCCACCGGGATGCAGGTCCATTTTGCCTTAACGGTCGCCGATCAGATGAAAGACAAGGTGAGTATCGAAGTCATTGACCCCCGGTCCCTGGAACCCCTGGATATAGACACCATCGTTGCCTCCGTTAAAAAAACCGGAAGGGCCGTCATCGTGGATGAAGATATCTCCCGATGCGGCGTTGCCGGGGAAATTGCCATGCAGATTTTTGAAAAGGCCTTTGATTATCTGGATGCGCCGGTTCAGCGGGTGGCGGCGAAAAACTATCCCATCCCCCCCGGGGCCATGGAACGCCTGGTGCTTCCCCAGGTTCAGCAGATTATCGATGCAGTCGAGACGGTGATGGGGTAACAAGCCGTGAATCGTAAATCGTGAGTCGTAAATCGTGACGGGAAGAGACGATGTCTTTACCTGCCACGATATTCAGATATTTAAAGGAAAGGAAAACCAAATGGCAGTAGAAGTCAATATCCCGAAACTGGGCATGAGCATGAAAGAGGCCACGCTCACCGAATGGAAGTTCAACGAAGGCGACAAAATCAATGCCGGAGATGTGGTTTTGGTTATCGAAACGGATAAGACAACGTGGGAAGTGGAATCCCCGGCCTCAGGGCATCTCCATATCATCGTGGCCATCGACAATACGGAACCCGTCGGAGCGGTTGTAGGACAGATCGCCGAATCCCCGGAAGAACTGGCGGGCCTTCAAAAGGCATCCGGCGCCCCGGCAACGGCTGCGGCAGCTCCCGCAAAAGCGGAAGCGCCTGCGGCGCAGGAAGCGGCGTCAGGCGAGCGGCTCAAAGTATCGCCGGTTGCCAAGAAAATGGCTGACGAACAAGGCCTTGACTTAAATACGGTGAAAGGGACCGGACCCGGAGGCAGAATTACGAAACAGGACGTGGAAGAAGCCATTGCCGCCAAAGCGGCCGCCCCGGCGAAAGCTGCGCCGGCCCCGGCAACAGCGGTCCCGCCTGCTCCGGCTGCAGACGCAACCAAAGAACGTAACGGCATCCGGATCAAAGAAATCGTTAAGCTTCGAGGCATGCGAAAAGCCATTGCTGATCATATGGTCCAAAGCCTCACCGTGGCGGCCCAATTGACCGCCATATCCGAATTGGAGGTTACGGGACTGAAAAAATTCAGGGAAGAGCTGGTCGCGAATGAAAAACTGATCGGCGTACGGATTTCCTATACGGATATTTATGTGAAAGCAGCCGCAAAGATCTTAAAGGAAATTCCCATGGTGAATGCCAGCGTCATCGACAATGAGATTATCATCTGGGAGGACATCAATATCGGTGTGGCTGTGGCGCTCCAGGGGGCCGATGTGCTGGGAGGCGGCCTGATTGTGCCGGTGATCCGGAATGCGGACAAAAAATCCTTGGCCGAGATCAGCCTGGAAATGAAAAACACGGTGCAAAAAGCCCGGGAGGGGAATCTGAGACCTGATGATGTGTCCGGCGGCACCTTTACCATCACCAGCATGGGCGGCATGGGCGGCGGCTGGGGGTTTGGCACCCCGATCATCAATCAGCCCCAGTCCGCCATTCTTCAGCCGGGGGGCATTATGGACCGGCCCGTGGTAAAGGACGGCGAGATCGTGATCCGGCCGATGATGCCGTGTTCATTTACCTTTGACCACCGGGTGTTGGACGGTGTGCCGGCCGGCATGTTCATGGGCCGTTTCGCACAGATTCTGCAAAACCCCATTCTGCTGATTTAATTTGCGCCACGCAAATGAATCCGCTTGCCGTATATCAGCTCGGTTGCGTGGAATACGGGTGTGCCTGTGCGCTTCAGGATATGCTTATCCAAAAAAGGATCAACGGGGAAGCTCCGGACATGCTGTTGCTGCTGGAACATCCCCCGACCCTGACCCTGGCCAAGGGCGATGATGATAAAAACATACGCGTTGCCGATGCCATTTTAAAACAAAAGGGAGTGGCCGTTTTCACAACCGACAGGGGCGGCGCCATTACCTGGCATGGACCGGGTCAGATTGTGGGGTATCCGATTATTGACCTGGGCGTCAGGGGAAAAGACATTCACCTGTATATCCGGGGCCTGGAATCCGTGATCATTGAAACGCTGGCGGCTTTTTCCATTTCCGCCGGCCGTGATCCGCGCCATGTCGGGGTCTGGGTCGGCAATGAGAAAATCGCCGCCATCGGCGTAAAGGTGAAAAAATGGGCGACCAAACACGGCTTTGCGTTAAACGTCAACAGCGATCTTTCATATTTTGATCTGATCCATCCCTGCGGCATTGTTGATAAAGGCGTGACCTCGCTTAAAAAGGTGCTGGGCCGGGAAGTGCCCCTGTCGCAGGTAAGCCAAATTCTCATCGAGAAGTTTTGCAGTGTTTTCAATCTAAAAACAGGAAAGGAATGAAACCATGAAAGCAGTAATTTATCATGCGCCCATGAAAATCACCACGGAAGAGGTTCCCATGCCCAAAATAGGGGATGCGGATATTTTGGTGAAAGTGCATGCCTGCGGGATTTGCGGATCGGATCTGCACATGTACCGGCTCGGTGTATTTGCCGAGGCCCTGTGCCGTCCTGCCGAGGGCGGGATGATTCCGGGGCATGAGTTTTCCGGCGAGGTGGTCGAGGTCGGCGCGAATGTGTCGGGTATTGCCGTGGGAGACCGGGTTACGGCCCTGACATTCGGGGGAATGGCCGAATATGTTCCTGTCAGCCCGGCGTATTTGGGATTGAATGTTTACAAGGTGCCGGCCGAGGTGAGCTGGAAGGATGCGGCCACCACGGAACCGCTGGGGAATTCCCTTCATGCCGCGAAACTGGGAAACCCGGCCGACGGCAACAATATCATGATTTTCGGGGCCGGCATCATCGGCCTGGGAATCATTCAGGCCCTCAACGTCATGGGCCTGAAGTTGAACAAGCTGATCATGGCGGACGTTTCCGACAAGCGGCTGGAGATGGCCAGACAACTGGGGGTTGACGAGGTCATTAACGTCAAAAGAGAAGATGCCTATCAGCGGGCCCTGGCCATTACTGGCGAAGTTCCCGTCACGATTTTAGCAGGGATGATGACCACGCCGGCTGTGGATGTGATTTACGACTGCGTGGGCTATATTCAGGAACGGCCCGAACCGCCGGTGATTCAGCAGGCCCTGATGATTGCCCGGGAATACGGTAAAGTCGTTGTCCACGGCGCCTTTGAAGCCCCGGTCACCCTTGAGCTGATGCCCATGGTGGCCAAACATGTTCAGGTGTTCGGTTCTTACGGGTTTGTTCCCGAAGATGCGGTCAAGGCCCTTGAACTGATGCGGGATAAAAAAGTGGACCGCAGCAGAATCATCAGTCATGAATTTCCCATTGACAAGGCCAAAGAGGCATTCGATGTTCAGTGCCAGGTGGATAATTCCGTAAAAGTGGTCATCAACTGCTGTTGACGACCCTAAAAATGAAAAGGTGGTTTTTATGTATGATGTCATCGTAATCGGAGGAGGGCCCGGGGGATATGCCGCGGCGATCAGGGCCTCGCAACTGGGAGGAAACGTCGCATTGATCGAACCGGGAGAACTCGGGGGAACCTGCGTCAACCGCGGCTGCATTCCGGCCAAAATATGGAACCGGGCCGCACGGCTCAAGCACGCGATTGCAACCGCCGCGGACTTCGGCATTTCAGCCAAAGTGGAGGGCGTCAACCTTCAGGCAATCGTCGATCGCCGCAAAGGCGTGCCCAGGGATATCCAGATGGGGATGAAAGGGCTGTGCAAACGCAACAAGATCGAGGTGATTTCAGACCGGGGCGCTTTGAAGAGCCCGAAGGAGGTTCAGATCCAGGGAAAGGTGTTGGAAACGAAATCCATCATCGTCGCCACCGGAACTTCCCCGTGCATGCCTGAAATCCAGGGGCTGGACAAAGACGCAATCATGACTGCGGAGCAGGTGCTGGAGATGACCCAAGTCCCCTCATCCGTCCTGATCAAGGGGTCGGGCCCTATCGATGTGGAAATGGCCGTGATTTTGAGCGCATTCGGCGCCAAGGTGCACATGCTCAGCGATTCGGCCAGGGTTTTGGCCAGGGAAGACGGGACCATCAGCCAGCGGCTGACCAAGTCTCTCCGGGATCAGGGGATCGACATCCTTGCGAAGTTTTCATTGCAGTCGGCGGCAAAAACCGGCGCCGGAGTCACGGCCCGTCTTTCCGGCGCGGAGGAAAAGAGCCTGGACGTGGAAAAGATCCTGGTCTGCTCCCGAAAACCAAATGTGGACTTAGGGCTTGACCAGGCCGGCGTGAACCTGGATTCCAAAGGCTTTATCGCCGTCAACCGGTTTTTAAGGACCAGTGCGGAAAACATCTATGCGATCGGCGATGTGACCGGCGGTTATCAGGTCTCCTATGCGGCCACCGCAATGGGCGTCATCGCGGCTGAAAACGCGATGGGGCGGTCTGTGGCGTTTAATGCCAATCTGGTTCCCCGGGGACACTGGACCACACCCGAGGCCGCCTCCGTGGGCATTACCGAGGAAGAAGCCGACGCGCAGGGGATTGAAGCGGAAATCGGTGAATGTCCGGTTTCGGTCAACGGCGTTGCCATGGCCTACGGTGAAACTGATGGATCGGTCAAAGTGATATCGGATCGCCGGTTCGGTGAGATTTTAGGGGTTCATATCGTCGGCAGCAATGCCGTGGAACTGATCTGGGGCGCTTCCATGGCCATGCAGTTGGAGGCTTCGGCGGAAGATCTGGCCTATTGCATGGCGGTTCATCCCACTTTTTCGGAAACCATCCCCATGGCGGCCCAGGATGCCAAAGGATGGGCGTTGTATCTGCCGCGCAGGCGAAAGAAATGATGTCCGGGCATTTTTAGACTCCGGGCAATGATCATGGGTGAATTTGTTTATCAAAAAACCCGGCGATTCTTTGCTCAGACCCCTCAGGGATGCGAAGAACCGGCGGCAAAAGAACTTGCGGACCTCGGCGCGGAAAATATCGCGCCGGGAGTCCGCGGCCTTTATTTTTGCGCCGACCGTGCCGGCCTGTACCGGATCAACTATAAAGCCCGCCTGATTTCGCATGTGCTGGCCCCGCTTTTGACCTTTGACTGCCGCAACCGGGAGGATCTCTACCGGGCCGGGAGTATGATTGACTGGGGCAGCATTTTTTCAGTAAAAAACACGTTCGGAATCGTTTCCAATGTTTCAGGGAACGAGCGCCTTACCCACTCGCAATTTGCCTCCCGGTGCTTAAAAGATGCCGTGGTCGATCAGTTCAGGAGCCGGTCCGGAAGGCGGCCGGATGTCGAGCTCATCTCTCCCGATCTCTGGATCAATCTTTTTATTGAAAAAAACCAGGGGATCATCAGCCTGGACACTTCCGGCGGATCGCTTCACCGCCGCGGCTACAGACAAAAAAGCGTGGAAGCGCCCATGCAGGAAATTCTGGCCGCCGCCATGGTTTATTTTTCCGGATGGCAGGGCGAAACCCCTGTCTATGATCCCATGTGCGGATCAGGAACGCTTTTGTGCGAGGCCCTGATCAAGTATTGCCGGATACCGGCGGGGTATTTAAGAAAAAGCTTCGGTTTTTTCTTTATGCCCGATTATGACAAAGCTGTCTGGGAAACCGTAAAAGCAGAGGCGGATCAACACATCCGGGAACTTCCATCCGGTCTTATTTCAGGCAGCGACGCAGACCCGGCCGCCTATAGGGCCGCGCTGGAAAATATATCCGCGCTTCCGCAGGGGCAGGGGATTAAAATATCGAGAAAGGCGTACAACGATATCGCCGGTCTTGAAAACCGGTTGATTTTATGCAATCCGCCTTACGGCATCCGCCTGAAACCCGGGCCTCGCATTGAAGAATTTTATAAAAATTTCGGAGATTTCCTGAAAAACCGATGCAAAGGTTCCCAAGCCGTGCTTTACTTCGGCAACCGCGACATGATCAAACACATCGGGTTAAAGCC
>CAYTSY010000052.1:0-20227 GCA_964440555.1 uncultured Desulfobacteraceae bacterium
GATTCCGTATGATTTGGAATAACCCAAAAATGACCGAAAGCTGTTACGGAAGTAGAGCATTGGAGATTTAGCCAATATGCAAAAAGATATCCGTCATCCCTTGGATGCCATTTTCAGACCCCGGTCCGTGGCCGTTGTCGGGGCTTCAAACACGCCAGGCCGATGGGGGTATGATACTATGGCCTGTATACTACAGCATAGCCGGTTTCGCGGAGAGGTTTATCCCATCAATTCGAAAGATGCCGTTGTCCATGGCGTAAAGGCCTATCGGTCCATAACCGATGTACCGGGCCCGGTGGACCTGGCCGTTATCGTGGTCAACGCCGGCCAGACGTTGGCGGTATTCCGCGAGTGCATTGAAAAAAAGGTGGGCGGCGCCGTTATTATTACAGCCGGATTTGCGGAAATCGGCGAGGAAGGAAACAGTCTCCAAAAGGAGCTGGCCTTGCTTTCCTTTCAAAGCAACCTTCCCTTTGTGGGGCCCAACTGCATGGGGATATGGACTTCTGCGGTGGGGTTAAACCTGTGCTTTCCTAAAGCCGTCACTCCCGGCCCCATCGCATTCATATCCCAGAGCGGGACCATGGGAGATTATCTGTTTGACGTGTCCCAGGCAAGGAAATTCGGATTTGCCAAATTCATCAGCTCGGGAAACCAGGCCCGTCTTGATGTGAGCGATTATCTGGATTACCTGGCAGACGATGAGGATGCCAAAGTGATTGTGCTATATCTTGAAGGCGTAAAAGATGGGCGTCGGTTTATAGATGTCGCGCGCAAGGCGACGCGCAAAAAGCCTGTTCTGGCCTACAAAATCGGGCAGACCCCGGAAGGCGCACGGGCCGCCGCCACGCATACGGCATCCTTAACCGGCAGCACCGACCTCTTTGCTGCGGCCTGCCGGCAGGCCGGCGTGATCATATGCGACAACATGCTGGAGATGTTTGACTTTGCCGAAGCTCTGGGCCATCAGCCATTGCCGGCGGGAAGCCGTATCGGCGTGGCATCGGGAGGCGGGGGATTTTGTGTGGTAAGCGCTGAGTCCTGCGCCAAAGCCGGACTGGAAGTCCCGGTTCTGAGTGAAAAAGCCCAGGCGGAAATTCTCGAACAGATGTCGCCGTTTTCTCCGAAACCGCTTAATCCGGTGGATCTGATTGCGCGCAAGGGCCATATGGCCTACGCCAAAGCCATCGAGGTGATCGCCCGGCAGGAGTATATCGACGGATTAATCATCATGCCCCCTTACGGCCGGTTCAGCAGGGAATTATCTCCTCAGGTCATGAAGGAACTGGTTGAATGCTGCGCCCTGATTTCAGATATTCCCCAAAAATACGGAAAGCCGGTGATAGCCTTTGCCATGCGCAATTACAGCGAAACCGCCATGTACGAAATTTTAAAGCGGGGCAATATCCCGTTTTTTGAATCTCCGGAAACCTGCGCCCGCGCAATGAAAATATTGGCCGCTTATGCACTTTACCGCCGGGACGGCTTGGAATGAGACCCTAAATTGACTATATCCCAATTGGATGGTATTTTTCGAAAGAAAATACAGACGGCTGAATCGCAAAAGGATTAACCGGGGAATGCGTACACAACATTTGTTATTGAAGTATTTTTTTTGGTCGGGGCGAGAGGATTTGAACCTCCGACCCCTTGAACCCCATTCAAGTGCGCTACCAGTCTGCGCTACGCCCCGACTTGGGTTTATGCACTAACATGGTCAAATGATGATGTCAACAACTGATGGAGCCTTTTATGCCAAATGAGGTTATTGAGTCGGAAGAAGGAAAAAAAGCCCGGATTCCGGGAAGGTTGTCCCCGGGGGATTGGGTCGGCATGGTTGCACCGGCAAGCGCTTTTGATAAAGAAAAATTTGAAAAGGGGATTGAGGTTATTACATCCATGGGGTTTCATGTGAATATTCCTCCGGGGCTAATGGATCCAAAAGGATATTTGAGCGCTTCGGATGAGAGCCGGGCAGGGCATATCAACAGGTATTTTGCCGATCCGGGAATCAAAGCGATTTTTTGCGCCCGGGGGGGATATGGTTCCATACGGATATTGGAGTATCTTGACTGGGAAACGATTTTTAACAATCCGAAAATATTCGTCGGATTCAGCGACGTCACAACGCTGTTATCCGCATTTTATGTAAAATGCCGGTTTGCCGTATATCACGGTCCGATGGCGGCAACGCTGTCTGATTCCGATGAAGCTTCAAGAACCGCTTTGCTGACCGCATTGACAAGCCGTTTCCCGTATCGCCTTTCCCTTGAAAATTGCAGCATATTGAAATCCGGAACGGCTTTGGGTCCGGTTATCGGCGGAAACCTTGCCAGCTTGTGCCATCTGATGGGAACACACTACGCGCCAAATACAAAAAATCATATCCTCTTTCTTGAAGACAGGGGAGAGCCAATTTACAAAATCGACAGAATGTTGATGCATTTAAAGCTCGCCGGATGTTTTGACGGCATCAACGGGCTTGTTCTGGGTTCGTTTACCGAATGCGGGGATTATTGGGATATTGAAAAATTGATCACGGATCTCTTGGATGATTATGATATCCCACTGGTTTCCGGTTTGAATGCAGGGCATGGAGGGCAAAACCTTACGATTCCCATGGGAATACCGGCGTTTCTCGATACAAATGAGGGTGTGGTATCTTTTCCCTGATCAGTGGTGTTATATGAAACAGGCAGACCTTCTCATGGAGGCCGGAATTCGGAATAATGTTTTTCCGGGAGGGGTGCTGCTGGCATCAAAGGCCGGCCGCGTCGTTTTTTTTAAAGCTTACGGGTACGCCGATACCTTTCCCAGACGCAAAATGACTGAGGATACCGTATTTGACTTGGCTTCCCTGACCAAACCGCTTGCCGTGGCCCCGGCGGTCATCAGGCTTGTCCAGGAGGATCGGATTCAGTTGGATCAGAGGGTTTCGACGTTTATATCGGAATTTGCGACAACTGATAAAAAAGATATAACCGTCCGGGAGTTATTGGCGCACACCTCCGGGTTGCCTGACTATATGCCATATTATTTGGAGGTCGGCAACGGTCCTTTTCCTGAAAAACAAAAAAGATTACGGGCGCTTCTTCTGCAAACACCCCTGAAAAATCCTTCCGGAAAAACGATGGAATACAGCGATGTGGGGTTTATGCTTTTAAACTGGATCATTGAGCGAGTCGCGCAGATGCGGCTGGATGAATATGTGGAGAAAGCAATATACGCCCCGCTGAATCTGGATGTGCAAAACGGGCTGTTCTTTATCAATCTGAGTCGTGAGCCGGTCATAAAAGAGTTCGCCGCCACGGAATATTGCCCTTGGCGGGAGATGGCGCTTTGCGGGAGGGTGCATGATGAAAATGCGTATGCAGCCGGAGGCGTCGAAGGTCATGCCGGGCTATTTGGAAATGCTGAGACGATTTTTCGTCTGCTTTCCGCCTTCCTGTCCATTTACCATAAAGACGACAAGCCTGAAGTGTTTCGTCGTGAACTGCTCCGGTTATTTTTGACCCGGCATGATTCCACCCAGCGCGCCTTGGGCTTTGACACCCCATCGGAAACGAACTCAAGCTCGGGAAAATATTTTTCAAAAGAGAGCGTGGGACACCTGGGGTTTACCGGGACTTCTTTCTGGATGGACCTGGCACGTTCCATTATCGTGATTCTGCTGACCAACCGGGTCCACCCATCCCGAAAAAATGAGGAGATCAGGCGATTCAGACCAGAATTGCATAATGCTGTAATGGAATCGCTGATAGAGGCATAGTGAGAGCTGAAAAAGGCTTTTTAAGGGTTTAAGACAAATTTGAATCGATTGATTTTGGTGGTTGCGAAATGATATTTTCCCTTGTAATATCGGATAAGTTCTGGTAGCCATGGGGCGGTTTTTGTCAATAAAACAATATGGATGCTTTTTTTAAGCGCGATAATTCCAAAGTATAATTTTAAGAAAAATGAGGAGCCATGAGCTTTTTAGATGGGATTTTGGGTATATTTTCAAATGACCTGGCCATTGATCTGGGAACGGCCAACACCTTGGTTTACGTAAAAGGCAAGGGAATTGTACTCAGTGAACCTTCGGTTGTTGCAGTTCGTCTGGATAGAACCAAAAACCGGGTTTTGGCGGTGGGGACCGAAGCAAAGAACATGCTGGGACGGACTCCGGGGAATATTGTTGCCATCCGCCCCATGCGGGACGGCGTCATTGCTGATTTCGAAGTCACTGAGGCAATGCTTCGGCATTTTATACATAAGGTACACAACAGACGAACGTTTGTCAGACCGCGCATCATCATCGCTGTCCCCTCAGGCGTCACCCAGGTTGAAAAACGGGCGGTAAAAGAATCCGCTGAATCTGCTGGGGCCAGGGAGGTTTTCCTGATCGAAGAACCTATGGCGGCAGCCATCGGCGCCGGCCTCCCCATAACTGAGCCGACCTGCAATATGATTGTGGACATCGGCGGAGGCACAACCGAAGTCGCAGTGATATCACTTGCGGGCATTGTTTACAGCAGGTCGCTTCGGGTGGCAGGGGACAAAATGGACAACGCCATCATGCAGTATATTAAGCGCAAGTATAACCTGTTGATCGGCGAGCGGACATCGGAGATGATCAAGACCACCATCGGCAATGCATATCCTGATCCTGAGCATATTGAAACACTTGAGGTCAAGGGGAGAGACCTCGTATCCGGAATTCCCAAGATTTTGGCCATCGATTCTGATGAGGTGCGGTCTGCAATCTCCGAGCAGGTGGACGCCATTGTGGAGACGGTAAAAATCGCGTTGGAGCAGACCCCGCCTGAGTTGGCGGCAGATATTGTGGATCGGGGGATTGTGTTGACCGGCGGCGGCGCGCTTTTAAAAAATCTGGACAAACTCCTCATGGAACAATGCGCCCTGCCCATCATCGTGGCGGAAGATCCTCTGTCGACGGTGGCTATCGGCTCCGGAAAAGCATTGGACAGCATTGAAATTTTAAAACAGGTCATGATCACATAGCCTCATGTTTTCAAAAAAATCGGTGATTATCATCGGGGTGGCCGTTTTGATGATTGTAAACCTGATTGTGCTGTCTGTGGCCGGCACGCATTATTCGGCCATATCACCCAGAAAAATCATGATTTCCATTGTTGCGCCCTTTCAGGAAATTGCTTTTAGGTCCATTCGGTTTACGAAGAATCTGTGGCGCCATTATTTTTTTTTGGCTTCCGTTGTCAGGGAAAACGAAGCGCTCAAGCGTAATCTGCGGGCAGCCGCCGAGAAGAACAAAGATAAAATTGAGGTCGAGCTTTCCAATTCCAGGCTGCGCAACCTGTTGAATTTAAAACAAAGCATGAACCTTGAAATGGTGGCTTGCGAAGTGATCGCAAAAGATCCGTCGTCTGTTTTTAAAACGGTTATTATTGATAAGGGTGAATCCGATGGATTAAAAGTCGGATTGCCTGTGGTGGCGCCGGAAGGAATTATCGGCCAGATCATTCAAACAGCGTACCATTACGCGAAAGTGCTCCTTGTCATTGATGGAAACAGCGCCGTGGATGCCATGGTTCAAAGAACCCGTGCGAGAGGCATGGTCAAAGGAGGTTCGCAGGGCATTTGCCGGTTGGATTATGTCCTGTGGAAAGATGATGTCCAGATCGGCGATGTCGTGATCTCTTCCGGGCTGGATGGTGTTTTCCCTAAGGGACTGCGGCTTGGGAGCGTATCGGATATCGTCAGACAGCATTCAGGTATTTTTCAGGATGTGAGTGTAAGGTCTTTTGTTAATTTTGAAAAACTTGAAGAGGTGATGGTTTTGTTAACCCCACGTCCAATTGAGCCTGTGACGGAATAATGGCATATGCTTTTTATCTATGCATATGTCTTTTTCTGGTGATCGTCCAGACGACTGTTTTCCCTTTGTTCCCTGTTTTGAGTAATTTTTTTGACCTGATGCTGCCGGTGATCATCTATATCGGCTTTTTCCGTTCGATTCGTGAAAGCATTCCCGTATTGTTTTTTTTCGGTTTGGTCATGGATGGTCTTTCAGGGGCGCCTTTCGGTCTTTTTTTAAGCAGTTACATTTGGGTATACTCCGTTGTTCTTTTGCTTAAACAGGTTTTCCTGGTAAAAAAAATATTATTGTTGTCCTTCGTCGCGGCTTTGGGCGTATTGATACAAAACGGCATATTGATTGTGGTTGAAAATTTATTTTCTCCAAAACTGAATTCCCTGGCAAATATCGTAAGTATCCTTTGGATCGAGCTGTTGTTTGCAATCATCGCCGGCCCGGTGATGATCATCGCAATATTAACCTTTCACCAAAAATGGAATCTGAGACTCCGGAGAACCTTTTCCCGGGCAGACGAGGATTTTATATAGCATCGAATCATAACTGTTTTGAGAACCTTTTTTACTACACCGGACACGGATTGGTATAAACAACGCCTGACATCAGCCATGTATTTGATTATGGTTGTTTTCCTATTCCTGTTTGTCAGGCTGTTTTATCTCCAGGTTATCGAGGGAAAAGAGCTCAGAAGGCTTTCAGAAAATAATTGTATCCGGCTGCAAAGCTTATCCCCGCCCCGAGGACTGATTTTTGATCATGCCGGAGAGTTGCTGGTTGATAATCGGCCTTCCTTTGATGTATATCTAATAGAAAAAGATGCTTTTCCCCTGGATCAGACCCTTTACAAGCTATCCCTGTATACGGGCATTCCGGTCGAAGATCTGTTAAAAAAAGTCAAAGCGACTAAAGAAGAGCCGTCCTATAAACCGAAGCTTTTGCTGCAGGATGTGGGTAGAGACATCCTTGCAAGGATCGAAGCCCACCGACACCAACTTCCCGGGATTACCCTAAATATCAGGTCCGTGAGAAATTACATATTCGGGAAAAGCGCCGCTCATCTGATTGGGTATATCGGCGAGATAAATTCCGATGAGTTGGCATCCGGTAAATACAAAGGCGTAAAAATGGGCGCCGATATCGGGAAGTTCGGCGTTGAAAAATCTTTTGAAGAGCATTTGCAGGGTCAATACGGTGGCCGGCAAGTTGAAGTGAACGCCTCCGGTCAGGTTATTCGCGTTTTGAAAAATGTGGAAGCAAGGCCGGGCAACAACATTTATCTGACGATTGACCAGAAACTCCAGGAAAAGGCGGAATCGCTTTTTTCGGACAAAACGGGTGCGGCTATCGCAATGGATCCGACAAACGGCGAAATTCTGGCAATGGTGAGCAGTCCCTCTTTTGACCAGAACGTGTTTGCCGGTAAAATATCAGCCAGGGAATGGCACGACCTCATTTCAAACCCGGACAGGCCTTTGGAAAACAAAGCCATACAAGCGGAATACCCTCCGGCTTCGACGTATAAAATCGTGACCGCCATTGCCGGATTGGAAGAGGGGGTGATTGATGAAAATACCACTTTCTATTGTCCCGGGGGGTATTCCTTTGGGAATCGTATTTTTCGATGCTGGAAAAAAGAAGGCCACGGCTCTGTTAATGTTATTGATGCCCTGGCCCGATCCTGCGATGTTTATTTTTATCAGGTCGGGTTGAAACTAGGCGTTTCCCGATTAGCTTCGTATGCACAAAAGTGTGGATTGGGCGAAGTGACCGGCATCAATCTCGGCCATGAGGGCAAGGGCCTTATACCCACCGCGGAGTGGAAGAAAAAACGTACCGGGGTGTCTTGGCAAGCCGGCGAGACGCTCTCCATCGCCATCGGGCAGGGATATAATTTGACCACCCCGCTGCAAATGTTGTCTCTGACTTCCGCTGTGGCCAATGGCGGAAAAAGATACCGTCCCCTGATATTCAGAAGAATTGAGACAGCAGACGGCAAATTAATGGATGAGAATATTGCGGATATGGCGGGCATGCTGCCGGTCAGTGAAAAGAATTTGAACATTGTCAGGAAAGGCCTGTTCAAAGTGGTGAACCAAAGCGGCGGAACTGCATTCAGCGCAAGAATTCGTGGAATCCATATCAGTGGAAAAACAGGAACGGCGCAGGTCGTCGGAAGGGCCAAAAACGAGCTGGCCGAAAGCAGTTCCCGGCCCCACCACTTATTGCCTCATGCCTGGTTTTTGGCATATGCGCCATCCGAAGACCCTAAAATTGCGGTTGTGGTCATGGTCGAGCATGGAGAACATGGGGGAAGCGCCGCTGCGCCCATAGCATCTCAAATGATCGAATTCTATCTGGCAGGAGGGCATAAGAACTGAGGTATCAACATGTTTGATCGCAGGTTAATACAACATTTTAATTGGGGTTTATTCTGGCTGACCGTGGTATTGGGGGCGGTGGGCGCCCTCACGCTGTACAGCGCTGTTTCGGCAGGTTCGGGACTGGGTCAGAATGTCTATTATATTAAACAGCTCGCCTGGTTCACCGCCGGTTTGTGTCTGATGATTGCAACGGTGACATTTAATTACAAGTTACTGGAAAAATGGGCATATGTGCTTTATGTTGGATGCATAATGCTTTTGTTGTATGTATTGTTTTTCGGTAACTATGTCGCTGGTTCCAGACGATGGATCACTATCGGATCACTTTTTTCAGTTCAACCTTCGGAGGCGATGAAGCTGTCGGCGGTAATCTGTCTATCCCTTTATTATTCAAGACGGGTTGGCATAAACGGGTTGGCATTGCGGGATTTGTTTCAACCTATTATTTTGATTGGAATTCCGTTTATTCTCATCATGGCGCAGCCCGATCTGGGGACTGCCCTTTTAATTGCTTTAGTGGCGGCCTCCATCACTGTTTTTACGAAAATCGAAAGGCGCTCTCTTTACACTATTCTTGCGGCCGGAATTATTTCAGTGCCGATGGTCTGGTTTTTCTTGAAAGGATATCAAAAACAGAGGATTCTGACTTTTTTTTTTTTTTTTCGTGATCCGCTGGGCGCCGGCTACCATATCATTCAGTCAAAAATTGCCATAGGATCCGGGATGGTTGCCGGGAAAGGGTTTCTTCAGGGCACTCAAAATGCGTTGTCATTTTTACCTGAGCAGCATACGGACTTTATCTTTTGCGTTCTGTCTGAAGAATGGGGATTTTTAGGAAGCGGAATCGTACTGCTTCTTTTTCTGCTGCTCGTGGTTATCGGTTTAAGCATTGCCCATTCCTGTCGGGAACCATTTGGGATTTTTCTTTCCTTCGGCATTACCACAATCATTTTTTGGGAAATATTTATTAATACCGGAATGATTATGGGGCTGATGCCGGTTGTCGGGGTTCCGCTTCCGTTTATCAGCTATGGCGGCTCATCGTTGGTTATGAAAATGATTTGCGTCGGCTTGCTCCTCAATATCAGTATGCGGCGATTTGTCACACCGGCATAAAAAGACTGCCATAAAGCCGGCAAGCCGATTGGGAAAAAGGCTCTTTGAAAAATTAAAAAAAATCTTTGACAAGACTTTTTCTGTAATGTAATAGTCCGAATTTCTATGAAGTTAAATAGACCATGGAATCCTTTCATAACGGGTACGGAGGAGTTCAAATGAGAGTTTCGGTTTTATGGCGGAGCGCGTTTTTCGCACCGGCAATTGTTTCAGGCGCTTATATCCAAACTGCCGGCGCCGCATCTGGCGGAATTACCGTGCTGCCGGACGCATCTGTTTTTATTCAAATTGTGAATTTTGTTTTTTTAATTTGGGCACTGAATGTCATTCTGTATAAGCCTGTTCGCAATATCCTCTTGAAAAGAAAACAAAAATCGGATGAGCTTCAGAAGAGTGTCGACGATTGTTATGAGGATGCAAAAGAAAAAGAAAGCACATGGGCATCAGGCATGAAAGAGGCAAGAGCGAAGGGGGTGGGACTTAAGGACGCGTTGATTCAAGCCGCCTCTGAAGAAGAGAAAGCGATTATTGCCAGAATTAATAAAAAGGCCTCTGAAGACCTTAACGAAATCCGCGAAAAAATTGCACGGGATGTTGATGACGTTAGAGCCTCTTTGCAGAAGGAAATGGATAGTTTTGTGAATGCAATCGGGCAGAAAATATTGGGGAGGGTCGTTTAATGAGAAATCCTGGCGTCAACCCAAAATACGCGATTAAAAATCTGCTGGTTATCGCCTTTGTTTTTGCCGGATTGATCGCTTTTTGGTCTGGGCCTGCAGCGGGATCGGAAGAAGCGCAACCCCATGGTGAGAGTCATGGCGCAAAAGGATGGGTGGCGACAGACACCTATCGGGTAGTTAATTTTGCTATTCTGGCGGTGGGGCTTTTTCTTATATTGAAAAAACCCGTCTCGCAGGCATTGAGTTCCAGAATTAAAGGTATAAAAGAACAATTGGCCGACCTGGAAGAAAAAAAACAGGCGGCTGAAGAGGCGCTTGCCGGATATACTCAAAAACTGGCGCTTCTGGAAAAAGAAGCCGGTAGAATTGTTGAAGAATACGTCCGGCAGGGCAATGAGGCGAAAGTTAGAATCCTCAAAGAGGCTGAAGCGTCTGCCGGTAAACTTGAGGAAAAAGCGCGAAGAAATATAGAACACGAATTCAAGCAGGCCAAGTTCCAGCTTCAAGCGGAAATTATTGATAAGGCGCTTATCCAGGCTGAAAAAATGGTTATGGAAAAAATTACACCTGATGACCAGGACAAGCTGGTGGATGAATATTTAGAGAAGGTGGTGGCATAAGTGAAAAATTTGGTAATAGCACGGCGGTATGCCAAGGCGCTTCTGTTAATCGGGCAAGAGGATGGTCGGGCGGAAGCCTATGGGGCCGAACTTGTAGGGGTGAGTAATTTCATCGAGCGGGAAAAAGACCTGGCGCGCGTGATCAGTAACCCGCTATACGAGTCTGCCGCCCGGAAAAACGTACTAAAAGCCGTTATGGAAAAAATCGGATTGTCCATTGTGATGAAATCTTTCCTCCTTCTTCTTTTTGATAAGGGGAGATTCGGTTTTTTAGTTAACGTCAATGAGTTTTACCAGAAAATGGCAGATGAGCTGAAGGGAGTTGCCAAAGCCACCCTGACCTCGGCAATTCAGCTTCCAGACGGGACAATAGAAAAAATTCGAATTTCTTTGTCGAAAATGACGCAAAAAGACGTAAAACTGGATGTCAAACAGGATCCCAGTTTAATTGGCGGAATAGTAACTCAAATTGGGGATCTTGTTTTGGATGGGAGTATAAAAACACAATTACTCAATATGAGGGAATCTTTAAAAAGGGGTGAAAGTGTCTAATGGAACTAAGAGCCGAAGAAATAAGTCAAATTATCAAAGAACAGATTAAGGATTACGACAAGAAGGTCGAACTCAGTGAGACCGGCGTGGTCTTGTCGGTGGGCGACGGTATCGCCAGGGTTTACGGTTTGGAAAAAGCCATGGCACTCGAGCTCGTGGAATTCTCCGGTGGAATACTCGGACTGGCGTTGAACCTTGAAGAGGACAACGTCGGCGTTGCGATTATGGGTGAAGATATCCACATTAAAGAAGGGGATATGGTCAAGCGTACCGGCCGTATTGCCCAAGTGCCGGTCGGAGAAGCGGTGCTGGGGCGCGTTGTGTCGGCGGTGGGAGAACCTATTGACGGGAAAGGGCCTATCGACGCCAAAGAAACCCGATATGTGGAAATGGTCGCTCCCGGCGTTATTGCCAGAAAAAGCGTCCATGAACCCATGTATACCGGCTTAAAAGCGGTGGATGCCATGACGCCGGTCGGCCGCGGTCAGCGGGAGCTGATTATCGGCGACCGTCAGATCGGCAAAACAGCGGTTGCCGTTGATGCCATTTTAAACCAGAAGGGCCAGGACGTTTATTGTATTTACGTGGCATGCGGGCAAAAAAAATCAACTGTTGCCCAGGTGGTTGCCGTTTTGGAAAAACATGGCGCCATGGAATACACCACCGTTGTATCCGCATGTGCCAGTGATCCTGCAACCCTTCAGTATATAGCGCCATATGCAGGCTGTGCGATGGGCGAGTATTTTCGTGATAAAGGCCAGCATGCCCTGATTGTGTATGACGACCTGTCCAAGCAGGCAGTGGCCTATCGCCAGGTTTCATTGCTTTTGCGTCGTCCGCCGGGACGTGAAGCTTTCCCGGGAGATATTTTCTACAACCACTCCAGACTTCTTGAGCGGGCCTCAAAACTTAATGACCAGTTGGGAGCAGGGTCTCTCACCGCGCTTCCGATTATTGAAACGCAGGCCGGTGACGTTTCCGCCTATATTCCGACCAACGTTATTTCAATTACCGATGGACAGATTTATCTTGAGCCCGGGTTGTTTTTTGCCGTTCTGCGCCCTGCGATCAACGTCGGTCTTTCGGTTTCCCGCGTTGGGGGGGCGGCACAGGTAAAAGCCATGAAGCAGGTCGCCGGCAACTTGCGGATGGAACTGGCCCAGTATCGTGAGCTTGAGGCGTTTGCCGCTTTCGGCAGCGATTTGGATGCGGCCACGCAACGGCAGCTCATCCGGGGGGAGCGATTGGTGCAGGTTTTGAAGCAGCCCCAATACATGCCGCTGACTCTGGAAAAACAGGTTGTTATACTGTTCGCCGGCACCAAGGGGTATTTAGATAAGTATCCGGCAAATTTTGTTACAAAATACGAAGCCGGCCTCTATCCTTTTATCGAAGAGCGGTATCCTCAGATTTTTTCCGAAATCCGTGAAAAGAAAATGATTTCAGAGGAACTTGACAAAATCATGAGAGAAGCTTTGGAAGCATACGGCGAGGAATTCAAGGATACCATAAAATAAACACGATGAGATTGGGCTGTAAATCGTTTATCGTACTTATTGCCCTCTCAGGTTTATTGGATAAGGACGGAATTGTATGCCAAGTTTAAAAGATGTCAAAAATAAGATCGGCGCTGTAAAAAAGACGAAACAGATCACCAAGGCGATGAATATGGTCGCGACTTCGCGGCTGCGGGGCGCACAGACCAACATGAATATGTTTCGCCCCTATGCCGAAAAATTCGCCGAAGTCCTCGGCAGCCTGGCTGAGAAAGCCGGCGCCGAAGCCAGCCCGTTGCTTGTTCCCCGTACTGCTGTCAATAATATCCATATCGTGTTGTGCACCTCCGACCGGGGGCTTTGCGGGGGATTTAACGTTAACCTGATTGATGCTGCAAGTAAATTTATGGAAAAAAAGTCCGAAGTGGGGGTTTCTTTTTCATTCACGAATTTCGGGAAAAAAGGGCGCGATTGGACCCGGAAAAGCAATTTGTTGATTGCGGATCAATATGTCGGCGTAGTGGGGACAAAATTCGGATTTAATGTTGCTCTTAATGCAGGCCGTAAATTAATTGACGGGTTTCTGGATGGAATCTATGACGAGGTGCATGTCATTTATGCTCAGTTTTTAAGCATGGGACGTCAGGTTCCGACTGTTAAACAAATTTTGCCTATACCGCCTATAGAAGTTACAGAAGAGGCACCTGAGCAGAAAACATCCGTTTACCTGGCGGAACATATATGCGAGCCGTCTGCGGACGAATTGTTGGGGGAATTGCTGCCCAGAAATATATATGTTCAATTATACAGCGCATTGCTTGAAACTTCAACCAGCGAACATGCGGCACGAATGACGGCAATGGACAACGCAACCAAGGCATGCAATGACATGCTTGATAGTTTGACTTTGGCTTACAACAAAGCGCGGCAGTCCGCCATTACCGCGGAATTGATGGATATCGTCGGCGGGGCTGAAGCTCTCAAGGGATAATAAAAATAAAACCTTATATACAGGAGGTTATAAATGGGAGAAAATATAGGTACAATTACGCAGGTCATGGGGCCTGTGGTTGACGTCGAATTCGCGCAGGGAAATCTTCCAACCATTTATACGGCGCTTTTAATTTCGAATCCGGCCATTAATGACCAGCCGGATAATCTCGTGGTTGAAGTAGCCCAACATCTGGGTGATAATGTTGTGCGAACCATCGCAATGGATATTACAGATGGTCTGACCAGGGGGCAAAAGGTTAAGGATACGGGCAATCAGATTATGATGCCGGTAGGTGCGGCCGGCCTGGGTCGGGTACTCAATGTCGTGGGCAGGCCTGTGGATGGTCTTGGACCTGTCAGCAATGAAAAAATGATGCCGATCCATCGGGCAGCCCCAAAATTTACCGAGCAAGACACCACCGTACGGGTCTTGGAAACCGGCGTTAAGGTTATCGATCTGCTGGTTCCGTTTCCACGGGGCGGCAAAATGGGAATGTTTGGCGGCGCCGGTGTGGGGAAAACCGTTATTATGATGGAAATGGTTCATAATATCGCCATGCAGCACGGAGGCATATCTGTTTTTGCCGGTGTTGGGGAGCGAACCCGTGAAGGGAATGATTTGTATCATGAAATGAAAGACTCCGGAGTTCTTCCCAAGGCCGCTCTGATTTATGGCCAGATGACCGAACCCCCCGGAGCACGGGCACGCGTTGCTTTATCGGCACTGACAGCGGCGGAATATTTCAGAGACGTTGAAGGCCAGGACGTGTTGATCTTTATCGATAATATTTTTCGGTTTACGCAAGCCGGGTCAGAGGTTTCAGCATTGCTCGGACGCATGCCGTCCGCTGTCGGATATCAACCGACACTAGCGGTGGACTTAGGCGAGTTGCAGGAACGAATTACGTCAACCGATAAGGGGTCAATCACTGCTGTACAATGCGTGTATGTACCGGCAGATGATTTGACAGACCCCGCACCTGCAACAACTTTTGCCCATTTGGACGGTACGGTTGTTTTGTCCCGGCAGATTGTTGAGCTTGGAATATATCCCGCTGTTGATCCGCTTGATTCGACCTCAAGAATCTTGGACGCCGCCTATATTGGTGAAGAGCATTACCGCGTGGCTCGCCAGGTTCAGCAGATCCTTCAAAAATATAAGGAATTGCAGGATATTATTGCGATTCTGGGCATTGATGAACTGGCTGATGAAGATAAACTGACCGTTGCGCGTGCCCGCAGAATTCAGCGCTTCTTGTCTCAGCCGTTCCATGTTGCCGAAGCGTTTACCAACAAACCCGGGAAGTACGTAAAAATTGAAGATACTGTTAGGGCCTTCAGGGAAATTTGCGAAGGCAAACATGATGATATTCCGGAGCAGGCTTTTTATATGGTTGGCGGAATTGAAGAAGCCATAGAAAGAGCCAAAGAAATGGCTGCGGTTGAATAAATAGATGAGGTCGAATCATGGCTGGAAATATCAGGTTGCAGGTCGTTACTCCGGAAAAAGTTGTTGTCGATGAGAGTGTTCAGAGCGTTGTAGCGCCTGGAACGATGGGTGAGTTTGGCATTTTGATCGGCCATACCCCTTTCATGACAACCTTGAAGCTGGGAACCATCCGATACACGGATGTCAACGGTTCGGAAAGATGCATATTCGTCAGCGGTGGATTCGCCGAGGCTTTGCCCGACAAGGTGACTGTCCTCGCCGAATCGGCTGAACGAAGACGCGACATCGATCTTGAAAGAGCCAAGAGCGCACTTGAACGTGCACGAAAGCGGCTGGAAGAGCAGGCTGCGAAACAGAATATGGATTTTATACGCGCCAAAGCAGCTCTTGAGAGGGCGATACATCGGTTGAGATTGGCTGAAACAAGACGATCTTCTTGATCCTATTTAAGGGGATGGAGTTTTCTAAAAAGAAATTCCCAAGCATGCAAACAAAAAAGGCAGATTCTTTTTAGGGTCTGCCTTTTTTGTTTGCATCCCGGAGAAGAAAGAATTTTAGCCGTTGAGGCTCTGATATATTAATGCAAAGATCGTTAAAAATAAACAACTTGACATCGATCGTACTGAAGGATTATAATAATTAAAAATGAGGTGGCAGATTGGAAAACGAAATTATTTTTAAACAATTTGAAGATCTGGAACAAAAAGTCGATCATTTGATAAAAGCCTGTAAGTCATTTGAAACATCGAATTTTGAACTAAAAAATAAAATCGAAAGGCTGGAAGAAGAACTTCAAAGCAAGGCAGAGGCCGAAGACAATTATCGCCGTGAAAGGGAATTGGTTCGATCCAGGATCGACCTTCTTCTTGGGAAATTAACAGATGTCGTTGGTGGTTAGTGTCCTGGGGTCCCTAAAATCAGCATCTTGAAGGGTTACTTGAATCGCTGGTGGAAAACCTTATTACCATAGAACTTTTTGGGCAAACGTACACATTTAAGACCGAATCGGAAGTGGCCTTTGCGGAGGCGGTTGCCGATTCGCTTGTAAGAGAAGTTGATAGGATTCAAGACGGTGAATCCAGACAGTCATCCGAGTTAACCAAACTCACCGTCATGATCCTCGCAGCTTTGAACTTTGCTAAAGAAAACAACGAATTAAAATCAAAACAGGCAGAGTTCTTGCGAAAACTGGCAGAACGGTCAAATCACCTGTTGCGCACAATTGACGAAGGTTTGGATGTGGTTTTATAAAAGGTTTCCACTGTTCCCCTTTATCAGAGAATCTTTGAATGTATTGAGTCTCCATTATTGAATGGTTTCATGTTTAAGTAACTTTTGTTCCTAAAGCGATGGTCTTGCGACCCCTACCGTGTTCGTGGTTGAAAGAAATCCTTTGACCCAACGCCAAGAAAAAAGGGAGCTTTCACTGGTTTTGGTGAGCAGGTTCTGCGAGTACAGAAAAGCCTAAAGAAGCTACAAGGCGCCCACCTTGTTTTACTGGTTCAAAGGCCTTACGGCACGGCATAATGGTAGGGGTCACCCTTCTGTATGGATTAAAAAAGCGTTTTTGTGCCTAAAGGGGCAATGATGATACCCCCAAGCCTTGATTGCCTATTCCTTCCGAAAAAGCCTTTCCCAGAAACTATCTCATTTTCTTCCGGGGCGGCGTAAATTCCTGAATTGCTGATTATACTGAACAAAGGTAAATCACCCACAGCAGGTGCACAGAGATTTGTTCAAAGCGATGGCGGGACCTAAAGACGGGGTGTTGGAAACCTTTTAATGGATTTTGTTAAATCCAATGAATAACAGTCGGTTAGGAGAGATAACGAATGAAAATGGCATACTACATATTAATTGCAGTGGTTTGTTTTGGAATGGGTTGGGTCGTTTCTTATTGGGTAAAAATCAGGCGACTATCCAACAGAATCAATAACGCTGAAAATGAGGCCTCTAAAAAACTAAATGAGGCACAAAAAAAAGCTGATGCTATTTTAAAAGAAGCCGACCTTGATGCAAAAGACAGACTCTTTAAAATGAAAACCGAGTTTGAAGCGGAATCCAAGGAAACCCGCAGTGAACTGAAGAAAAAAGAAAAGCGGTTGATGCAGAAAGAAGAACACATTGATTTAAAAATAGAAGAGTATGAACAAAAATTTAAAGATTTATCCAAAAAAGACAAAATCCTGGCGAAAAAGGAAGAGGATGTAAACAACAATGAAAAAATATACAAAGATCTGATTGAAGAAGAGCGGCGCCAAATGGAGAAAATATCCGGATTGACTTCCGATCAGGCCAAAGATTTGCTGATGCGGGCTTTGGAGAATGAAGTCAGATATGAAGGCGCAAAAATGATCAAACGGGTTGAGAATGAGGCTCGGGAAGAGTCTGAAAAAAAGGCAAAGAGCATCATGGCTACCGCTATTCAGAGATATTCATCCGAATTTATTTCAGAACGCGTGGTTTCTGTCGTTCAATTGCCTAATGATGAAATGAAAGGCCGAATCATAGGCAGAGAAGGACGAAATATCAGGGCCCTTGAAGCCGCGACCGGCATTGATCTGATTATTGACGACACCCCTGAAGCGGTTATTCTTTCCGGATTTAATCCGGTTAGAAGGGAAGTTGCCCGACTTTCACTGGCCAGGCTTATTTCTGACGGCAGGATCCATCCGGCACGAATCGAAGATGTTGTGAAAAAAGTTGAGATTGAGGTTGATAAGGCGATAAAAGAGGCAGGGGAACAAGCCGCTTTTGATTTGGGGGTTCATGGCATCAACCCTGAGTTGATACAGTTTTTAGGGCGGTTAAAATTCCGGACAAGTTATGCTCAAAATGTTTTGCAGCATTCCGTTGAAGTAGGCTTTTTATGCGGCATCATGGCCGCTGAATTGGGGCTTAACCAGAAATTGGCCAAAAGGATGGGGTTATTGCATGACTTGGGAAAAGCCGTAGATCATGAAGTGGAAGGGCCTCACGCACTGATAGGCTCGCGGCTGGCTAAAAAACATGGGGAATCACCTAAAGTGGTTCATGCAATTGCAGCCCACCATGAAGATGTGCCTCCCAATACAGTCTATGCATTGTTAGTGCAGGCTGCAGATGGGTTATCGGGCGCCAGGCCCGGCGCGCGCAAAGAAATGCTTGAGAGCTATATTAAAAGGCTTGAAGACCTTGAAAATATAGCAAATTCATTTGAAGGGGTATCGAATACCTATGCAATTCAAGCCGGTAGAGAATTAAGAGTAATCGTTGAAAGCGACAAAATCAGTGATGAGAATGCGACGCTTCTCAGCCGCGATATTGTAAAGAAAATCGAAGAGTCATTAACGTTTCCGGGGCAGATTAAGGTAACGGTTATACGTGAGACACGCGCGGTTGAGTATGCGAATAAGTAAATGAAAATAAGAGGAAAATTAGATGGCGCAAATTATTGATACCTTGCAGGAACGCGGCTTTATTGAACAGAAAACCCACGAAGAAGAACTCAATGACTATCTGTCTGAAGGGCCTGCCTCCTGTTATATCGGTTTTGACCCCACAGCGTCAAGCCTGCATGCCGGAAGTCTGGTACCTATAATGTCTCTGGCCCATATGCAGCGGCAGGGGCATCGACCGATTGCGTTGGTTGGTGGTGGAACCGGGTTAGTGGGTGATCCAAGCGGGAAAACGGAAATGAGAAAGCTCCTTACCCATGATATGGTGAACGAAAACGCTGTTGCGATCAAAAAACAGCTTTCCAGGTTTATCAATTTTAACAACGACGAGGCGATGCTGGTTAATAATGCCGATTGGTTAAGCGAATTAAAATACATTCCATTTCTGAGGGATATTGGGCGCCATTTCAGTGTCAATCGAATGATCAAGGCTGAAAGCTGTAAATTGAGAATGGATTCCGACGAAGGGTTAAGTTTTATTGAGTTTAATTATATGCTGTTGCAGGCTTATGATTTCTTGGTTCTCCATGATAGATTCGGGTGTAAGCTGCAAATGGGGGGAAGTGACCAGTGGGGAAACATCGTTGCCGGCATTGAATTGATAAGGCGGGTGAAAAAAGAAGCTGCCTTCGGCATAACTTTTCCACTGATTACCACAAGCAGCGGCGCAAAAATGGGGAAGACCGCCGATGGGGCGGTGTGGCTGGACCCCATTAGAACATCACCCTATGAATATTTCCAATATTGGATAAACACGGATGATAAGGACGTATACCGGTTTTTATCTTTGTATACGTTTTTGCCAATGGAAGAGATCCGAGAGGTTAAAAACCTGAGCGGCGTGGATATAAATGCCGCAAAAGCGGTTCTGGCGTATGAAACAACGCGATTGGTTCATGGCGAAGAGGAGGCGATAAAGGCCTGGCAGTCTGCGATCAACATGTTTGGATCCAGGATGGTGTCGGGCCATATTTTGCCGTCAAGCAGTATCCCAAGGGAGCTGTCGAATATTGATAATGCATCAGCTCCTCAAACCTTCATAAGCCTTGAAGAACTGCAGGCAGGCATTCCGGCCTTTAAGTTGTTCCATATGGTCGGATTGTCCGAAACCAGCGGGGCCGCGAGAAGGCTTATCCATCAGGGCGGCGCTTATCTTAACGGAGAAAGGATTGAAACCTTTGATAGACTGATTACTTGTAAGGATATCAAAGGGATGGAAATTTTGTTAAGATCCGGCAAAAAGAAGTATCATAAAATTAAAATAAAAAACAAAAAAACCCTTGACCAAAGCCAAAACACCATGTAAATAGCCCAACACCTTTTGGATAAAACCTGAGCGGTAAAAAATCCAAAATGAAATAAAAAAAGCTTGACAGTAAAAACGAAATTTGTTAAAAAATAAAATTCGCCTCTTTGAAAAAAGAAAGCGAAAAAAAGATAAAAAAAAGGTTGACAAGGCCTGCTGAAAAAGAATATAAAGCAAGGCTCTGACGGACCAAAAAGATTAAAAAAATTCTGTTAAAAAATTTAACAGGTTTGATCTTTGAAAACTAAATAGTAGTAGCTTGTGAGTTAGGTCTCTAAAAACTTGCTCTATAAAAAGAGCGATTATAAGTTCAATTGGAGAGTTTGATCCTGGCTCAGAATGAACGCTGGCGGCGTGCTT
>CAYTSY010000053.1:0-12230 GCA_964440555.1 uncultured Desulfobacteraceae bacterium
AGCCGCCGGTGTTCCGGTGAATATTTTTGGGCTTTTTCGTTGATGATGATCAAGGCGCCCATTTTTCTGCCGGCCAACGCCATTTCCATGACAATGCCTTCTCCTCGCGGGAACCCCATCTCTTTGTAGAAACCTGAAATGGAAGACGGCGTAGCAATGGCGTCCACCGTCGTGATCCGGGGCGTAGTGAAATCCGTCTTCAGATGTTCCCGATTTTCCACGGGGACCGGAATTTTGATCGGCACGGCATCGCTTCCGGACAGCCGGGCAACCGCGATGGTCTCAAAAACTTCCTGGTCCGGTATATAAATGATAAACGCCATGAGATCCGCGGGAAGAAAGGCCCGGATGAAAAAAAGGCAGTCCTGCAATGCCTTGTCGATTTCCAGATTTCCGCAGATCCGCAGGGTGGCTTCCCTGAAAAACTGATTGTCGTCCATCATCGGTTATCCTTTATAAGTGAAGCACATCTTTCAGGAGAGAAAACTGTATTATTTTTCAGATTACCAGAAAACTGACGAATAAACCAGTTTTTCTGTGTAATTTACCAGATTACGTATTGCGCTCTTTAAAGAAAATATGGCCTATTCGCTTATTATGTTGGAATAACATAATATAATTTAAATTCGCCTGCACGGCATGATTTGTGCTTGGAATTAGAGATTGAATTCAAACCCATTATTAAGGAGGCAGAAATGTTTAAAACCCGTTTTACGGAATTGCTGGGAGTAGATCATCCCATTCAATGCGGCACCATGATGAATTTGAGCAATGCAAATTTTGTTGCGGCATGCGCCAACGCCGGCATTTTTACGTGTCTGGCGTCCGCCATGTACCCGGATGAAAAAAGTCTGGTCGAAGCGCTTTCAAAGCTTCGCGATTTAACGGACAAACCCTATGGCATCAATGTTTCCCTGTTTCCGGGCCATGATGCCCGCACGGTTGATGTGACATTGGATATTTTGACCAAACAGAAAGCCAAAATTATCGAGACGGCGGGAAGAAGCCCCCAGGCCCATCTGGGAAAAATCAGGGGAATGGGCGCGATTCATATGCATAAATGCGCCAGAATCAGGGACGCGGTCAAGGTTGACGCGCTCGGCGTGGATCTTGTCGCCTTGGTCGGGGCCGAATGCGGCGGCCACCCCGGCATGGAAGATGTCAGCACCCTGGTGTTGATCCCGGAAGCGGCCAGTCAGATAAAGAACCCCCTGGTGGCCGGAGGCGGATTCTGTGACGGAAGAACTCTCGTGGCGGGTCTGGCCATGGGAGCGGAAGCCGTCATCATGGGCAGCCGTTTTCTCAACACCGTTGAATGCGGCGTTCATCAGTCGATTAAAGACAAGATTATTGCGGCGGAAATGACGGACACCATGATCATTCAGAAATCCATCGGAAGCCCGATTCGCGTGTATAAAAACGAGTGGGCCAAAAAGATTGAGGAATTGGAAAACAAAGGCGCGTCCCTGGAGGAATTGCTGCCGTATATTACCAGTCAGAAAGCTGCGACCGCCTGGGTGGATGGCGGCGATGATGCTGTTTTTCCCTGCGGCCAGGTGATCGGCAGAACCAAAGAGACCTTAACCGTAAAAGACCTGGTTGTAAAAATTATGAACGAAGCCAAAGAAGCGGCAGCCCGGATCAAGAAGGTTGCCGGGGCATGACAGGAAGTCTTCTCTTTCCGGCAGGCGAGCTTAACGCGGCTTGGCGGAAAGTGTTAAATCCGGGCCATCTTAAAACCAAAACCCGTCACTCCGGCGTCCGCCGGAGTGACGGGTTTTGGAGTTTTCGTTGGAAAAGATAAACGAACCATCAACTCCCAATTTAAAACTTCTGCCCCACTTTGCCCCGCGATATAATCCTATCAAAATCCTTGCGAGGCCTTTCCCTCGGGGTTTCGTCAGGAACACCGATCGTCAGAAGCGTGAGCAGATACATATGGTCGGGCAAATTCAGGAGGGACCGGACTTCTTTGTAGAGATCTTCCATTCCCTTGGTCACCTCGTTTCCCATGGCCCCGACCATGCACATGCCCAGACCCTGATTCACGGCTTCAACCGCCATAAATCCGTAGGCGATGCCGAGTTGCTCGAAAGTCCGGCTTAGAATAATGGACGGGCCGTGCTCGGCCACGCAAAACACCGGGTTTTGCAACATAAATCCGTCGATGATATCCTCCGTTACCGGTATAACGCCGGCCTGCATCAATTCCACCAGTGCAGCCCTGTTTTTGGGCTTGTCCCAGGCGGATAGATCCCCGCAGACGCCGATGACCACGGGTGCACTCATTACATGCGGCTGCCCCATAGAGAGTTGGGACAGCTTTTGTTTGACGGCCGGGTCTTCGATCACAATAAAATGCCAGGGCTGGACATTCTCCCAGGAAGGGGCCCGCCGTCCCGCCTCCAGCACTTTTTTTAAGGACTCCTCAGACACCGGTTCTTTTTTGTATTTGCGAATACTGCGCCAATTATGAATGGCTGAAGTGGCTTCCATTAATTTTATCCTCCGGTTTCATTGCAATAACAGATTTATTGAAAAAAGCATGGGAGCTGTTTGGCCTCATCGGCCAAAACATCGCTCCTAAGCGCTAAAGTTCTTCATTGGTGACAAAGCGATCCCCTTCCCATTCCTTATCGATGCGAAAGCGTTTTCTGACCAGAATCCTTTCCGCCAACACAACGGTTGCCGGGTAGTCTGTCCGTCGCTCGCACAGCTTATCGAAATATTCCTGGGCCTGGATGGGGTCTTCAAACACTTCTCTTTTAATTTTTCGTGTGTTGCCCACTCGAATCATGACTGTGTACATCTTTTGTTCCTTTAACAAACAGACCGGCAATGGCCTTTTTAAAAAGGGATAAATCTGGATTTATTCAAATGTACAGGGGTTATCGTTGAAGGAATTACGCCTGTTTCCGATATTGCGTGAATATATGTCCATTTAAAAGAAAAAAAACCCGCCGTCAACACCATAATTCACTTTTTCTCCAATGTTTTTTCCGGGCGGGTCTGTAAATCAAATGGGCTTCCCTGGAGTGCTGTCCCACAAATGGATATTGTTTTTTTGATCCGGTTGACATTTGACTTGGTTTTCTGTATTTTCCAGATGTTTTGATTCAATCGATAAATATACCTGATCCCCTGTTTATCTGCAAAACCCATAGGCTAAGAGGAGGCAATCCATGGCGAGTTTGAATAAGGCAATGTTAATCGGCAATCTGGGGAAAGACCCTGAAATACGCTATACCGCGGATGGCATGGCTGTGGCGAATTTTTCCCTCGCCACAAGCGAAAAGTGGAAGGATGAAATGCGAACCGAATGGCATCGGATCGTCGCTTTCGGAAAACTTGGCGAGATATGCGGTCAATATTTAACCAAGGGAAAGCAAATATATATTGAAGGCCGGATCCAAACCCGGGAGTGGGATGACAAGGACGGCAACAAGCGCACGACAACTGAAATTGTTGCCAGCAATATGGTCATGCTGGGAAGCCGGGGCGATGCCCCACCCGTCAGCCGGCCTTCAACCGGGAAGGCCAACAGCGGCCAGGATCACGACTTCACCCCGAGTTCCGGACCTTCCTATTCGGAACAGCCGGATGACGACATACCCTTTTAAGCAGATATTTTTATAAACCACGAAGTACACGAAGCTGAAATTATTATATATTCTTATGCTCTTTCGTGTTCTTCGTGGTGAAGACCGGCCTTTTACGGCCCTGTCAATTCTATCTGCCCGCAATCAATTAAAACGCCACCTTTTCACCCGGCCCCAGAGCCTTTATAACCACACCCGGCGCCTTTTGGGCGCATTGGGCGATGAAATCCCCGGCTGTCTGGGCAATGATGGGAAACGATGCGTAATGAATCGGCACGACCAGCCTGGGATGAATCATCTTAACCGCCTCGCTTGCCTGGTAGGCGTCCATGGTAAATACGCCGCCGATGGGCAACAAGGCCACATCCATGGGATACAAACGGCCAAAAAGCGTCATGTCGCCGAACAGGCCCGTGTCGCCGGCGTGGTACACCGTGGTTCCATCCGCCGCTTTTACGATATTTCCGATGGCGCAGGCGGTATCGGACGCATGAAAGGCCGGTATCGCGATTACCTGAATCCAGTCAAAGGAAACCCCGCCGCCCGGCATATACCCCATGCCGAAGTTGACCACTTTCCCGGCATCAAACCCTTCGCTGACCAGGCGGCCCATGGTCTGGGCCGGCCCGCCCAAAAAGGCGCCGGTGTTTTTGCAGATGGCCGTTGCCGAGCCCAAATGGTCGAAATGATCATGGCTGACCAGCACCAGATCCGCTTTTTTGATTTCATCCGATGACACCGGGCATGAAGGATTTCCCGCATCTTTGGTCCAGGGATCGAACAGAACAACCTTGCCGTCACTGGTTGTAAACTCCACAAACGCATGTCCTAAAAAACGAATGGTTCCGGGCATAATGTTCCTCCTTGATGGTTTTACATAAGATCGGTTTTTGGCGTTTTCATCATCGCTTCGATGCCGGTGATGATCTCATCGGCTTTCCATTGACTCAGTATAAAAGGGGAGCTGTTTTCAGACGAAACAACCGGAAGTCCATCCTGTTTTTCTTTTTCTTTCGGGAAGAAAAACAGGGAATATGTCCGGGCGCCGGTGAAGGTGATCACATATTGGGGATCGGAGAAAGCGTCTTTTTTCCGGTCGTAAATGTATTTCTGGCATTTTAATTCGGTAACCGTCGACAACAACCGTTCCAGGGCAGCCTCGTCGACGGGTTGCCCGTCCGCTCTCTTCCACGAAATGCCTTTTTCGCGCTGTTTTGATTCTTCCTGAACCGACCCCCCTTCCCCGGGCGCGGCGTCGCCGGCCGGTGATTCAGGGACCTGCACCCGGGAAAAGGTCAACGATTCCTTCAAATGATCCAACCGGACTTCGCTGATTTCATTTGGATTAAACATCATTACCGTTTTGTCCCTGACGTCGTCGATATCAGATGTAAACCGGTCTTTTAAATTCCCCCGGGCGTGATAAACCCGGTCATCTCCGTCGATTCGGACAAATGTATGCTGACGCGTTCCCGCGATATCCCCCATGTCAAACGCGAGTTTCAGTTTATCCCCGGAAAAAATCCTGACCGTTATTTTCTTGTTATCCGTCAAATCAAACCGGTCATAGGATTTGGCTTGCGAGACCATGTCGGTAAGGGTAAAAGCCTCAATCGCATCCAGAATCCGGTTTACCTGGTCATCAGACGCCGCGTATTTGTCCGGCTCCGTTTTCCAGGCGCCCCCGTCCTTTTTCAAAACCAGACGATGGCCCTGTTTTTCCATTTTGATGGCGGTGATGTCTTTTTTCCGAACATCGGGCAGGTCCGGCAGTTCATAGTTGACGTTATCCGGACTCCTCAATGCCAGATAGGCCGAAAGAACAGCAATCGCAGCCAAAAGAAAAATGTATTGTTTTTTCATATGCCATAGTGCCTTTCACACTTCACATTTCAGCTTCTTAACAAACATCTCCCGAATTTTCTTTTTCCGGGAATACCTAAAAAACCATACAATCATCCCGGCCATGACCACCATCACAGGAAGACCGATGATGTTGAAAAATTTGATAAAGGCTTTCAGTGCGGAACCGGTTTCCCGCAGGGGGTTGAGCTGCTGCTCCTTGGCCCGCAGCACGGCGGTTTGTTCCCGGCCGTTCAAGGCGTCCAGAATATTCAACAAAAAAGTCGCGTTGGCGCTTTGTCCTTCTTCGTCCAGCAGGCTGTTTTTTAAAGGCTCGGAAGAGGCGATCAATAGAATTTTGCCGGGTTTTCCTGTTTTTATAACAGCATCTTCCTCCGTGATTTTAGATGCGTCGGCTGATGCTTTTTGCTTTTTCCCGTTGTCTTTGGACTTGTCGTCCGCTTTTGCCTTTTTCCCCGGAATCGGCCGGGCGGCAAAATAACTGGCAAATCGCCCTTCCAGAAGGCAGGCCAGAGGAAAATTCTTGAATTTTTCATCTGAAACGGGCGGCTGGATCATCAGGGGATTCAAGTTGACGGGTTCTCCCGTTTCCCAGGACTGGCCTGAAGAGGTGAACAGCCGGTGGGCTGTAATGCCGTTATTTTTCAGTTTATCGTCGTCAAGGGCCAGGGGCGAGACTTTCAACATAACCAGTCCCTTGATATTTTTCATAAAATCCAGGTCATGGGATATGTTTTGGTTCTGGATGATCGGGGCAAACCAGATGGGACGTTCGCCGCCGCCAAAACGGGTTTGTATCTGCTGCTTAAAGCAGTTTTTATCCATGACAAAAGACGGCCGGACAGTAATTCCGTAATGGGACAGGAGCCTTTCCAGACCCGTAGAAAAAGGGGTATGGGTCGGCGCCTGGTTCATAAATGTCTGCTGGGGGTCTGAGTTCGTTTCCATGAACCGGTCGAGAAACAGCGCCAGACTTTTCCCCTTCATTAAAAACTGATCAATTTTGAAAAGGTCTTCTTCAGTAAAAGATTCCAGGGGCCGTGCGATGATCAGGCAATTGTAACCATCAGGAAACAAATCTGACTTTAAATCCACGTCGCGAAGCGAATAATTTCGGGAAATCAGATTCCTGAAAAATGAAATGTCGTCCGGGTCCTGCTGAAAGGCCGAACTGGGCGTCTGCCGGGGCGAGGACGCCAGTGTGTTATGGGAAACCAGATAGCCGATGTCCGCGTTGATATCGATTAAGGAATCGATCTGGTTCTCGATAATTTCTTCTATCCCGTCCATGGGGACCATGCTGTACTGCGTTCCGATCAAAGGGAGCCGGGCCACGTTGATCAGGGGGACAGACACGGATTTGTCCCCGTGGCGCATCACAAGCCCCATGGTTCCCTGTCCCGCGGGTACGGATTCCTTGTCGATTGCCGGCCATTTCAGATAGGGGAGATGATGTTTTTTGAGTTCTTCCATCAAATTGGGGGTTGTGCTCGGGTCAAGGTGTTTAAAACTCAGGTTGCCGAAATACCGGGCGTTGAGATGCGCGACCGCTTCTTCGATGATTTTGGGGGTCTTTTCAATGTCTTTCAACTGGATATACGGGGCTACGGCATTAAGGGAAGAGGACAGATAAAGCTGGATCTGGATTTTTTCCTTAAGCTGGAGAAGCGCGCTGACCTTATTGTTTAATTTCCGGATGGCGGAAGTAATTTTGTATTCCAGCCCATCGGTTCCGGTAATGGCGGGGATCCTTTCGATCAAATCCCCGTGGATCAGGACCATGCCCATGTAAGCCTTTTTAAATTTGATTTCATCTTTTTCGATATGGCGGATCTGAACCGGGGGAATACCGTATTCATCGGCTTGTTTTTGGCTTTCAAGAGCATCGTTATCCGAATTTCCTGCCTCGGCGCTTACATTATAAAACCGGTAGTTGAAATACCGGCCTCCATAGACGGCGTATTCCTTCAGCAGGTCGTGGAGATACTGCTCCGTGCCGTTGTGGGGCGCAGGCAGGCTGCCGGTAAAAAAAACCTTGACCGTGAGCGGTTCCCCCAGGGTGGAGACCACCTTTTTGCTGTCCTGTGAAAGCGAGTAGATCCGGTTTTGGGTTAAGTCCAGCCGGACAAAAAGATGGGATGCCGCCATATTCAAAAGCGCGACGGCAGTTATGCTGATAATAAACCGAATGTATTTTTCAGAGTTTTGTTTGCCGGTCGTTTTTTCGGTTTGTTTTGCTGCCATGGGAAGTCTCCTTAATTTTTTTCCTGAAGCGCGATGGATGTGCCGTAAAGGGCTATGAATACAACGCTGACAAAGTAAAGGATATCCCGGGAATCGATGACGCCTTTGGCGATATTTTGAAAATGAAAATCCGCAGCCAGGTATTCAATGACCCTTACCCATGAGGAAGGAAGAAAAAAGAGCATTTTATCGATCAGGGCAAATGCAAAACAAAGGGTCATGCCGGTGATGTAGGCAACGATCTGGTTTCGGGTCAGACTGGAGGCAAAAAGGCTGATGGCGGCAAAGGCGGCGCCTAAAAATAATGCGCCGATGGTTCCGCCCAGGACCGGCCCCCAGTCCAGATCCCCAATAAAAGAGATGGTCACGGGATATAACAGCGTGGGGATCAGCATGATGGCAATAAAGGCAACCGCGGCGAAGAACTTCCCCAGAATCACATCCCGGAAAGAAACGGGCAGCTTCAAAAGGATTTCATAGGAACCGGTCCCCAGTTCTTCTGCAAAGAGCCGCATGGCAACAGCGGGTATCACAAAAGCAAAGCTATAGGGGAGAAGTGAAAAAAAACCGCGTAAACTGGCCTGATTGTAAAGAAAAAAGGCCGAAAAAAAGAACCAGCCCGTCACCAGAAGAAAAATGGAAATCACGATATAGGCAATCGGGGTCACGAAATATGATTTAAATTCTTTTTTCATAATATCAAGCGCCGGTCGCATGATTTAATTCTCCTTTGTGAGATCCCGGAATATGTGTTCCAGGCTTCTGTCTTTTCGCTGGAATTCCAATAGAGTCCAGTCGGTTTCTCTTATTTTCCGGTATAAGGCGCCCCGGAGATCTTCGCTTGTACCGCAAGCCGAGCGAACCGTCAAAAGGCCGTCCTTTTCCCCGATTTTTTCGGTTTGTTTCACCCCCGGGACAGTTGAAAAAAGATGGTTCACGTCCTCAAAAGAGGCCCCGCTCAAGGTCATGTGAACAAAGGAGGCGTTGCCGGCGGACTGTTTGAGGTTTTCCGTGCGGTCGTCCGCCGCAATTTTGCCCTGGTGGATGATGATAATCCGGTCGCAGGCCGCCTCGGCCTCGCTTAAAATATGGGTGGACAGGATAATCGTTTTTTCCTTGCCGATGCGCCGGATGATGTCCCGGATTTCAATGATCTGGTTGGGATCAAGCCCGGAGGTCGGCTCATCCAGAACCAGAATTTCAGGGTCATTCATCATGGCATGGGCCAGACCCACCCGTTGTTTGTACCCCTTGGACAACTCTCCGATGGGCTGGTGCATAACCTCATTTAAAGCGCAAAGATCGGCCATCCGCCGGATATGGGAAACGCGCCCGGCTCTATCCATTTTCCGGATATCCGCCACAAAGGCCAGATAATCGTAAACCAGCATGTCGTGGTACAGGGGGGCCGATTCCGGCAGATACCCCATCTGTTGCTTGATTTCAATCGGATTTTTGTCGATGGAAAAATTCTTGACAAAAATATTGCCGGAAGAAGGCTTCAGAAATCCGGTCATCATCCGCAAGGTGGTGGTTTTACCTGCCCCGTTTGGACCCAGAAGGCCGAGAATTTCACCTTTGTTGACTTCAAAACTGACATGGTCGACCGCACAGATGTCGTTATAGTGCCGGGTCAGATTTTCGACGCGAATCATGGTCCCTCCATCATGTTGTCAAGCTGAAGATTCAGTTAAAAAAGCAAGTAAATTTAACAAAAAATGCCGGTTTTGGCAAGAGGGTTCGCAGGAAAAGAAAGGGGCGATGGGGCAGCAATAGGGCGAGGACACGAAGAGCACGAAGGGATATAAGAACATCTAATTTTTTCAGCTTCGTGCCCTTCGTGCTCTACGTGGTTTATAAAAAGCGATCCATGATTCTGTAACATCTGTTTATTTAGATCACGCCCATGCCGGCCAGAACGGAAAGCATAATCGCGGCCGCCATAACCGAACCGACCTGCCCGCCCGTATTGGCACCCATGGCATGCATGAGCAGCCAGTTGTTCGGGTTGTATTTTCTGCCTTCGGTCTGCGCGACCCTGGCCGCCATCGGATAGGCGGAAATGCCGGCTGCGCCGATAAGCGGGTTGACTTTTCCTTTTGTAAGAAAGCACATCAATTTGCCGAAAAGCACCCCGGTAACGGTATCCAGACAAATCGCCGTAAGTCCTAAAGCAAGCACCAGCAAGGTTTGCGGGTTAAGGAATTTAGCTCCTTCCATCGTCGCCCCGATGGAAAGCCCCAGAAACAGGGTGACGATATTGGCGATTTCGTTTTCCGATGCCTTGGTCAGGCGGGCGACAACGCCCGATTCTTTCATCAGGTTGCCCAGCATGATCATACCCATAAGCGGCGTGCCCATGGGAGCCACAATGCAGGTGACCAGGGTGACGACGATGGGGAAAAGAATTTTAACGGTTTTCGACACGGATTTGTTGGGATATTCCATAACAATTTTACGCTCTTTTTCCGTGGTGAGCATCCGCATGATGGGAGGCTGAATCAGGGGCACCAGAGACATGTAGGAATATGCCGCGACGGAAACCGCACCCAGCAAATGGTTCGCGTATTTGGAAGTCACAAAGATCGCTGTCGGACCGTCGCAGGCCCCGATAACGCCGATGGATACAGCCTCGTTTTTTGTAAAACCCAGAAGAAGGGCAAGTGCCAGGGTTATAAAAATGCCGAATTGCCCGGCAGCGCCCAGTAAAATGATTCTCGGGTTTTGGAGCAGCGGGCCAAAGTCCGTCATAGCGCCAATGCCGATAAAAACCAGACAGGGAAAGACTTCGGTCATGACGCCGACCTCGTAAAAATGCCGCAAAAGGCCGCCTTCACCCATCAGATTCGCAATGGGGATGTTGACCAGCAAAGCGCCGAATCCGATGGGAACCAGCAAAAGCGGCTCACAGTCTTTCTTAATCCCCAGATACAACAGAACGCCGGCGATACACATGACGATCACATTTTGTATGGTCAGTGCGCCAAAACCAACCGTCAGGCCGTTAAGAGCCGATATAAATGCATCTATCATGAGCTTGCCCCCTTTTCTTCGGAATCTTTATACGGGAAAATCTTTTTCATCAGATCGATGAGAAGGCTTAAGACCCACAGGGAAAAAATCGTGCCCCCCATGCCGACAACGGTGACCGTTATGCCGAAGGTTAAATTGTCCATTTCCAATGCCGTACCTCCCTTTGTTTTAATGGTGTGTTTTTGTGGCAACTGACGTTTATTTAGAACGTGCTTTTCAGCGTTGCCCGCTTTCCGATTTTGACGGGCGCAACATAAAATATTTTTTTTATGTGGGTGTCAATCCCTTTTAACCGAAAATCATTAAATCACGTTGCTTGTTGCGACAAAAAAGCCTCCTGAAAAAATCAAGGGGGCCTTTTTGTCGCAAACGTTCATCACAAGTGAAAACCTTACGCAGGAGATTCCTCCTTGCAGACACGTTTAGGATCGGCCATGGTCTGTAAGAGTTCGTATCGGTTGTGGTATTCCTTTTCGATTTGAATACGAAGCTTTTTGGACTCCTCCGGAAACGTTTTTTCCAGAGAAGCGAACCTGACCTCTCCGGACAGAAACTCCTGAAGCGTTCCGTCAGGCTGCTTGGAGTCCAGAACAAAGGGGTTTTCGCCTTTTTCCGCCAGCAGGGGATTATACCGGTACAACGGCCAATACCCCGAAGCGACGGCGAGCTTCTCTTCTTCCTGGCATTTGCCCATGCCTTTTTTGATGCCGTGGTTGATGCACGGCGCATACCCCAGTATCAGGGAAGGCCCGTCATAGCTTTCCGCTTCCACCAGGGCCTTGACCAACTGGTTTTTATTGGCGCCCATGGCGACGCTGGCCACATACACATACCCGTAGGTCATGGCCATCCGGCCCATGTCTTTCTTGGTTGTCTTTTTTCCGGAAGCCGCAAATTTAGCAACTGACCCGGTCGGCGTGGCTTTGGAGGATTGCCCGCCGGTGTTCGAGTAAACTTCCGTATCATATACAAAAACATTGATGTCTTCGCCGGAAGCCAGAATATGGTCGATGCCGCCGTAAGCGATGTCATAGGCCGCGCCGTCACCCAGAAATACCCAGAAGGATTTTTTGGTGAAAAGTGCGGACATGCCCGAAATCTGCTGCAGCAGGGCATTGCCCTTGTGTTTTGGCAGCGCCGATTTGAGCTGATCGCCGTATTTGCGTGATCCCGCGGCATCTTTCATGCTGTCCAGCCATCCGGTCATGGCCTCTTTTAGGTCCGGATCAATTTTTGTTTGTATCGCCTGTTCCATGAGCCCGGCAAGTTTTTTGCGTTGAGCCAGCGTTGCCACCAACATGCCGTAGGTGAATTCGCCCGGGTCTTCAAACAATGAATTCCCCCAGGTCGGCCCAAAACCGTCTTTGTTGACGCAATAGGGAATCGCAGGCGCTGAACCGCCTCAGATGGACGTACATCCGGTGGCGTTGCCGATGATCATGCGCTCGCCGAAAAGCTGGGTAATCAGTTTTGCATAGGGGGTTTCCCCGC
>CAYTSY010000053.1:12240-20204 GCA_964440555.1 uncultured Desulfobacteraceae bacterium
ACAACTCCAGCAGCGGCTCGCAAAACTGGCTTCCTTTTATGGTAGTCCGGGTCATCAGACCGTCTTTTACCGGCAGAGAAACGCCAAATTCATGATTGGCGACCTGGAGGGCTGTCTGTGATTCCAGGGGCTTCATGACAAGGGCCGGAATTTTGGCCGGGCAAATATCCGCGCAGTTTCCACACCCCATGCAATCCAAAGGGCTGACCTGCATTCTGAAATGATGTCCGGAAAGTTCCTTGCCCTGGGCTTTTTTCGCTTCAAAACCCTGCGGCGCATTTTTTAACTCTTCATCGGTCAGCAGAACCGGTCGGATCGCAGCATGCGGGCAGACCATGGCGCACTGGTTGCATTGAATGCAGTTTTCCATGATCCATTCCGGAACGGCGATGGCCACGCCGCGCTTTTCGTATTTGGATGTCGCCACGGGGAAAATGCCGTCCGGGGCAAAGGCGCTCACCGGCAGTTTGTCGCCGTTCTGGCTTAAAATCGGCCGGACCACGTTTTTGACAAAGTCCGGTTCTTCCAGGGAAGACGTTTTGCTCTGCCCGGCAGCGGCCCAGGATGCGGGATAGGCAACTTCCTTGAGATTTTCCAGGGTGTTGTCCACGGCGGCAAAATTCATTTGTATGATTTTATCGCCTTTTTTGCCGAACATACCCATGATCTGGTCTTTCAGATGCCGTATGGCGTCATCAACCGGGATGACATTGGCCAGCTTGAAAAAGGCGGTCTGCATGATCATGTTGATTCTTCCGCCCAGGCCGATTTCAGTTGCGATTTTAACGGCGTCGATATTGTAAAACCTGATTTTTTTCTCCGCGATGGCCCGTTTCATGGAGGCGGGGATTTTTTCCTCCATTTCCTCCAAAGACCAGTTGGAGTTTAACACAAACGTACCGCCCGTTTTGATGCCGGCAAGCACGTCATAGATCTCCACATAATTGGCCTTATGGCAGGCCACATAGTCGGCCGCATCGATCTGATAGGGCGATTTTATGGGGGATGTCCCGAACCGCAGGTGAGAGACGGTGATGCCCCCGGACTTTTTTGAGTCATAGGCAAAATAGGCCTGGGCGAACATGTCCGTATTGTCGCCGATGATTTTAATGGCGCTTTTGTTGGCGCCGACGGTTCCATCCGCGCCCAGTCCCCAGAATTTGCATTGAACGGTTCCGGTTGCAGCGACGTCAAAACCTTCTTCAAACGCCAGGGAAGAGTGGGTCACGTCGTCAGTAATGCCGACCGTAAAGTGATTTTTCGGCGCATCGGCTTTCAGGTTGTCGAAAACCGCCTTGACCATGCCGGGGGTGAATTCTTTTGATCCCAGCCCGTAGCGGCCGTTGATGATCCGCGGCATCTTCCCCTTTTCCATAAAAGCCGTGCAGACGTCCATATACAACGGGTCGCCCAATGCCCCGCGCTCTTTGGTCCGGTCGAGTACGGCGATGCGCGTTGCGGTTTCAGGCAGGGCGGCAAAAAACTTTTCAGCCACAAACGGCCGATATAAACGGACCTTGATCAGGCCGAGTTTTTCCCCTTTTGCATTGAGATGAAGCACAACCTCTTCAATGGTTTCGCAGGAAGAGCCCATGGAAACAATCACATGGGTGGCGTCCGGTGCGCCGACGTAGTCAAAGAGCCGGTATGATCGACCGGTCAGCCGGCCGACTTTTTCCATGTTGGCGGCCACGATTTCCGGAACCTTGAGCCAAAAGGGATTGGCGGCTTCAATGCCCTGAAAATAGATATCCGGGTTCTGCGCGGTTCCCCGAAGTTCAGGCCTTTCCGGGTTTGCGGCCCTGGCGCGAAATGCGGCGACAGCCTCAAGGTTGACGAGTTTGGCCATGTCGTCATAGTCGATGATTTCGATTTTCTGAATTTCATGGGAGGTCCGGAATCCGTCGAAAAAATGGACAAGCGGAACGCTCGCGTCAATGGCGGACAAATGGGCCACCAGCGCCAGATCCATCACCTCCTGAACCGAGGCCGACGACAGCAGGCAAAACCCGGTCTGGCGAACGGCCATCACGTCCTGATGATCGCCGAAAATAGAAAGCGCATGACCGGCAATGGCTCTGGCGGTCACATGAAAAACGCCGGGCAGAACCTCTCCGGCGATTTTATACATGTTGGGAATCATCAACAGCAACCCCTGGGAGGCGGTAAACGTGGACGTAAGGGCGCCGGCCGCCAATGATCCATGAACGGCGCCCGCCGCACCCGCTTCCGATTGAAGCTGCCGGACAATCAGGGGCTGTCCGAAAATATTTTTACGCCCGTTGGCCGCCCATTCGTCGCATTCCTCTCCCATCGGGGAAGAAGGCGTGATGGGATAAATGGCCGCCACATCACTCATGGCATAGGCCACATGGGCTGCTGCCGTGTTTCCATCCATTGTTTTCATTTTTTTCGCCATACGGCTGCTCCTTCAATAATGATATTAATAAAAAATGCGGCAGCAAGGGCCTTGCTGCGACGCTATACGGTTAAAACTTAGGTGAAAAGCGCTTCAAAAAAGTCATTCCCCTTGTCGTCCACCAGAATAAAGGCCGGAAAATCCTTTACGGTAATCTCATGAACCGCTTCCATGCCGAGTTCCGGGTATTCCAGAACCTTTACGGCGGTAATGCAGTCTTTGCCCAGACGTGCCGCTGGACCGCCGATAGAGCCCAGGTAAAATCCGCCATAGGTTTTACAGGCTTCCGTTACGATTTTTGTCCGGTTTCCCTTGGCCAGCATGACCAGGGAGCCGCCTTGTTTCTGGAACAGGGGAACGTAGGGATCCATTCGAGCCGCAGTCGTGGGGCCAAAAGAGCCGGAGGCGTGTCCGCTGGGGGTTTTTGCCGGTCCGGCATAATAGATGATATGATCCTTGACGTATTGGGGCAGCCCTTGTCCGGAATCCAGACGTTCCTTGATTTTGGCATGGGCAATGTCCCGGGCCACGATGATTTTGCCGGAAAGCTTGAGCCGGGTGGCCACCGGGTATCGGGTCAGTATGGATCGAATCGTGTCCATGGGCTGATTCAGGTCGATTTCCACGGCGCTTTCTTCCGTGATTTCAGGAACGGGCAGAAATTTGGCCGGATCGGTTTCCAGTTGCTCCAAAAAAATTCCCTGCCGCGTGATTTTAGCCTTGATGTTGCGGTCCGCACTGCAACTGACGCCCAAACCGATCGGACAGGAAGCGCCATGCCGGGGAAGCCGGATCACCCGCGTATCCAGGCAGAAGTACTTTCCACCGAATTGCGCGCCGAGCTTCAATTCCCTGGAGATCTGAAGCAGCTTTTCTTCCAGACCGGCATCTCTGAAGGCGTGTCCGAAGGCATTTCCTTTTGTCGGCAGACGGTCTAAGTATCCGGCTGTGGCGAGCTTTACGGTTTTAAGGGTCATTTCAGCCGATAGGCCGCCCACGACAAAGGCCAGATGATAAGGGGGACAAGCCGCCGTGCCGAGCGTTTTCATCTTTGCCGTCATAAAATCGATGAGGTTTTCCGGCGACAAAACCGTTTTGGTTTCCTGGAAAAGATAGACCTTGTTGGCCGAGCCCCCGCCCTTGGCGATGCACAGGAAAGTGTAGGCATCCCCGCGGGTCGCGTAAATGTCAATCTGAGCCGGCAGGTTGCACCCGGTGTTTTTTTCCTCGTACATGGTGATCGGCGCATTCTGCGAATACCGCAGGTTGTTGTTGACGTAGGCGTTATATACCCCTTTGGACAGGGCCTCTTCGTCTGTTGCACCCATTGGCCCACCCGTTGAGCCTTCCGTCCAGACCTGCTGGCCTTTTTTTCCCATGATCACGGCTGTGCCGGTGTCCTGGCACATGGGAAAAACCCCTTGTGCCGCGATAACGGCATTTTTGATCATTTCCAGAGCCACATACCGGTCATTTCCGGATGTGCCTGCGTCATCCACAATCGCCTTTAATTGCTCCAGGTGTTTTGTTCTTAAAAAATGGGAAACATCTCTGAATGCGTTTTCGGCCAGAAGCGTCAGCCCTTCCCGTTCGATTTTTACAATATCAACGCCTTCAAATGATTTAACCGCCACATGATCCGTAGCTAAAAGCCGATACCTTGTTTCATCTTCCCCCAAGGGAAAGATTTCCTGATAGTGAAAGTCAACCATGAATGTGATTCTCCTTGAAATTATCAAAGGGTTTAAAAAAATAGTTATTTTAATAGTAAGTGTTACTTATGTCAAGATTTTAATTTTCCCTCTCATGCCATTCAAAACTCGATTATTCGTAACGGTTTAGTCTTTTGAAAGGGTTGAAAAATTCATGGATTGACAAGCGGCAAATCATTTAATAGAAATTATGCCGTTAATTATTGGTGCGATTTAAGCGGGAAGACGGTTGAGTAATGCATACGTGCACCCAGTCCATACCTTCAGTCTTAAGACTTTCCTATTGGCACAAATGAAGAAAAATAAAATTCGGGCCCTGGGCTTGTGCTCGGGAGGCCTTGACAGCATATTATCGGCCCTGGTGTTGAAAAATCAGGGGATCGACGTCGAATGGGTCAGCTTTGAAACCCCGTTTTTTTCTTCCGCAAAAGCACGGCAAGCGGCTTCCGTGTTGAATATCCCGATAATGGTGGAAAGGATTACTGCCACCTACCTGGTTATGTTGAAAAATCCACGGGTCGGGTACGGAAAGCATATGAATCCCTGCATGGATTGTCACAGCCTGATGTTTCGGCTGGCCGGCAACATCATGGAGACAAGGGGATTTGATTTCCTGTTCAGCGGAGAAGTTTTCGGCCAGCGTCCCATGTCCCAAACCCGGTCTGCCCTCCGATATGTGGAAAAACATTCAGGATATGAGGGTCTTATTGTCCGCCCGCTGAGTGCAAAGCTTCTGCCCGAAACGTTTCCGGAAAGGCAGGGATGGGTGGATCGGGAGCAGTTGCTCGACCTGAAGGGAAGATCACGAAAACCTCAGATCGCGCTGGCTGAGAAATACGGCATCACCGCCTACCCGCTGCCGGCAGGCGGGTGTCTTCTCACCGAAAAGGTATTTTCAAACCGTTTAAAAGACTTATTCCGATGCCAACCGGATTGCCTTGAGAAGGATATCGAACTTTTAAAACATGGCCGTCATTTTCGCTTAAATCAAGCCACAAAAATCATCGTGGGACGGGATAAGGGTGATAATGAACAAATCACGGAATTTTATCGCCCTGACAAGGATGTTCTGCTCAAGCCGGAAAAATTCCCCGGGCCTGTGGTATTGATGCCGAATGGGGGAACCCGGGATGCGATCCTGCTGGCAGCCGGCATATGCGCGGGATATGGAAAGATTGGGCCTTTAAACCCTGTGGAAGTGCCGGCAACCGGACCTTGGGGCCGGGAAATTCTGTCCGTCAGCCCGACGCCTTCGTCTGCGATCCGGCATCTGATAATATAGCGGCCGCGGAAAATTTTTTTGCCCTCAATTGCCCGCATGCGGCAGAGATATCTTCCCCCTTGCTTCGGCGGATAATGGTCGTGTAATGGCTGTCGATGAGGATTTCCTGAAATTTTAAAATAGCGGCTTCAGCCGGTCGTTTAAAATCGCTTCCCTCGTGCTCATTGAAGGGAATCAGATTTATTTTTGTTTTAAGGGATCGCAGCAGTTTTGCCAAGCGCTTTGCGTGGTCAGGCGAGTCATTGACGTCTTTGATGAGAATATATTCAAAGGTGATCCGGCGATGGGGTCGCAGCGGAAATTTCCGGCAAGCCTCCAGCAACGCGTCGATGGGATATTTCCGGTTTACAGGCATCAGAAGGCTGCGGGTGTCGTCGTCTGCCGCGTTCAGCGACACGGCCAGATTTACGGTCGTATCATATCCCACCTGCGCCAGTTTCGGGACCCATCCCACGGTTGAAAGCGTGATCCGTCGGCCCGCGTATTTCAGGCCGAAATCATTGTCGGTGAGCGTCTGGATGGCACCGACAACGTTTTCATAGTTGGCCAGGGGTTCCCCCATTCCCATGATAACGATGTTTGTAAGCGATGAAGGCCCGGGCAACCGGCGCATAACATCCCTGACCTGAGCAATGATTTCAGACCTGGCGAGGTTCCGGACAAATCCGCCCTGAGCCGTGAAACAGAATTTGCACCCCTGGGCGCACCCCACCTGGCTGGAGATGCAAAGGGTGTAATGGCTTCTCTCCGGAATTAAAACAGTCTCAATAAGGTTGCCGTCAGCCAGTTCGAAAAGGTATTTTTTGGACCTGTCGGCGGATGTCGCCACATGCAGCGGTTTAAGACGGCCGATATAAAAGTTTTTGTCTAAAAGGCAGCGAAGGTCTTTCCCGATATCGGTCATTTCGGCAAACCCTTCCGCTTGACGGCTATATATCCACTGCAGGATTTGCCTGGCCCGATAAGGCCTCATGCCCTGTTCCTGGAACCATAAGGCCAATTCATTTATGGAAAGGTCTAAAATATCTGTTTGCTGTTTTTCCCCAAAAATTTCCAAAATTCTTATGTTACCTCACTGATGCACGATGAAAAAGGCAATGTTTTCATGATATTATTTTTACCTTGACATACCATTTATTTCATATTAATTTCAAGGATTTCATAAATTTGATGAAATAAAATTTCTAAAATAGACGACGTTTGGCTGATGATTTATGTTTGAAAATTTAAGCGACAAACTGGATTTGGCATTTAAAAAGCTTAGAGGCCACGGCAAGCTGACGGAAAAAAATATTGAGGAAGGGCTGAAGGAAGTGCGGCTTGCCCTGCTGGAGGCCGATGTTCATTACCGGGTTGTAAAAAAGTTTATTGCGGACATCAAGGATCGCGCCCTGGGCCAGGAAGTCATGAAAAGTCTGACTCCCGGTCAACAGGTGGTTAAAATTGTCAACGAAAAGCTCACCGAGTTGATGGGGACTGCCCATGAAGGGCTTAATTTTTCGGGCCCTTCCCCGGTTTCCATCATGCTTGTCGGGCTGCAGGGTTCGGGGAAAACAACAACGGCCGGCAAGCTGGCCGTGTTTTTAAGAAAAACAGGGCGAAAGCCCTACCTTGTGCCTGCGGATGTGTACCGGCCGGCGGCAATCGACCAGCTCACCAAGCTGGCCAATCAGCTCAATATGCCGGTATTTGCTTCCAAACCCGATATGGATCCGGTCCGGATTTGCAGCGACGCACGGGTGGCGGCGCACCGGGACGGATGCGACACCCTGGTTTTGGATACGGCGGGCCGGCTGCACATCGATGAAGGATTGATGGATGAGCTTTCCCGGATCAAAGCGGCGGTAAATCCTTCCGAAATTCTTTTGGTGGCGGACGCCATGACAGGACAGGATGCGGTCAACATCGCCAAGGCATTTGACGAAAAGTTAAGCATCGGCGGGGTAGTGTTGTCCAAGCTGGATGGAGATGCCCGGGGCGGGGCGGCCCTGTCCATAAAGGCCATCACCCAGAAACCGATCAAATTCGTCGGCGTGGGGGAAAAGCTAAACGACCTCGAACCGTTTCATCCCGAACGGATGGCCTCCAAAATTCTGGGAATGGGCGATGTGCTTACCCTGATTGAAAAAGCCCAGGAAGTGGTGGATGAAAAGCAGGCGATTGAAATTGAGAAAAAGCTTCGGAAAAGCGAATTCACCCTTGAGGATTTCAGGAACCAGATGGCCCAGGTGAGAAAGATGGGGCCTTTGTCACAAATGCTCGACATGATTCCCGGAATGGGGAAGCTAAAACAACTTAAAAATGTTGAAGTGGATGACGGCGAACTGGTCAAAATAGAGGCGATCATCAATTCCATGACGCCTTACGAACGCAGAAAATATAATATTATCAATGGAAGCCGTCGAAAAAGGATTGCCAAGGGCAGTGGTACCAGTGTACAAGACGTTAACAAGCTTTTAAAAAATTATGCGCAAGTGATGAAAATGGTGAAAAAAATCAATAAAGGCGGCATGCGCGGTCTGAGCCGCGGCATGTTGCCGTTCTAAGGAGA
>CAYTSY010000054.1:0-1045 GCA_964440555.1 uncultured Desulfobacteraceae bacterium
ATAAAATTGATCAGCCTTATCCCTATGCTGAAACTGATTTGTCAGCAATAGCCTGTAATGTGCAATCGCTAAAAGAGCTCACGAGCAGCGATACACGTTTTATGGCGGTTGTAAAGGCAAATGCATATGGTCATGGCGCTATTGCCGTAGCCCGCATAGCTCTGGAAAACGGTGCCGATGAATTGGCCGTGGCCCGGTTCCATGAAGGCCGGATTTTAAGGGAGTCTGGAATCCGAGCCCCAATACTGATTTTTGGATACGTACCCCCGGAAAAAACATCCGAAATGATCCGGATGGACCTCAGACCCACTATCAACTCGTTGGAACTGGCCGGGGCTTTTTCCAATGAAGCGGGCAGAACAGGAAAAAAATTAAAGGTTCATATCAAAATCGATACCGGAATGGGACGAATTGGACTATTGTCGGAGAAAAATATACAGTGTGATAAAGAGATAACTGACCTCGTTTTGAAAATTGCCGGATTGCCGGGGCTTGACCCGGAAGGGATTTACACCCATTTTGCAAATGCCGACAGCAGCGATAAAACCCATGCTACAAGACAGCTTACCCAATTTATAGAAATCATGCAATTGTTAAAAAGAAATGGATTGGAATTTCCTTTGTGTCATGCCGCTAACAGCGCTGCCTTGATTGAGATGCCGGAAGCCCATCTTGACATGGTGAGGACCGGCATAGCCATTTACGGTCTTTATCCGGGAAAGGAAACAAAAAAGGATTATGTTAAATTAAAACCGGCCATGTCCTTAAAGTCAAGAATTATCCAGGTCAAGAATGTCCCTCCCGAATTTAATGTAAGTTACGGCAGTACCTTCAAGACTAAAAAAAACAGCAGGATTGCCACAGTTGCCTTGGGTTATGCGGACGGGTATCCTCGGCTTCTTTCATCAAAAGGGTCAATGTTGGTGCATGGAAGGCGCGCACCTGTTTTAGGGCGGGTTTGCATGGATATGACCATGATCGACATAACTCATCTTGAAGACGTCCGGCTTGGAGATGAGGTGGTGGCATTTGGTCATCAGGGGAA
>CAYTSY010000054.1:1055-20199 GCA_964440555.1 uncultured Desulfobacteraceae bacterium
GGAACGATCAGCTTCACGTTGATGAGTTGGCAGAGTTGGTCGGCACCATAAGTTATGAAGTGGTAGCGAATATTAACCACCGCGTGCCAAGGATCTACTTGCATTCCTGATGAGATCCGAACTCGTTCGAAAGTTAACGGCAAATCAGACGACTTAAAGATTAAGACACCGAGATCACTTGCTTAATACGGAATTTCCTTGATCAAGATAAATCAAAATACGGGGAGATATGATGAACTTAAAAAATGAAGCCATAACAAAATGCAAGGAAGGGACCTTACAAGCAAAAGTGGGTTTCTGGGAGCTGATTTTCTTTGGTCTGATCTTTATGAGTCCTACAAGTTCCTTAATTTATTACCCAATAACGCAATCCTGGTCAGGTGGACATTCCTATATCTCTTATTCTGTCGCAACGCTATTCATTTTATTGACTGTGTTAAGCTACAGCAAAATGGTCAGAGAATTTTCCGGAACAGGTTCGGCATACACTTATGTATCCAAGGGAATCAATACGAGGGTGGGCTTTATCGTAGGATGCGCCTTGTTGCATAGTTATCTTTTGCTTCCCATGTTCATATGCGCGTTATTTGGCCTTTATGCGGGTGAGCTCATGCCGATGATCCCGGCTTGGGGTTGGAGTATATTGGCGGCGATAGTTGTAACTGCCGCTGCATGTTATGGTCTTAAAACAAGCGTTATGGTTCAAATCGCTATTGGGATATTCATGATTTTAACATGCCTGTTGTTTGGCGGCGCATCTATCTTATATATAATGAAAAATAAGCTGCTACTCATTAATCCTGAAGTCATTTTCGACCAGGAACTGTTCGTTTTAAGCGGCACATTGCAGGCTGCTTCGCTCGGGATATTGTCTTTTGTCGGATTTGACGGGATCGTCACACTATCAGAGGAAAGCACAGTTGATAGGGCAAAAATAGCCAAAGCGTTACTTATTGCAGTTGTAGTTGATTCAATTTTCTTAATCGGCCTTTCTTATATCGCCGCCGCAACAACAGATTGGACAAATATCCCAGAGAAGAGTTTTGACACGGCATTTCTTTACCTTCTGCGTGTAATTATAAAACCAGGGATTGCTTCAATTCTAATAGCCATAGGACAGATAACAAGTCTTGCCATAATCATCGCTGCCGTGACTGCTTGCAGTCGAATCATGTTTGCCATGGGCAGGGATAAGGTGTTGCCTGAAAAGTTTTTTGGCCATATCAGCCATCGATTCAATACGCCCACGTATAACCTGATATTTATCGGTGCGACATCAATTATAGGCTCTCTCACTGTTAACTGGAAATTGATTGCTGAGTTTGTTTCATTTGGCTTCATTATCAGTTTTATTGCTGTCAATGCTGGCGTAATCGTCTTCTTCTATCATAGAAAAAGAGAAAGAAGATTTTTCAGGAACTTGCTATTTCCTATGATTGCTATAATAGGAATGCTTTGGGTTATAACCACATTGTCAAAAGTCTGTCTCATGGAGGGAAGCATTTGGTTAACCATTTGTTTCATCTATTTCGTATTTAGATATAATAGTAGTATTACATTCAGAGATAGCATTAATAAAGGAATTGAAGAGTTATAAAAACTTCCAAGCTTATAAATTATTTAGCCCGGTTGCACAAATCATTCCCAAAAACCCTGAGCCATACAAAAATGTTTTACATTTTTGCGAAACGTGCTATAAGGGCAGAGCGATTTTAATTTGAATCTTTAATTAACACATACGGTTTTGAGTAATCAAAGTGATCGCCCGGTTCTCGTTGGCCGGGCATTTTTTGTTGCAACAGCCAAGGCTCATGCTTACGGGACGAGTCGACTGTTGATCGACAACAGGGGCGGACCCCGAGAGGGGAATGCGGCACGACGGATTCGTCAAAACAAAAGCAGGAGCCTGACTATGACAGAAGCGTTTACTAAACTTGCGCTGCACCCGATTCTCGTGCAGACTGTAACTGAAATCGGCTATGAAGCCCCCACCCCCATTCAATCCGCCGTTATTCCGGCCATGCTGGCCGGCCGGGATGTGATCGGCCAGGCCCAAACCGGCACCGGAAAAACCGCGGCCTTTTCCTTGCCCATTTTGCAGAACATTGTGCCGGGAAAGGGGTATGTACAAAGCATCGTCATCACTCCCACCCGCGAACTGGCCCTGCAGGTCGCCGATGACATGGTCCGATATGGCCGCCATATGGGTGCGGCCGTCCTGGCCGTAGACGGCGGACAACCCTACAGCCGTCAGATCGCCCGTCTTAAAAAGGGAGTGGACGTGGTGGTGGGGACTCCCGGACGCATCCTGGATCTGATTCGGCAAACGGCGCTCAATATCGGCAGTGTTTCCACAGTGGTTCTGGATGAGGCCGACGAAATGCTCAGCATGGGGTTTATAGGCGACATCGAGGCCATTCTCGAGGCGACGCCGTCAAAGCGCCAGACAGCTCTTTTTTCCGCCACCTTGCCGCTGCGGATACGGCATCTTTCCACCCGGTACCTGCATGATCCGGTATCATTTTCCGTCGGCAACAAGGAGGTCACGGTCCCGGCCCTGGAGCAGCGCTACTATCTGGTCAGCGAAGCGGACAAACTGGCCGCGCTTACCCGGCTGATCGAGGCAGAACGGGTCTCAAGCGCGCTCATCTTCGCCCAGACGCGTCTGAGAACTGCGGAACTGGTCAACGAGCTCTCCGTTCGGGGCGTTGCGTCCGAAGCCTTAAACGGTGATTTGAGTCAGGACAGCCGCGAAAAGGTGATGGAGCGGTTCCGAAACGGCCAGATAAAGGTGCTGGTTGCGACGGATGTGGCCGCCAGGGGACTGGATATCGACAACATCTCCCATGTATTTAATTTTGATTTGCCCCGGGACACGGAAGTCTATGTGCATCGCGTGGGGCGCACCGGCCGGGCCGGCAAAACCGGAATCGCCATATCCCTGCTTGCGCCGGCTGAAAGATGGCGTCTTTCCAGAATCGAAGCGTTCACCCGGCAAAAACTCAAGCGGTATGAGCTGCCGACGGTGGAAGATATCCAAAAGCAGCGTGATGAGGCTTTCCTGGAACAGATGACGGTCTGGATGCGCCGGGGACGGTGCAATCGCGAGCGCGAAATGGTTGCAACGTTGATTGAAGACGGGCATGATCCCCTTCAGATTGCCGCCATTGCGCTGAAGCTGGCACGGGGAGAGGAGAAAAAGCGCCCGATTCCTCACATTGCCGAGGTCCGGGAGCTGCCCGAAAAACAACCCCGGCCTGTCGTCAAGAAATCGGACCGTACAACTGCGCAAAGCCTTCGCTGCCTTGAGAGGGGAATGGTTCGGCTCACCCTGAGTTCCGGAAAATCGGACGGCATGAAAGTGAACCACATCGTGGGAACCTTGTCTCACCATGCGGATATTCCCGGAAATGCCATCGGTAAAATAAGCATTCAGGAAAAGCACACCCTGGTGGATGTGCCTGAGAGATTTGTGGAACAAGTGCTGGCCCAGGCCGGCGGCTACCGGATCGGCAGGCAGCGGATTATCGTTCAACGGGCGTCATAGCGGCAAAGTTCGGGGACGTGCTGAGATTTTAACAAAGTAAAAAAGGGCTTGGCGGAACTGATTTATATGCTCCAGAAGATTTCAGAGGCAAGGTAACGGTCTTGTCTTTCGCTCGTCGGGCAGGGAGTGATCCGGTACCCATAGCGATGCCCACCGGAATAAATCTCAACATTTTTACGATATGGACTTCGAGATTCAAGGAGAAACCGACAATGATCGACAAACCATTTGCCAAACATTTCGCGAGCGACTGGATCGATTCGTGGAACGATCACGACCTCGATCGGATTCTTTCTCACTACTCGGATGAGTTCGAGATGTCCTCGCCGGTGATCGTTCAGGTGGCGGGCGAGCCCTCCGGAACGCTCAAGGGCAAGGTCGCGGTGGGCGCATACTGGGCAAAGGCCCTGAAACTGATTCCCGACCTTCATTTCGAATTGATATCCACCTTGATCGGGGTTGACAGCATCACGCTTTACTACAAAGGCGCCCGAGGAGCGGCCGCAGAAGTGTTTCATTTCGGGCCGGAAGGGAAAGTTGAAAGGGCATACGCGCATTATGCATCATAAATGAAAGAGGTCCCGAATGAAAGAACAACCGGTCCTGGAAGTATTTTCCGACTATGTCTGACCCTGGTGCTATTTCAGTACCGGGCGTATTGAAAAGCTGAAAAACGAATATCATCTGAAGATCCGGTGGGTGGCGTTTCCGCTTCATCCGGAAACGCCGGAGCAGGGAGTGCGCCTTGAAGACCTCTTTGCCGGGAGAAATATCGATCTCCCTGCCGTTCGAGCCCGGTTGAAAAGGGCGGCCGAGGAGGTGAACCTGCCCTTGACGGACCGGAACATGACGTATAACAGCCGCAAGGCCACGGAACTCGGGAAATGGGCCGAGGACATGGGCAACGGTGATGCCTGGCATGACGCGGTTTTTCGGGCATATTTCGCTGAAGGGCTCAATATCAGCGATACAGGGGTTCTGAAGGATCTGTGCCGGGGTATCGGGCTCGATCCTGAAACTGCCGAAGACGTCATGGCCAAAAGAACATTTCGGAAAGCGGTGGATGAGGATTGGGAGTATTCGCTGAGAATCGGTATTTCCGCGGTGCCGTCGTTTTTGTATCAGGGCCGGATCATGGTCAGGGCCCAGCGGTATGAGATGATGGAGAAGCTCGTCAAACAGGCGGTTCTGATTTAAGGCGGGCCAGAAAAAAAGACCAGGGGCTGCACCGGCCGGGCAACCCCTGGTCTGGCAGATCAGGGCAGACCCGGATGTTTTATAACCAGCCTGGCGATAAATATTGTGCTCCTGATCTATATGCTGTCCCCCCTGGTTTTTTCCTGGCAGCGCGGCACCTGGCCCGCAATTTCTTTTTTGTGCCTGTTTCCCTTAGGATCTGGCCTTGTACTGACTCACGATTTGCACGATTTATTCGCCTTTATCAAGACACGCCGATCCTGATCCGCATTCCGCAAATCAAACCGATTGGAATGCGATTTGCTGTTTCTCGGGAGTTCTGCCCCATCACAATATTTTTTTGCATCTTGACACTAAATATTACACGTATTACTGTACGTGTAATATTTAAGGAGCTGATCAGAATGCAAAAGAAACTCACAGTGACCATAAACGAAGAGGTTTATGAGGGCTTGCGAACAATTATTGGTCCTCGAAAAATCAGTCGTTTTATTGAAGAGTTAGTTCGTCCACACGTTCTAAAAAACGACATGTATTCCGCGTATAAGGAGATGGCGTCGAATCAAATCAGGGAATCTGAAGCCCTTGAATGGGCCGAAGGCACTATTGGAGACATGAACGATGAAGAGGGGTGAAGTGTGGTGGATTAGTTTCGAACTTTCCACCGGGGGTGAAATCCGGAAACAAAGACCAGCCATCATCGTAAGTAATGACGCTGCAAATCATTATATGAACCGAGTCCAAGTTGTGCCTATAACGAGTAATGCTGATAAACTTTACCCAAGTGAAGCATATGTAACATTTCGTGGTAAAAAGTCTAAGGCAATGGCCGATCAGATTACTACAGTAAGTAAAAAACGGCTTATCAATCCAGATGGTTTCATTTCTAAAAGTGAAATGGATGGCCTCAGCAAGGCCATCGCAACCCAACTCGGCCTTTAAAGCAGAACATTTTATTCGAGGGGATGCGAATAATTTGTGCCTTCGTAGGAAACACCGCACGCGCACCCCTCAATTTGTCGTTGGGCAAGGAGCAAATGTTAACGCAATAGGAAAACGATAGGCGTGACTTCTGCCGGATGGCCATAGAGGGCGGGACGGCCATGGTTTTGGAAGGAGAGACCCAATGCGGAACAGAAAGGTCATCATCGTCGGAGCCGGTATCGGCGGGCTTGCTGCAGGGTACTGGTTGCAGAAGAGAGGATACGAAGTCGAGATCCTGGAGGCATCCCAACGGCCTGGCGGCCGTATGGTGACGCTGGAATACCGGGGAGACCGGGTGGATGTGGGCGCACAGTTCTATCATTCGAATTTCAGGTGCGCGTTGGCGTTTCTCGATGCGTTGGGCCTGAACAAGGCGAAACGCAGTGTTGCGGGGAAGGTTCACTACACCCTCGAAGATGGATCCACCTATCTGTACAACAGCCGTCTGCCATACATGAAACTGCTTGGATTGCGGGGCAACCTGCAGCTCTACGAGTTTGTTTTGCGTTACATTTTCATAGGTCCACGCTGTGCCGACTTTGAGATCAACCGGGATTTGGCCGCCTATGATAATCAGACGATCCTGGATCTGTTCTCTTCTCCCTCGCAGCGCAGAATGAAGGACTATCTGGTGAAGGTGATCACGATGGGGGAAGCGGCGGCGCTCCCCGAGTGGGTGAGCCTGGCCCACTTCATACGGCTTTTCCGTATGACTCTCTTTGAAAGCTTCTTCGGCCTGAGCCGCGGGGTGTCTATACTTGCCGAGGAGTTGGCCAGGCAGCTTCCAGTGCAGTATGAGGCGCCCGTGAAGAGGCTGATTGTGGAAAAAGGTCGGGCCGTGGGCGTGCAGATGGCCGGAGACGAATCGGTCCGAAAGGCTGGGCACGTGATTCTGGCGGTGACGCCGCCTGCGGCGGCCCGGATAATGCCGGAAGAGTTAGCCAGAGAGCGAAGCTTTATGGACTCGGTGGTTTACTCGCCGCTTCCGATGCCGATCTTTTTCCTCGACCGTCCCCTGCGCAGGGATGTCGCCTTCTATTTCAACGATCCGGCATTAGACAGGACCTTCATGTTCGCCATTGATGCCCACGCAAAGGTGCCCGAGATGTGTCCCAGCGGCAGGAGTGCATTGACTGGCTGGGCCGTCTACCCGACAACGCTGGCCCTGATGGACATAGACGATGAGGAAATCCTGAAGAAGGCCCGGGAGGATATGGAGCTGATGATTCCCGGTCTCTCCGGTTGGATTGAGCACGCAACGGTTTACCGCCATCCCTTTGTGAACGCAATCTATCCTCCCGGCGCCTATCGCAGCGTAATGGATTTCCAGGAGCGGGCCAAGGAATGTGAAGGAGTGTCTTTCGTGAGCAGTGAACTGCGCGGGATGAGTATGGAAGCTGCCATGCGGAGTGGGGAGGATGCCGTGCGCAGGGTCTGCGGATGGGGAGGAACGATTTAATCGGAGCTCTTAAGGAAAACTGTCATGGGAAGCAGGACAATTGCCGTTCTCGGGGAATACGGACAGGCCGGAAGATCCGTTGTTCGTCATCTCCTGAAGCACACGGACGCGTCGATTCGAATCTGTGGGCGGCGTTTGGACAAAGCGGAAGCCCTTCAACTTGATCTGCATCGGACCGGGGCGGGAGAGCGGCTCACGATCTACAGCGCCGATGCCGCGGACACGGCGAGCTTGCGGCAAGCCTTCACGGGAACGAATCTCGTAATTATTACACTGAATACTGTGATCCATACGGCAAACATTGCCCAAGCCTGCCTGGATGCAGATTGCGACTATTTTGATATCCATGACCCGCCCGAAGTAATTGATCACCTCCGCCCCTTTGCTTCGCGGGCTGAGGAGGCGGGGCGTCTCTTCGTGACCCAGGGCGGATTCGCTCCGGGCATACCTGCCGCTCTCGTCCGTATGGCAGCGTCCTCTTTTGATCGATGCCTTGGGTGCCGCCTGGGGCTTGCGTTGAGTCTGAAAACAGCGGAGAGATACGAGCAGGTGTACGATGTGTTCGATTTCATCGTGAGGACCCGGCCCGTAACATACAAGACAGGTGCATGGCAGGAGGCCTCTTTCAAGGATCGAAGGGTCATCGATTTCGGCGAGCGCTTTGGCCGGCGGGAGGCCTTTCCCATCGACATGGTCGAGCTGCACGCCCTTCCTGAGCAACTCGGTATCGAGGAACTGAGCATCTATGGGGGAAGCCCGAACTGGTTTGTAGATTATCTGACCAGCCGCCTGATAGGCGCGTTGCACAAAATCAAGCCTCGTCTCGGGTGGCCCGCTCTGGCTCAGCTCGTTTTCTGGATGGCAAAGAAAATGACGAACGAGCCTTCCGGATGCAGCACCGTCTTGGATGCGTGGGGAACGAAGAAAGGGCGGGATCGTACCGCCAGATGGGTGTTGGACCATGAAGACAACTATTCCGCTACGGCCGTTGCGGTGACGGCCTTTCTCAACCAGTATGATGCCGGAGCATTTGACGGAATCAGAGGTATAAGGATGATGGGCCACATCATCGATCCGGAGCGTTCTGTCCAGGACCTTCAATCGATGGGTGTAATTGTCCAACAAGGAGGAGGAGGAGGAAGTAATGATTAATGCATTGCAGCATTTTTATCATGGCTGATATTAATTCCACTTGCATATCCAATTGTTGCGCACGACAGCCAACCATCCGGGTTTGATTTGATTCATTTTCGGACGAGCAGGTGAAAATGATTGGAAATAAGCGCCCAGGCCGGGTGGCTTCTAACGCTTTGTTTTGGACGCAAGGGCTGCACCGGCCGCTCTTGCTTTTTCCATCAGCACGGCGTTGTCTGCTGCTGATTTCCGATCATTGTGCGTTGCATACTGGTGAAGAACTTCATGATTTTCCGCCCCCAAGGTCAGGGGCAGCAGATTGATCCATTCATCGAGATGTTCGTATAATTGCGCAAAAAGCGGGGCTGGTTCAGGGTCGCCCCGTGAAATGATGAATACAAACTGTTTCCCCGAAGGGAACGCCGATTCAAATGTCATTTCACCGGTTTCCGGATTTTCTCCGAATGCAAAGAAACTGTAGAGGCGATCCACCAGCATTTTGAACTGGGCTGTCACCTGGTACCAGTAAACAGGCGTTCCCAGAACAATGGCGTCATACCCCGTTAATTCCCGGAGCAACGGCGTGAGATCATCCTTCTGAACGCATTTACCCAAATGCTTCTTGCAGCCTTCGCAGCCAACGCAGCCATTGATATTTAATTCCCTCAGATTCACGAGGCGTGTTTGCGCACCTTGTTCCGCGGCGCCACGGAGCACCGACTCCACCAGAGTCTGAGTGTTTGCATTTTTCCTGGGACTGGCATTGATGCCAATTACTTTCATATGCCCTCCTTTGATGGTTACATGATTTGGCGCATCAATTATGCCTATGTTTGATAATGATTCTGCAACGATTTATTTTAATTATCCATCTGTCAAGTAACACCAGGGGACATTCGAGAAGGCGATTGAAAAATGATATCCCACTCGGTAGGCCGTGGTAACCATACAAAAGAGCGTGAGAATTGGCTGGGTGTTTGGTGCACGAGAAACCATTCACAGTAGAAACCCTTGGTGGGGAGAGTCGTTGCCCATTAAAACGAATCTCCGATTTTGACCATGACCTTGACGGCCCGGCCGGTTTCGATCCGTTCCTCATAAACCGCCGGCAGATCTTCCAAGGCAATGCGGTCGGTGATCAGAGGCCGGCCGTCCAGGCTGCCGTCGGCCATCCAATCCAACACTTCTGCGTTTTCTTCATGAGTATTGGAATAAGATCCGGTCAGAAAAACCTCTTTAAAATTCAGGGTCAATGGCAGCACACTGATGGGTTTCATCATGATACTGATGATGCAGACCGTTCCACCGGCCGCGACCGAGTTCTGGCCCAGTTGCACGCATTCCGGAACGCCCGAGCATTCGAATACCCCGTCGAATCCCTGCCCCCCGGTCTCGGCAAGAGCTCGCAGAACCGGGTTTTCGGCCAGTGGGTCGATCACCACGTCGGCTCCGAAAGCCCGGGCCATGTTCCGCTTTGCTTCGACCGGTTCGGACAAGGCAATGGGGCTGAAGCCTTTTCGTTTGAGAATTTTGACCAAGGCCAGACCGATGGCCCCGCCTCCCATGACTAGGACCGACCCGCCCTGCACGCCCGAGACCTTTAACCCGTGCAGGGATGAGGCAAAGGCCTCGGCCAGGGCTGCATTTTCCGAATCCAAACCGTCAGGTACGGAGATGAGCATTCCCGAATCCACAGCTACACACTGAGCCAGGCCGCCGGCCATGTTGCCCAGACCGATAGCCAGGCGGTTATTCTGGCACAGGTAGGGTTTGCCGATACGGCAGACCCGGCATGCGCCGCAAAAGGTGGGTCTGATGATAACCCGTTGCCCGGCCCGCCAGCCGCTCACGTCCCGGCCCATCCGGACAATGGTCCCGCTGACTTCATGGCCCAGAATGGTTCCTTCGGCCAGGGACCTGCCCGCTACCATTGAGTGATCCGATCCGCAGAACCCGCACTCGGCGACTTTGACCAGCACGCCTGTGGGCCCAATTTCCGGAAGGGGGATCTCACGCACGGCCAAGCCGCCGGCGCCATTGTATACGGCTGCTTTCATGGTCTGATACCTTTACTTTTGGGGAATGACTCACTGCGCCGATATACGGAAAGTCCTTTGCAGGCGCTCGTTTCACCCTGATTTTCGAGTTCGGATTTCAAGCAAGCCCCAGCACCTCCGCAATACTGCCCCTGTGCTCTTTGAGTTTTTCTTCATCCAGTTCAATGCCGATGCCCGGTCTTTCCGGGACTTTCAGAAACCCGTCTTCCCATGTAAACGGCTCCTTGACGATTTCATCGAAAAAATGCCCGGATTTGTATATGCTTTCCTGGATGAGAAAGTTTGAAATGTTGGCGTCGATCTGAAGGGCCGCGGCCGTGATGATTGGACCGCCCCAGACGTGGGGGGCGAGCAGAACATAATGGGCCTCGGCCAGCGTGGCGATCTGTTTGCATGCGGTAATGCCGCCGCAGCTTCCCAGGTCCGGCTGGGCAATGGCGCAGGCCCCTTCCTCGAAAAGCTTCTGGAAATCATGAATCGTGACCAGCCGTTCGCCGGTGGCGATGGGAATGGACGTGGCCTGGGCGATTTTCGCCATTTCCTTGAAGTTTTCCGGTGGGCAGGGCTCTTCCAGCCACAGCGGGTCGAATTTTTCCAAACGTCTGGCCAGGCGGCGCGAAACCGCCGGGGTGATCTGACCATGGGTACCGATGCAGATGTCGGCCCTGTTGCCCACCGCTTCCCGGATCGCGCCGATGGCCTGTTCGGCAAAATCATATTCCGCCAGGGTGATTTCCCAGGGCGCCACCGGGAATGTTCCGGGAAGGGCCTGGCGGATCGGATCGAGCTTGACCGCGGTGAATCCTTCTTCCACCCGCTTGGCGGCGATGGCCCCCAGCTTGGCGGGACTTTTCGTCCAATCCTCGGTGGCGTCCAACAGGCTGCCTTCGGATTCCAGATCGAACAGGTAGGTGTAGGTTCTGATTTTGTCCCGGCATTTGCCGCCGAGAAGATTGTATACCGGGGTATTGAAGTATTTGCCGCAAATGTCCCACATGGCGATGTCAAAGGCGCTGATCAGGCCCACGGTGATATAGTCGGGATGCTGGGCGGTCAAGGCGCCGTAGAGCAGTTTGTTTATCGGCTCCCGGTCAATGGGGTTTTTACCTTTCAAATAAATGTTGAAAATACTTTCCACCATTTTTTCAAACCCCGGTTCGAGGCCGTAAAGGCTGAACAAGACCGCTGTTTCACCCCATCCTGAAATACCTTCGTCGGTTTCAAGCTTTAAAAAAAACCAGATAAACCCGCCCAGATTGGGGGGGGCTGTTTTGATTACATATGGTTTTACCTGTGTGAGTTTCATCGCTTTTCTCCTGATAGATGCCTGTACAAAAAAAAGTATTCACCCCCACCCTGGTCCTCTCCCATCAATGGGGAGGGGAATAGGGATATTCGTTCAGTGATCATTTATCAAAGGGGAAACAGATTCGGATCAATCCCCAGAGCTGCGGACATTTGCGCTTTTGTTTGTTCATCTCCCAGAAACCGGCCCCCGATTCCGCCGTCGACTTTCAATTCCTCTCCGCTGATGAAACCCGCGTCGTCTCCGGCCAGAAAAAGAGCCGCCTTTGCCACGTCCTCCGGGTATCCTGAACGGCCCAGGGCCGCAACGGATGCAAACATCTCCTTCAAGGGCTCAATACTTTTGAGTGCATCGGCATGTTCCAGGCCAAAAGTTTTTGCAAAAATCGGGGTGGCAATAGCACCGGGACAGATGCTGTTGACGCGGATGCCGAATTCCCCGAGTTCCATGGCCACGGACCGGGTCAGATGGATCACCCCTGCTTTGCAGGCGCTGTACGTATGCCCGCCGAATCCGGTCTGCAGCCCGGCGATGCTGGCGGTGTTGATGATGCTGCCGCAGCGGTGTTTTTTCATGGCAATGGCGGCGTGCTTAATTCCCATGAAAACGCCTCTTAAAAGAACACCCACGGTGATGTCAAAGGCTTCCATGTCGGTTTCGTCAACAGGTCCGGAAACGCCGCCCACCCCGGCGTTGTTGAACATGATGTCCAATTTCCCGAACCGGTTCTCTGCTTCGGCAACGGCATTTTTGACGTCGTCTTCAAAAAATACATTGGCATACCGGTAAGCGACATTGCCGCCGAGTTCATCGGCCAGGCTTTGCCCCTGTTCCTTTAAAATGTCGGCGATGACAACCTTGGCCCCCTCACGGCAAAACAATCGAACCGAGGCTTCGCCGATCCCGCTGGCGCCTCCGGTGATAACGGCCACTTTCCCTTCAAGTCTTCCCACTTTCGTGATCTCCTTTCCTGGATTTGTTGACGCGTTTGACTGCTTGGATCGTCATGAATCTTATGGTGTCTACACTGACGGGTGACTCAACGCGATGACCGGTGGCGATCTAAAGGTGCGAATTGCCGGTCATCGGTTTTGGACTTTCTCCCCCCTTAACATGATTTGCCGACATTCGCAAGATGCCGTGAATCGTAAACCGTAAATCGTGAGTAAAGATTTAAAAGTTGAGAACCTGCCGCATTTCAGATATGAAATCATCATCGGCATTTACTTAAGGGAGGAACGATGCGCATCGACGAGAAAATTCCAATTCTGTTCGAGCCCCGCGCAATCGCCATTGTCGGGGCATCCAAAACGATCGGCAAGTGGGGATTTACCTTTTTGCTTCATTTGGTCAAGGGAGGATATCAGGGAGAAATTTATCCGGTCAATCCGACCATCGATGCCTTATTGGGGCAAAAAGTGTATAAGTCCATAAAGGATATTCCAGGCCCGGTGGACGTCGCGTTTATTCTGATCCCGCCGGATCAAGTCGCCGCGGCTATTGCCCAGTGCGGGCAAATGGGAATTCCCGCATGCGTCGTGATTACGGCAGGATTCAAGGAAACGGGGCCTTTGGGAGGAAAATTGGAAAACGCGGTAACCGAGGCTGCCCAAAAGGCCGGGATCGCCATGGTGGGGCCCAATTGCGCCGGTATTGCAAGCCCGGTTCCCATGAGCCTGTATTGCATGATGCAGCCCAATTTCCCGCCCCCGGGAAACATCGCCATCGTGTCCCAGAGCGGCAACCTGGCCATGTCCATTCAGCATCTGTGCTGGAAACAGGATATCGGCATCAGCCGCTGCGTGAGCGTCGGCAACCAGGCCATGCTCAAAACCGAGGACTTTTTGGAATATTTGATATCCGACGATCAGACCAAGGTTGTTCTGGCCTATATCGAAAGCGTGGCGGACGGACGGCGCTTTATGGAAGTTTCACGCAGGCTCACCCGGGTAAAGCCGTTTATCGTTCTCAAGGGAGGCAAAACCGAAACCGGAAGCCGTGCCGCCAAATCGCATACCGGGGCCATGGCCGGATCCGACGCTGCATTCGACGCCATGTGCAGGCAAAGCGGCATTATCCGGGTTGACGACGTGGAGGACATGTTTGACACGGCTGTCGCCTTTTTATCTCAGCCGGTCCCCAAAGGAAACCGGGTGGGGATTGTGGCCAACGGAGGTGGGTGGGGGGTGATCATGGCCGATGCCTGTACCATGGCCGGTCTGGAAGTGACAACCCTTCCCGAAGAAACCCTTCAAGCCCTGGACAAGCGGCTGCCGGCCTGGTGGAACAGACAAAATCCCGTGGACCTGGTGGCTGGAATGAGCCGCGGCGCCTTTTTTAAATCCCTGGACATCCTCTGCGGGTGCCCGGAAATCGACAGTCTCATCGCCCTGGGGTTCGGGTACGGCAAGCCGTTTTCCGACATCATCAAAACCGTTTCCGATGACGACCGGCTCAACGTTTCCGAGTATGTGAAAGGCGCCCTGCATTCGGACCAGCGGGGGATGGAATTTATTCTGGATCTGATTTCCAGGGGTAAAAAACCGCTGCTGCTCTGCTCGGAATACAGCGTGGGCGCGGAAAAAGACGAAAACCGGGCGATCCTGGAATTGCGCAAAAACAACATCCTGTCCTATCCTTCCGCCAAACGAACGGCCCGGGTGCTGTCCCGGCTGGTGCGTTACGGGCAGTATCTGCAAAATGAGGGAAAATCCTATTGATCCTTGGATCTATCGGCCTTCGGGACGCCGACGAACCCGCGTCATAATGTGGAGCAGACCTTTCGGCTGATACTATAGAGGCACAATGGCAAACTCTGTAAGTGAAAAGAGCCCAACGCCGGCGCGAAGCGCGTGGACCGATGGACCACTCTGGATAGTGAAGAGATGAATAACATCTCAAGATTAGATGCGCATGGGGTATTGCACCATGTCATGGGGCGGGGGATACAGGCCCCGGATCATCGGGCCGGGAAGTGTTTACATCTGAAACACCACCTTGATCACCGGCTCTTTTTTTTTCCGGAACATTCTGAAGGCTTTTTTGTAATCGCTTAGCGCAAACCGATGCGTGACCAGGCCTTTGAGCCTGATCCGTCCTTCGAGGATCATCCGTATGGTCAGGTCAAAGCTGCTTATTTTTTCTCCGTTAACGTTTTCACATCCATGGGAGTTGACGCCGATGATGTTGATTTCCTGGTTCCAGATGGGCGTCTGATCGAACCGCACCGGGGACAACTGGTTGCCCACCATGACATAGTCGCCCCGGGCCTTCAGCCAGCGCAGGGAATCATGGATGGTCGCGGAATATCCCACGCAGTCATAGATCAGGTCGAAGCCGCCGAGAATATTTCTGTTTTTCAAGGCCCCGGCATACAGCTTGCCGCCGGTCGCCCTTGACACCGCTTCATACGGGTCCCCGGAAAGAACCTCGTCGGCCCCGAGTTTGCGGGCCAGATCTTTTTTGAAACCGATCTTTTCGAGAACATGCACCCTGCACCCGGGCGCCACAGTCTTTGCACACTGAATGACATTGAGCCCGATGGTGCCGGCGCCGATGACGAGGACGTTGTCTTTTTCCCGGGGCGGGCGTCGCAAGACCGCATGCAAGGAAACCGACGCCGGTTCGATCATCACGGCCTCTTCATCGGAAATCTCTTCGGGAACCTTGACGAGCTGGGTCTGATGAGCCAGGAAAACGTCTCCGAATCCCGCCCCTGTATTTTCAAAAACAGGTTTTTCGGAGATGTTTTCACAGAGGCTGTAGTTGCCCTCCGCGCAGGACCGGCAGGGCGGATCGATTTCCTTGATGGAACAGCAGGGCAGGTATTTCTGGAGGGTGACCCGGTCCCCGATCTTCAACGAGGAGACCTTCCCGCCGGTTTCGACGACACGGCCTACCAGTTCATGGCCCATGAACGTTTTCGGGGACCCGGGCAGGGCCGCAATGGAAATCGCCGGGTCCGCCTGGACAAAAAACAAAGACAGATCCACTCCGCAGATACCGGCGAGGATGGGCGCCACCTTCACCCAATAAGGCCCGGGCAATCCCTGATCCGGCATGTCGTCGTATCGGACCGGGGAAATAGGAGAAAAATATACCGCCCGGGTACACTTGGCCAGAAGCTTCGTGGCCAGTATTTTGGCGATATCGCGTTCAAAATAAAGTGATTTCATTTGGCCTCCTCATCGTTCATGGGGACGTTCGTGCAGAAAATTCACAAATCCAGATGGATATCGTCAATATCCGGCTTTTTCCCTTTTTACAGGAGTCGGCTTAGCTGTAAACTGAAGCAAACATCGACAACGGGTCAGCAAGTCCACGCCGCCCTAACGAAGTTGTGCGATAACGCGAATCTCAACCCGTGCGCCTGGTACGGCCAATTCACTGATACCGATAGCCGTCCACGCCGGCCATGGCGCGCTTAATACTTCGTCCCGGGTTTTCATGAACGCTTTTATATTTCTACATAAATCGACGTGATAGCTGGTGTACTCGATAATTGCTTCGAAACCAAGGCCGGCTTCTCTCAGCACTTCACCGACGGACTGCCACGCATTTCGAAATTCATCTTCCGCACTTTCGGGCAGAGAGTGATCCGGGTTGGTTCCGATCTGGCCGGAGCATACTAAAAGGCCGCTGCTTTTTACGGCCTGTGAAAAATGGAAACTGGCATAAGCCAATTTCCCGGATTCAGGGACTACGGTGTCAATGCTCATTTTGATTCTCCGTTACTAGTAGGTTGAGGGTTTGGGGTATTCTTTAAATTAGACGCTGCCGGGTTGATTTACATCGAATAGACGTTTCCCGGAACCGTCTTGGCTCGGTCATATAACATCTTCTTCCATGGAAAAACAAAAATCACAAAAAAGCGCCCCCTCCAATACGTCGGTTTCTATTTTTGTCGTCATACCTTTTCCCTCTTTCTGACGGGCGATTGTTCCAAGGAGACTTTCAGCCTAAAAATTCTCCCCGTACGTGCCGTTGATAAAAGGATTCTCGATTCTTTCGCGACCGATGGTTGACGTGGGCGAGTCGCCGTAGTTATGGCCCGGAAAAAGTTCGGTTTGATCCGGCAAAACCATCAACCGGGTTTGAATCGCGTGCATCATTTGCGAGTAGGAGGACATGGGCCCGTCCGTACGGCCCACGGCTCCGACAAACAGGGTGTCGCCGGTCAGGCAGATGCGGAATTGGGGCTGGTACAGACAGATGCAGCCGGGCGTATGGCCGGGGGTATGGATCACCTGCCAGGGATATCGGCCGACATGCAGTATGTCGCCGTCAGATAAAACGATATCAGCCGGGGGAGACTTTCTGGCATGAAACATGTTGAGCCAATAGCCGCCAATTTTGACCAGGTACTCAGCATCGGCCTCATGGATCGCGATGGCGGCTCCGGTTTTTTCCTTCATTTCCGCATTGCCCATGACATGATCCACATGACCATGGGTGTTCACGACCGTTTTGATTGTTAATCGGTTTTTTTCGGCCAGGGCGATAAGGGCGTCTACATCATCCGCCGGATCCACCACCATCGCCTCATGGGTGTGGCTGTCCCCGATCAGATAGGCAAACACCTCATGATGACCGACTTCAATTTGTTGAAAAAACATCGCGGACTCCTATTTTTGTTATAAATTAAGGGCAAAAACAATCGCATCGCGGATGAGTTTCATTTTATGCGGGGAAAGCGTCGTGATGAGCCCGCCGATTTTTGCTTTTGAAACGGTTTGGATGTGATCAAAATTGATCACGCAGTCCATGGGCATGCCGTCTTCTTCCCGCGACAGAAACACTTCGCTGGGTATTTCTCTTATTGACGATGTAATGGGCGCTATGGTGACCTCGCCAAGGTATTGAAGCACGGAATCGCGCGTCAGGATCAAAACGGGCCGCTTCTTGTCGGGCGGGAAGAACTTGTACCACCGGATTTCCCCTCTTTTCATGTATCCCCCCAGTCCTGTTCGTTTTCCCATACGCTGAATTCTTCAATATGTACAGGCCTCAGCGCGTAACCTTTGCGGTGCTGATCCTCAAGGCGCCTGACGTCCAAACCGTGGATCGCCTCCTGTAATGCCCGGCGCGTAAAAGCCGACCGTGTGGTTTTAAGCTCTCTGGCAATTTTGTCGACCCTGTCAACAAGTTCATCATCCAAAGTCATTTGAATCGTCCGCATAAGTGCCCTCAATAAAATATGAATAAGTATAGCTATAATAGTCCACATACATGTGCATGTCAACTTTTCTTTGCAGTTTGCGCCGCTGCGCCGGCGGGCACTCATCATAAGGAGGGTTTTGCCGCATACAGGGTTTTAGCCCGCCTGCCGAAGGGAATTTTCAGCTTTCGCATTTTCTGTCTCAGGGTTCCGGGATTGACGCCCAACAAGGCTGCGGCGCCGCCTTCCCCTTCTATTTTGCCTTTTGTTTTGTGAAGCGCTTTAAGAAGATGGCGAATGAGCGCTTCATCCAGGCTCAAAAAACAGGCAGGGTCCGCCTGAGGCGGACTCGGCGGAAGTTGATATTCCGGCCACAGGTCGTTGAAAGTCAGCAGCTTGCCCCGGTTGATGATAAGCGCCCGCTCAATGGTATTTTCAAGCTCCCGGACATTTCCGGGCCAGTCATAGGCCGTCAGGCGGTCCAGCGCGCCGGGAGCGAGCACCGGCATATCCGGAAGGGAAAGCTTGCGGGCTTTTTTTTGAAGAAAATGCCGGGTTAAGGCCGGGATGTCGGTTTTCCGTTTTCTCAGCGGCGGGATAATGACAGGAAAAACCTGTATCCGGTAGTACAGATCGTATCGAAACCGGGCCTGCCGGATCATTTCGTCGAGATTCCGATTGGTGGCCAAGATGATCCGGCAATCCACCTTGATGGGCTTTTCCCCGCCTACCCGTTCAATTTCTTTATCCTGGATGACCCGTAAAAACCGGCTCTGAGCCTCGGGGGGAAGTTCGGCGAATTCGTCTAAAAATATGGTGCCGCCCTCTGCCCGTTCAAACCGTCCGCGTTTCTGGCTGATGGCCCCGGTGAAAGCCCCTTTTTCATGTCCGAACAGCTCGCTGTCGATGAGTGAACCGGTAATGGCCCCGCAGTCCACTTTGATAAAGGGGCCGTTTCTTCTGGGAGAAGCCTTGTGGATGGCCCCGGCCACGACTTCCTTTCCCACGCCGGTTTCGCCCTGCAGCAGAACCGGGCTGTCCGTGGGCGCTACCTGGCGGATGGATTCCATCACCTCTTTGAGCCCATTATCCGAGCCGATTATTTTTTCTTCTATCGTTTGAAGCAACTCTTCCTGAAGATACTGCTTGTCGTCTGCCAGTAGATTCTTTAACCGGTTGACTTTCCGATACCGAAGGCTGTTGGTCAGGGCGATGCCGAAAGGCTCGTTGAGCAAAGAGAGAAGCCGCCGGTGTTCCGGTGAATATTTTTGGCCTTTTTCGTTGATGATGATCAAGGCGCCCA
>CAYTSY010000055.1:0-20149 GCA_964440555.1 uncultured Desulfobacteraceae bacterium
ATCAGCAGTCCAAACGCCGACGCTGAAAAGATGCCCGCAGCCCTTCCGGTGATCAAAAAGTGTGTTCCGGTTCGGAAAGTCGTCACCACGGCTAGAAAGAATGCCAGTTTTGCCGCCTCGGGCGGGACGCTCGCCAGTTCACCGGCAATACTGCGGGCCTGTTCGCTGAAAAGGGTTCCACAGCAGGACGTTAATACGTTGGCCTCCATATTTGAAAAGTAAGCGGTCTGAAGGATCGTCTCTGCCGTGAGCAATCCGGTGAGCCATACCAGAAGCCTGTATTTCGGGCGGATCAGGGGATAATCGTGTACCCGGTTGTCCACGTGGTTGACGATGAGCCACACGCCGCAGCCCCCAAAGGTCAAAAGCTTGAACAAAATTGCAAGATAACCATAATCGTTGACGTTTAAAGATCCTGCGGCGCACATGGCGCCGACGAAAAGGCCGTGTAAATCATCCGCCGTATGAACGAACAAAAAGAGCGAGAGCAGTTCAAATCCCAAAAGATAGGTAAAAATCGTCGAAATCAGATAGGTTTTTTTCTCAAGTACGATTTGTGTTTCACTTCCGCTTTGAATATCCCACGCCCCCATGATCCTTACCCCGATCACGGACGCATAGATCGCGAACGCGGTCAGCAAAAGAGATCCCGACACCAGAGCGATCACCGCAGGGGTTAACATCTTTGCCCCCTCACTTCGCTGACAACCGTACCGTCGCGCAGGGTCACCGTGTGGTCGATTGAACCGACTTCCGGAATCAGGGGGTCATGACTCGAAATCAGGATCGTTTTCCCCTGATCCTTGAGCCGGTTCAGTATCCCCATGAGACTGCGGGCCCTGTCCGTATCCAGGTGCGCCGTCGGCTCGTCGGCAATAATCACGGTGGGGTCATTGATCAAAGCCCTCGCGACCGCTGCCCTTTGCTGCTCGCCGCCCGACATATGCTCGATCTTTTCCGAAGCCTTTGAAGCGATGCCGAGGCTATCCAGGATCGCCATGGCCGAAGCCGTAATTTCCCGATGTTTGCGGCCGGTCGGGTAGGCCGGGATCATGGTGTTTTCCAGCACCGTGAGCCCCCGGATGAGATGATGGCTCTGGAAGATGAAACCGAAGGCGGATCTCCGGAGCTGTGCGCCGAACCGCTCAGGCAGGCTCGTGGTTTCCTGCCCGTTGAACCAGATCCGTCCTGTGGTCGGCCGGGCCACGCATCCGATGATGCTCAGCAAGGTGGTCTTCCCGGAGCCGCTCGGTCCCATGAACAAGGTCATCCGTTTTGCCTGGATCTCGAGCCCGATGTCCTTTACCGCCGTAAATTCGTTTGATCTTCCCCTGTTAAAAATCTTTGTGATGTGCGCAAGCTCAATCATGTTGTTTCAAGTTCCAATTATCCGTTATCGATCCTCGTCTGACTCCTGATGTCTGTCCTTTGTCCTCTCACCCCTGCCGCATCACCGTATCCGGGTCCATAGATGACACCGCCCATGCGGGGATCAGGGTGATCAGCGTATAAGGCATTACGGTGAGAAAAAACAAAACGGCCAGTTGATAGGGGTCCACCACCGGCGAGAGCGTAAACCGCGGGTAGAGAACCGACCATCCTTTCAGGGCATGCTCGAACAGGGGCGCTGAAGCAAAAAAAACATGGACATAGCCGGCCAGTACCCCGAGAACGAAAGCCAGGATGGAGATCATGCTTCCTTCCCAGAACTTGATGAGCAGGATGTCGCCGGTATCCCAGCCGACCCCTTTTAAAATACCGACTTCGGTTTTTTCCTCCGCGCTGAGACCGGTGGCCTTGTCCCAGGCAAAAATGACAAAGGCGGCTATCGCTCCAGCCAAAAGGGCAACAATATAGCCGCTCCGCCAGTCAAAAATGGCAGCGTAGGTTCCGAGGATCTCCTGCCGAAGAATCGTGCGGGTATCCGGGAGACCGAGCGTTATTTTTTCCGCGATCGTTTGGCATTCCTTATCGTTGCGCACGCTTACCGTCATGTCCGTCGCAAATCCTTCCGGCACGCCGGATATGCGCCGGAAAGACTCTTCGGACATCAGAATCAAGTCCGCGGCCACCATCTCGGTTTCCGCCGGGAGGGTCCCGGCGACGCAAAGCGCAAGCGGCTTTCCGTCGTTTCCGCGGAAATAGAGCCGGCTGTCTTCGATGTCTCCCCAGGTCCGCATCACCCCCGCGCCCACAACGACGCAATCTTTTGGGTGGGAAAACTTTTCCGGAACCATGATCGTGTAGTTGGCGCCTGACCCCATATGGTAATAATATCCCCACAGACGGGCCACGACAGAGCGGGTGCCCCGGATCTTTTTGATTGTTTCCGCGTATTCAAGGGGAATCACCTGATGCCTCCCGCCCAAAGTCCGCTGAACAACGATTTCCGGTGCACCTTTTAAGACAGCTTCGGCTTCGGAGCGCAGGGACCCGCTAAAGAAAATCACCGACGAGACCAGAAACACCACAAAGGCATAAACCATAAGAAGCGCCGCGTTCTTTTTTTTTCTTCTCCACAGAAAGGACAGCGTCAGGTCCATGAATGCCCGGTGCCGCTCAATCCATTTCATTTTGATTCCTCCACAGGCGTGCCGGCGGCCGTACCATTGAACCCGACGGAAAATGCTCCAGTCCCATGGGATGATCCTGGAATGCCGAGCCAAGATCGGCCTGGGAAAGGTGTCGGGTGTACCTCGCCTCGGTAAACAGGCACAAATCGGTCAATTGAAGATCCCGGACCATCTGCGCCCGCTCGTTTTGGGCAGGCAAAAGCGCTTGGGAGCGAATCTGCGGATGCACGATGAGCAACACGCAAAGCGCCATTATGCAGATGCCGGTGAAGATGAGATAAAAAGTTGAAAGACGCATAATAAATACAGGTTATGGGTTATGGGGGGGATGAAATTTCAAAGTTGAGATTTCAGATTATGTTCTGATCATGGGTCCAGCTTTTCTATGACGGCCGGAGTGATCTGGCCGAATTCCAGGATCAGGGTTCCGTTGTGGTCTTTTTTAAACGTTTCCGCGTCTTCACGGCTCGAAAAGGGAATCAGTTCCCGGCCCATGGGACCCAATACGTCGCTGCCGGTAACAAAAAAAGCCTCTCGGGCGTCGATGGTCTTCATGTCATAGTACTCGGTTACATAAACAGCGGCGATATTTTTTGAATTTTTACCCGGCCTGTATTTTTGCAGGTTAAAAACATACTTGAACAGGTCCTTTGCCCCATCGAAGAAATCGACGCTCCCGTCCCCGGTGATCGCCTGGGCCGTCCAGTCCGGATATTTGCATACAAACATTCCGCAGACCGGGCACTTATCGGCCTTTGAGGGTATTCGCGGTTTTAGATCTTGCGAAAAAGCGGTGGAGCCCGCCAATAATATTATCACCCCCCCAAATACCCATAAGAGGCCTTTTTTAAAAATCCTTTGCCTTCCCATTTTTGCCCTCTGCATTTTTCAATTCCATTTCCGGCCTTTCACTCTTGACGGCGTCATAAAAAGTCAAATTTTCACCACGAAGGACACGAAGAGCACGAAGGGGTATAAGAATATATAATATTTTCAGCTTCGTGTACTTCGTGATCTTCGTGGTTTATAAAAATTCAGGCATAATGGCGACTTTTTACGAGACCATCACGCTTCACTCACAACGCATCACTCGCATTTCTCTGGCGTATGCATTTTTTTTCGTTTTTCGCGAATCATCTTTGAATCCTCGTACATATCCTGATAGACAGCCGACATCGCGCTGTCAAACGTTGCGATTTCGCCGCCATGGGTTTTGATGAACTGCTCTGCGTCCGCGCGGGCCTCGAATGCCCACTTGGCCCTTCGGGTCATCACTCCCGGCCTGTCTCCGCCGATGACCCAGATCGCCTCTTCCGTGTCGATAAGTTTTTTTGAGTTGTAATCCCCGACCCAGATTTTCCGGGGGACCCGGTCCATGTGAACGGCGATATCGATGGCGGCGCAATGAAGGGAACAGGCGCCCAAGGATGATCCATCGTCATACTCCACGACCATTCGTGAAAAATTGAATTTTTGCCGATCCATGCCGCAGTAGACGCACTTTCCAGCTTCCTGAATATCGTCTGCCGGCGGCGTGCTGCCGTAAGTCACACGTTGGCGGGCCTTTTCCAACCGTCCCTCATAGGCTTTTTTGCATTTTTCGAGGCAGGCCGCCTGTCCGCCGCAGTGTTCCCGGCATACCCCGTGTTCATACTCCAGATGCATTTGTATGCTCTCAAAATCCTTTTGCTGTGCTTCCGTAAGGTTTTTCCCCACCGGCTTCATTTCTTCCGCCGAATAAACCGGTCCGACAAAACAAAGAACTGCTCCAAGTATCAAAATCATAATAGCCATATAAGCGAATCTGTTTTTCATGTCTTATTTTCTCCTTTCATTGTTTGCGCTTGATTCCAGTAACCTCCTGGACGATCAGAAGTCGGTAATGATCCATTTGAATGGTAATTTGGGTTCCCTCTTGGGCGGCCACGGGGGCATTACAGAGGGCGGCCACGGGGGGCCGCCCCTACGGTGTGGCGACTGCCCGGGTATCTGTTCCGCCGCCGCTGCTGTTTACCGTTATTTGCGCGGGCGGCGTGGTCACGCTGTAATATGTGTTGCGGTAAAAATTAAGCCAACTTTTCCAGGACAAAGGACCGAAACCTTGGCCCGTAAGGTGTACGTTCGGCTGGCTTGAAGACGTGGCTACAACAGTCAGGCTGTCGTTTGACGCATTATAAACTGCGCTCTGGATCACCACCGTATCTGTGGCCGGAAGATCATACGTCGCGGAGCCGCCGCCGCTGCTGTTCACCGTCACGCTGCCCGGCCGACTTAACACCCCGGTGAATGTCGCCCGGTAAAAATTCAGCCAGGATTTCCAGTTCAGATTGCCGTAACCCGAGGCGGTCAACGCTACGGCCGGCTGATCCGAAGATGTGGCAACGACGGTGAGACTGCCGGTCCCGGCGTTATGCGCGACATTCTGGATGGCTACCGCATCTACGACCGGAAAATCATAGGTCGCAGCACCGCCGCCGCTGCTGTTCACCGTCACGCTGTCCGGCCGACGTAACACCCCGGTGAATGTCGCCCGGTAAAAATTCAGCCAGGATTTCCAGTTCAGATTGCCGTAACCCGAAGCGGTCAGCGTCACGGCCGGCTGATCCGAAGAAACAGCGACAATAGTCAGAGACTTTGAGGCGGAATTGTAAACCACGCTGCTTATGGTCACCGCATCGGAACCGCCCAGTGCCCGATAGGCCCCCGGAATGTCGATCATCCCGTAGCCGGAATCGTTGTCCGGACCGGCGTCTCCGAGGTCGACGGTGGATGCTTTCAGGGCTGATTCGATTTCGTCAGCCGACAGGCCGGGAAAGGCGCTCATCAGCAGGGCCATGGCCCCTGTCACATGGGGTGCGGCCAACGAGGTGCCGGCGAGATAGACATACGGGTTCCCGAATCCAAAATAAAGGTCCGCCGTCTTGATACCGAAAGGCAAGGTCGTCCGGTCGCCCGGAGCCGTTACATCCGGAAATATTGCGCCGTCGCAGGCAGACGGGCCCCGGGAACTGAAATCTGCCACGGCTTGGGTTTCATCAACAGCGCCTACGGCAAAACTCTCCGGATAGTTGGCCGGACTCACACTGGTATTGGGTCCGGGGCCGCTGCCACCTGCGGAAAAAACAACGGCAATACCGGCCTGTCGAAGTACCTGGACATCAGTTCGGAAAGAAATTCCTTCGGGCGTTTCGATGCATTCCCCGGGGTTCTGATCAAATCCCCAAGAGTTGTTGACCACATCCGGCGCATCATCTGTTTCCGGATCGCCGTCCGGGTCCAGCATCCATTGAAAGGCGGCATGGATTTCGCTTTCAAGGGCGATCCCCCCGGCATCAAATATTTTGGCCGCAATCCATGAGGCGCCGGGTGCCACGCCGATGGCTGTTCCACTGTTATCCCCACCGACGATGATCCCCATGACTGCGGTTCCATGACCGTCCGGATCATAGGGGGTGTTGTCCACCACTGGGTCAAAATCCGGATCATTGGCGTCAAACCAACTGTTTGCGCCTCCCCGCCATCGGCTCAAAAGATCCGGATGATCGGCATCTACCCCGGAATCCAGCGTCGCCACCACCACCCCCTGTCCGGCATACCCCAGGTTCCAAAGCTCCGGCGCGCCTACGGCAAGCAAATTCCATTCCGGTTGGGAGCCGTCCGCTGCCTGTAGCGTGGTCAGAGGGATGGGTTCATCCGTCTGAATCACCCGGACGCGGGGGTTTTCCGCCATAGCCTGAATCCGGGCCGGTGTGGCGGACAAGGCAAGACCGTTGATGATCCAGAGAGGACGAAGTTTTCGATTGCTTCCTTTCGTGTCGCCCAACGCTGTTCTAAACCCATCTCTGATTTTGCTTCTTGTTGAGTTTTGTTCAAACCTGTCCTTCAAGGCCCGGATGATCGCCCGCCTCCGTATTCTTCTATCCCTCTGGGTAAATCCCCGGGCATCGATGCCGCCCTTCAGGACAACCACAACCGGAATCTCTTCATCCGCCGACGCCCCCGCCAGAACAGACGCAAGCTCCGGCGATATCACCCCGGCCTCGGCCGGTACTGCACCCGTAACAAACAGCAACAGCACGCTCATAAGCACAATAACCGTTAATCGCATCCCCATCTCCATTTACATGGTTCGCAAATCCCGTTTCACGATTTAGCCTTGATGGTCTCGTAAGAAGTCGCCATTATGCCTAAATGTTTATAAACCACGAAGAGTACGAAGTACACGAAGCTGAAAATATTATATATTCTTATGCCCTTTCGTGATCTTCGTGTACTTCGTGGTGAAAATCAGACTTTTTACGACGCCGTCAGCCTTCACTCACCACCTATAACCCATAACCCATAACTCTTGTCCCTCATTCCACCGTCAGATTCTCCACCTTGAATTCATCGATGATGACCGAAACCTTTTTTCCTTTTTTAATCGCCTTGTCGCTGTTGGCAAACAGGATGAAGTACTGTCGGTTTTCCTTGGGTTTGACGGCGGTACTGCGGAGCGTACCGATCTTGGTCACCGGCACTGAATAGACTTTTCCGGTTTCCTGGTCTTTAAGAAACGCTTTTTTCTGTTTGTTCAAAACCGGCTGAGCTTTTTCCGCGTTTGTTACCCGAAATCTGAAGTCCAGGAAATGATCGGAGCCTGTCAGCCGGATCACCACTGCTTTTATCCCCCATTTTTTTTCTATGTCGGCGTAAGCGTCTTTATTTTCCTTTGGTTTCACCACACCGGAATCTGAGGCCGACGCATGGAGCGGGAACAAAGAAGAGACCAGGAAAAGGCTGATAAAAATAATAAACAATCTGAATGATGTTATGTTTTTCATGCGATTCTCCTTTTTTAATGAATCGATTACCGAAATCACTTTTAATTATGAATCGGTTTAAGAGGTTTTATTTTTTGATGCCTGAAGATATTTTTGGAGATGAACAGAGGGATAAAAAAGCGGGTAGCGGGAAAAACGTTTCTCCTGCCTCCCCCAACAGGCGAGGCAGGAGAAACCCGGAAAGCGTTAAAGATCAAACAAACAACCGGAAAAGATAATCCAAAAGCTTTATGGAACAGCCATGGTAGCGGAACCTCCGCCGCTGCTCGTTACGGTGACAGTTGCCGGTTTGGCGGTCAGACCGGTGAAGGTGGTCCGGTAGAAGTTGAGCCAGCTCTTCCAGCCCAGGGCGCCGTAACCGGTCGCCGTCAAGGCGACGTTCGGCTGACTGGTCGAGGTTGCAACCACGGTCAGGCTGCCGGCGCTGTATGTCAGTCTCTGAATCGTCACGGTATCCACTGCGGGGAAGGTGTAGGTTGCGGACCCGCCCCCGTTGCTGGTTACCGTCACGCTTGCCGGTCTCGTTGCTACATTATTGAAGGTCGTCCGGTAGAGGTTGAGCCAGCTTTTCCAGCCCAGGGCGCCATAGCCGCCGGCCGACAGTGCAACATTGGGCTGCTGGTTTGAGGTGGCGGAAACCGTCAGGGTCTTTGCCGTGGCGTCATAGGCAACGCTTGCGATCGTGACCGTGTCCACCGGCGGGAAGGTATAAACCGCGGAACCTCCTCCGCTGCTGGTCACCAGAATTTCAGTTGGTTTTGCGGCTACGCCGGTAAAGGTTGTCCGGTATAAATTCAACCAGCTTTTCCATCCCAGCCCGCCGAAGCCGGCAGCCGTAAGCTGAACATTGGGCTGCTGATTCGAAGTCGCGGAAACCGTCAGGGTTTTTGCCGTGGCGTCATAGGCAACGCCGGATATCGTGACCGTGTCCCCGCCGGCAGCGACACCGCCGACATTCATAAAGGCCAGCATCCCGCCCGGGGAGGCTCCGGCGTTCGACAGCTCCAACCGGCTATCTAAAATGGGGAGCCTTCCGGGGGAAGCCGGCACATAGATCGCATCCAGGGTTTTGGCGGGGTTCATCTCCATGCTGTACACCTGCTTCCCATATTTCAGGGGATAACCGTCTTCGGCCACCTGGGTGAAGTAGTCGCCCAGGAGCATGGGCATATGGGTTTGCGCCCCGCTGTTGATGAACCGCAGAAGAATCCGATCACCGACACTCATGGGGATTCCCGCATTGATGGGATTTAAGCCGGGGGCCGGGAAGCCCAGTCCGTTAATCAGAAAATAATGGGGATCACGATAGATGCTGCTGGTAATGGTACCGCCCGGACCATAGGTTCCGGCAGCCACTGCCGCATGAATAGACGGGTCGATCTCCTGAAAAACCAGAATCAGTTCCTTGTCATAGGGTACGCCTGTGTAGGCTTCTGCCGGAGTCCCGACTCCGGCGGCGACCGCGTCCTTGATCACCGGCGCCGCCAGACCCATCTGAACCTGTTTGGCCGGGTTGCTGCCGCTTTGAACCATATGCGTGCCCGGCTCGATCGTCCATTGATATTGGGCGGTTCCGCCATTGGCCGCAGCTTCGTGAGAAAAGGACCTCACCCGGGCTGTAAGATTGGGTCTGGGTCCTGTTGTGCCGCCGTCCCAGACCGGTCCGGCGTTGTTCGTGAGCCTCTGTCCCAGAATATGAAGGGATACCGGTTCGTTTAATGTGTTGCGTAAATTAATGACCAATGTCGGATCGGCGGCATCCACCCGCAAAACAGGGCCGGGGACTGTTGGCGTGCAGGTTCCTGCGGCATCAAGTCCCAATCCCCAGACGGTTGCCGTCTGGCCGTCAGGCAAGGTCTTCTCCACCTGACCCGCGCACAGATCGAAAGTCTGTGCCCACACCGTGCCCACCATCATCATGACGGCCAGGAGGAACAGACCCGGTAGAAACATAAAATATCTTTTTTTACCATTGCGTAACATATTCCTATCCTCCTTTTGTTATGGAATGGGCACAGACGGGTGCTCGATGATCATAAAGCTCACCAGACCGCCCGGCCAGAGATCATTGCTGGTCAGTTCCTTCTCGGTATGAGAATGCCACATGTAGAAAAAGCCGCCGCCGCTGTTCAAACCCGGATTCCCGACAGGCAAATCACCCACGCCTCCCAGAAACGGACTGCCGCTGTAGAACGGACCGAACGTCAGAGAATCCCGCGGCGGAATTACCACAGGGAAGGGGACGCCGTGATCCGGGCAGTATTCCTGGGTCTGCGGATCGAAATAGGTAGCGGGATTATTCAGTACGTACTGGTCACAGACATTGCCGGTCCACGCGGGATTGATATCGGCCCTCGGGTAGTCAACGGCCGGGTCATGACCATAGATATCCCAGCCGATTTCTTCTCCGGTCCAGGTCCACAGTACGTCGGTCGTCTTTCCGGCCATGATTCGCCGGGTGGTGCCTTTCCATGCCAGATCAGGTCCGGTTCCGGGGCCGCTCGCGAGCATCCGGCCGTCTTCGGCAATCACTTCAAAATCGTTGCCGTGAAAGTGGAACGGATGGGAGCCCCCACCGCCACCGATGCTTCTCACCAGGACTTTTTCGCCCGGGTGCATAACCGGCTGGAAGTTATAGGGCTGGGTGGGCAGCCAGGGAACAAAATTTTCAGCCATATCGTCCGGAAAATTGCGGCCGTTGATAAACCAGTTGGTGGGAAAATAGGCGGTCATGTCAACGGTGGCATAGCCGCCGGCTTCCACCTGGCGGTGAATGATCGGATCCATTTCACTGAGCACCAGCAAAAATTCCCGGTCATAGGCAGAATCCGCGTGGTTGTAAGCGATCCTGTTGGTTCCGGGATTAAATCCCGCAGGCCGTACGATCAACGCTCCCAATAATCCCATTTCCACCTGGATATCGGACCGGGTGCCGCTGCGATACAAATACGTTCCCGGTTCGGATGCAACAAAGGTATAGGTCACGCTTCCGCCCGATGCTGGGGCCTCACGCGTCAACACGCCCTGGGCCCCGCCGGTGGCGGTCACCCGGTGACCTGGAAAAATGATCGACGTGGGAAACCCCAGGCGGTTGGTCAATTTGATGGTTATGGCAGCTCCCTGGTTTACGATCAGTGTCGGGCCGGGGTATTGCATACGGCCGCCCGCCGCGCAGTAGCCCCACATCAGGAAGCTGTCGCCGTCAGAAGTGACGATATAGTCGGATTTGGCCTCCAGGTTGAAGGTGGTTCCGGTAACTCCCTTGATGTCGGCTTGTACAGGGGCGACCGACATCAGGGACAGCACAAGGATCACCGTCGCTTGCAGGACCGATTTCTTCAGCAAAGTCTTCATGTTTATCCTCCTTATTCCGTTGCGCATCTTACGGCGCCTGCGAAATTACGATTTCAGTCATGATGCCGCCCCGCTCCTCCGGACCATTCGAGAGATTCTCCAGATTTGTGGTGTAAAGATAATAGGTCCCCGGGGCTACATTCAGGGTATCGAGAATCACATCAAACGCCTGGCCGCCGCCGACATTAAGAACATTAAGCGTCATCGTGGTGTCCAGTCCGGTAGGACCTTTAAGTTGAGCCGCGCCTCTGCCCACCACTTTGAGCGGCACGCCCATCGTTGTGGCAATGGCATAGAGATGCGTCGTGGAGACATTGGAGACCCGCAGCAGAATTTTTTCACCCTGAACAGCCGATATCAGGGATGAAACGGTTTGGGCCGCGAAATCCTCCGCTGCACCGAACGCCGTGGCGTTATTCGTGATGGGATCCGGGTTTATGGTGTCCGGGTATCCCCGGCCGTTGATCATGGGGTAGTTATCGTACATGGCAGCAAAAGGGAGCGGCTGGACTGCGATGTGCGCGTCATGAAAGTTGCTGTCAAAACCGATCATCTGGATCGGATATTCCTTGTTGTAGCCGGTGGAACCGTCGCCGTCGTTATAGGCAAAATGGGTGAAAGTCCGTCCGGCGGCGTCCCCGCCTGCCGGCAGCGTCATTCCATTCTGTGAAGGTCTGATCCAGGCATTGCCGATCATGCCCATCTGCATGTGCTCGGCCGCCTCAACATGGCAGTGCCAGAAATAAGTCCCCGGTACCGCGGCCTTGTAATAGTAAGTAAAGCTGGAGCCCATATTGGCCGTGGGGGAAGGTTCCGGCAGTCCGTCGAAAATCGGCGCTGCGTTGGGAAACCCGTGAAAATGCACCGAATGGGGATCGAACAGGTCCGGCCGCATCACCATGCCGACATTGGACAAGGTCATATAGAGTTCCTGCCCTTCGTCCAGAACGATGAAAGGCGCAGGCGACATGGCCTTGAGGGTCATATCCGACAGAACCTGAGAAGACGGGACGATGCTTGCGGGATCCGTAGGCCCCACCAGACCGAAACTGAATATGTACTGGTCGTGGCCGTCGGCCATCCGGGTAAATCCATCCCCTGCAGAGATATGCATGCAAACCACGTCAGGGCTGTAATCCGGATTGGGCTGGCCCGCGTTGGGAAATCCCGCAGGGATTGATGCATCAGGAACCAGATCGCCGTCCACATCGCCGGGGCACTGAACGCCGATGGTCGCCCCGGCCGGCGCTGTGCCAAGCAGAACGATCAGCAGCGGTATAAGCCATATGGCATGTGTAATTTTTTGCTTCATTTTTCGTCCTCCTTTAATGTTTATAATTTGGTTCGGCCGGGCTCCGGAGAACCCGGCCGGATTTAACATTTAATATGCTTAGGGCAGGTTAAAAACAGTCGATCCGCCCCCGCTGCTGGTCACCGTCACGCTCGCCGGCTTGGCAGCCACACCGGTGAAGGTGGTTCTATAGAAGTTCAACCAGGATTTCCATCCCAGTGCGCCATAGCCGGTTGCCGTCAATGAGACGCTGGGTTGATTCGACGACGTGGCCACCACGGTCAACGTCTGAGCGCCGGCGTTATAGGTTGCGCTTTGGACGGTCACCGTATCCGCGACCGGAACCGGGAAGGTATATGTCGCCGAACCACCGCCGCTGCTGGTCACCGTGACGCTCGCCGGACGCGTCGTCACACCGGAGAAAGTTCTCCTGTAGAAATTCAGCCATGACCTCCAGGGCAGCGATCCATATCCCTCTGCCGTCAGCGATACAGCAGGCTGAGCTGACGACGTGGCCACCACCAGCAGTGTGTCGTTGGCCGCGTTATAGGTCACGCTTTGGATGGTCACCGTGTCCGCCGGAGGAAAGGTGTAAGTGGCCGTACCGCCGCCGCTGCTGTTCACCGTCACGCTCGCGGGCCGGGTCGTCACACCCGTGAAAGTCGTCCTGTAAAAGTTCAGCCAGGATTTCCATCCCAGCGCCCCAAACCCGTTTGCCGTCAACGAGACATTGGGCTGGGCGGAAGAGGTGGCAATCACCGTCAACGTATCGGCGCCTGCATCGTAGACCACGCTTTGAATGGTCACCGTGTCGGCAGGCACGCCACCGATCACCTCATCGGCTCCTATATCCGGCCCGGTCAGATTTCTATCTTCGCCATCGTAGTCCGCAGCCAATTCCGGAAGGGCCAAAGAAGTGACGTCGGCGCCCGCGTTAATGGCAAGAGATGGAGAATTGATGTGATAGTCACTTGTACCCACGCCCAGGGGTGTGAAACGGACATTCACGTTGTTGCCCAGTTCATCGATCACCGTGGCAGCTTCCATGGCGTTGGTGTATGGGGATATGAACCCCGGATTTCCGGCGATGTTCGTCCCGCTGTATGAACCTCCTCCGGCAGGATCAGACAGGCTCGACAGGATGCTGTGTTGCGGATTCAGTTGAGCGGTGTCGCCTGCCACCCCCAGATCCCAGTAAGGACTGGCCGGGTTGGGAGCGAGCGCCCCCAGCAGCGCGCCGGTTGCGGGATCTACGACCGTGGCATCAAAGAACCACGAGTTGTTGTGCCAGACGATATTGTTCTGGAGGTTCGGGTTCGTGTAAGTCAGTTCAGGTTGCCCTAAACAGGACCCATCCGTAGGATTCGGGTTGGCGGGGTCCTCAAGCGGGTGACCCGCAATGCAGAATTCCAAAACCTTTCCTGCAGTTCCACTCAACGGCTGGGCCGCCGCCAGATCCCAAAAGTACTGCAGCGTGCTGGAATACGGATTTGATTCGATCCCCGCAATCTGAGGCGCCGAACTGAGAGACCCCGCCGGGAAAGCGAGCAGGCCTGTGGCCGTGCTGTCGTTGTTCGAGATGGTGTTGTTTGCAATGACCGCCCTGGAGACATCCTGCAGGGATATCCCTCCGCCGCCAAGAGCGGCAATGTTATTCACAATGATGTTGTTGGTAATGGTTAAGGTAAATAACGGCCACGGAGAGGGGCAATTGGCGGAATCTTCGCATATGATATTAGGATCATTGATGCCGAGCACATCGGCAGCGCTCATGTATGCGACCCGAATGCCGCCGCCGTGACCCACTCCGGCCAGATTGCCCTGAATCAGGTTGCTGTCAATGGTGACGCTGCCCGATCCGGTGCCGCCGGGAATGTCGCCGCCGATATAGATACCGCCGCCGTCACCGGCGCGCTGCAATATCGCCCCGAAAAAGTTCTCGTTAAACACGATCCGGTTTTTCCGAATCATGCCGTTATCGCACCTGCCGATTTGGGCCAACCCGCCACCGTGAAAACGGGAGAAGTTACCCGTGATCAGGTTGTTTTCCACCAGGTATCTGTGGGAATCCTCACCGATGGCGATACCTCCGGCGCCCTGGAAGCCGCCGTTTTTGTGGATCTTGTTGTAGCGGATGACAACGTCCGTGTTCTGAAAGCCGGCCGTAACAAATCTGAAATCGTCTTCGTCATACATCTGAAATCCGGCGTCCGGCACGCCGAAGGAAATCCCGCCGGCGTAACTGCCCTGGTTATTCGTGACGTTGTTGTTGCTGATCTGCAGGCCGCGGGCGCGGGTGACCACGTAGATGCCGCCGCCAGCCTTGGAGCCGGACAGGGTGAACCCGTCGATCAGACTCTGACCGGGGATGGCCACACCAGGGACCGGCGCATTAACGCCTTCAAAAGGAATTCTTACTGTACAGGGCGAGACGTCCGGGTTCTCTTCGCACAGATCATCTTCCGTGCCGAACCGGAACCCGGGATTGAAAACATTCTTAAGCGGATCAGCACCGAATGCATCGATCACACCATCCGGGAAAAACTGCTGCCCGAAGACGATGATGACGGGCGCTTCGTTTTCCGAGAAAACGTTCTTGCCCATGAAATTTTCAAGAGCCTGCCCGTTCAGACCGCCTTGCGCTACCGGCGGCTCGATGCGGGCATGCCAGACATCCAGCTTATCGATGGGGGTCGGGTTTCCGTTGATGAAGGTGGAACCGGGTCCCGCCCCCTGGAGCCGGACGGGTTTGTTCATAATCACGTTTTCGGTATAAGCCCCGGGAGCCACCAAAATGATAGGGCCGCGCGCATCCGCGACATACGGCGCCGCATCAATGGCGGCCTGGATAGAGGCGTGTTGGGCGGGAACACGCATGATCGCGGTGGTCGTGCAGTCCACGACGTGCAATGTCACGCCCAATTCCGCGGCAATGCCAGTGTCCCCGCGGACAACCATCAGCTGCCCGGTAAGCTCGCCGTCGGGACCGGGATCCAGGGCTGTGTTGATAGTCACGGTTATCTGATTGTTCGACCAACCTGTGACGGCAAGAGGAACACCATCTAAGTTCACCGTGCCCATGGTCGCACCGAAACCATAGTCTCTCGTTATCATCGCCGGCTCGGGGGATTGAGCGGTCGGATCATAATTCGGATTATGAATTTCGGTGTTTCCAAGGGAAGTAAGCGTAACCGTACCGGGAAGATCGGCAGTACAGACCAGCGGCCCTGTCCCTGGACCGGACCCATATACTTCACCGATGACCGGGCCCTTATCCGCCTGGTTTGTGTCCAGCCGTGTCTCTGCCGTGGTAAACGCCGCGACCGGGACCAGCGGCGTGTCCGTGTACGTCGTGGTTCCGGGCTGATAGTTAAAGGTCCACGGGGTGACGCTGTAATCCGGGTTGTACCAGGGGTCGATGGCCCCGTCGGGTTTGACCGGGTCATTTAACACCATGGTGATCATGTTCGGACCCACACCCGATGGTGATGGGACATTGATGTTGTGGGTGGACGGAAGCAGAGCGTTATAGTGGCCGAATTCGTCGGCATAGACCCGAAACAGTTCCTTGCCCGTCCAGTCCCGAAATGAAATCGGAATCCAGGGAGCGCCCAGTTTCTCCCCGAAGATCGGGCTGGCCTGATTGAATTCTGCACCGAGGTCGTTGTTGGCAAACCCGACAACGCGCGATGCCTTGGGCACCTCGGTGTACATGAAAAAGTCGCTGGGCGCATTTTCTCCATCGAGCACGGCGACTTGTCTGCGGTCGCAATTGCTGAGGGTCTGACCCGCCAGATTCGCCGGAACATTCGGAAACAGTGCGAGTTCGGCCGGAACCTCATAAGGATCACCCACGCACACCGGCGGCAGACGCAGCATGCCGGGCGTGAAGGTTTCACCGAAATCAACATTTTTATCATGGGACTTTACGATGTTATAGCCTGGCGGAGGAACTGCCTCGACGATATAGGTCCCGGGCAATAAATCGGGATTGCCGGCAGGGCTTCCAAAGGCATACCCCCCGTCGAAGACGCCCGGGCGAACCTGGTTCCAGGTCCCGTAAGTGTCGGCACATTCCGGAATCGGGACGCCATGGATGACCGGCAGGGTCTGAATGCACCCGCTGGGTTTGTTGTCATCCCAACTGTCTGTCGTTGCAACCTCAAGTGCATCGCCAAGGTCAAAATTGTTATTGCCGTTGCGGTCGATATCTTCAGGGCCCATGGCGCCGCTTGTGGACCAGTCAAACGGATAGTTGTCCACATCGGCAAGGGTTACCAGACCGTCGCCGTCAAGGTCGTCGATCACCTGGTCCGGTGCATCGAAAACCAGGTTGGCCAGCCGGTCCACGTCTTCGGCTCCGGGAAAATTTCCGGTCGGGTCACTATCAAAGTCGCCATCCACATAAAGGTTCACCTGCACACGAGGGATGCCGGGCTGCCATGGCTCCCCTGCATTATACCGGGGATCGTCCTCGGCCCGGGTGGTGTCGTAAAAGACTATGCCCGAGATGCCCCCGTTTTCTCCCTGGGGATAATCCACCTTGCCAAAGTCAATCAGGTTGGTCTGATTGAGAAAGACGTGCACGGCCTCTAAAAGAACCGGGCCGGTTTCAGTTCGGTACGCAACGGTCCCATTCTCATTGAAAGGATCGAGCGGATTCTGGGGTTGCGGATTTTTGTTGCCGTTTGAAGGCCACACCGGGGCTAAAAGATCGGGAATCGCCCCGCCGTAATCCACCGCCGTGGTCATGCCGGTAGGCTTGAACCGGAGATAATCCACCTCGGCAACCAGCCATTTGAAGAAAGGAAATACTTCAGCTAACACATACTGTCCCATTGCGTCTGTGGCTGTCGCCTGGTAGATGGAGCCGTCGCGGAAACGCAGGTTGATCGCCTGTTGGGGCATGCCCTGCTCCCCGGGGTCATGGAAACCGTTTTCATTGATATCATAAAAAACGGTCCCCTCGATGGTTCCGAACCAGCGCAATGACAAAAGATCCCCGACATCCACGGCTCCGCCGGTGCCGGCCGGGCCCGGCGGAACGGTAACGGTAAAAGTGCCGAACAGCGCATCCAGCGGCGTATCCCAGGTGACGATCTGGTATTCTCCGGGCGGGACACCCGTAATTGTAAAGGTCCCGTCGGGCTCGCATGCCGCCGCGTATAAACCTGCGGCAGGTTTCAAGGTATCGAGAAGTTCAACCGGCGGGTCAGTCCCAAACTCATTAAACGGAACCATTTCAAGCTCCAAAAGTAAGGCATCGTTGAGACCGACCCATGCTTCCTCAACAATCGGTCCCGGGTGACGCCCCTGGTTGTTGGGGGGGCGGTCGAAATGGTTGAAACGGAGTCTGCCGGTAATCGACCCGGTGCCGGGGGAAAAGCCGGCTTTGTTCAAGATGTTTAACTGGAGGTGATGGACAACTTGACCGTTGATTGTAGAGGGGGTTAACGGGCTCACCTTCACGAATCCGTAAAAGGCGTGCCACATCCCGATGCCGAAGCCTTCCACAAAGAGCCTGGGTTCATTGGCTTTTACCCAGGCGTCAACGGTTGCAGTCCCTTCAATCGTAGAGGTCTGGACAAACACGACGGGGTTTCCGGAGTCATCCCTGCTGGGCGGAATTACCCGTACGCCATATTTTCCGGGCGCCAGGTTCTTGACCAGGGCTTCGCCGATTTTGAGATTGTCGGGATTATTTCCGGCAGCGATGTCGGCCTGGGAAATCGTTGTGATAACGCCGTTTCCCGACTTAGCCACAATTGGGTTTCCGTCGCCATCCAGAACCGGAGTGCCGTTAGGGTTCGTCTGATAGGTGGTGCCAAGCAGATTGCCGAAGGCATCATAAAGAACCTGACCTCCGGAGAAATCAGCGAGTATAATCCCGCAGCCCCCAAGTCCATCCTCGCGCTCATCGACTGCATTATTGATGGGGTTATGGTCAACGAAAGCCCGAAGGAAAATCTGAGCAGTGGGGGCAGTACCGGTATTGACGCTCACCGTGGCCGATAACGCCCCTGCGGCCACTGTCGTGCCGCTGACGGACTTTCCCGGTTCATCAAGGAGAACGCTGACAAAATAGGGTTTGCCGCCCGGAACGTGGATGTCCACTTCCGAGGACGTACTGTGCCCCGAGGCAGCCACCGGCGCATAACTGTTATGAATGCTCATGCTGATACTGTTGGTCACCTGGGCGCCGGGGACAGTAATATTGGTGGTATCCTCCTCTACGAGATACCGGAATCCGGAAACCGGACTGCCGTTTCCGTCCACGACATTCAGCAAGAATGCGTGAACGTTGCTGCAAAGGAAGGCTCCCAGGATTAATCCGGTCATGATCAGACCGCATCTTCTCCATGCTTGAAAACCAAGTCGCAAATATTTATTCATCGCTTCCTCCTTATGTTGGTTTGGAAATTTGGGGCTTTTTTTGATTGTATTTAAGACTTCTAACCGAATCTTATCATAAAATAGCTTCATATAAGATTTCAGTAAATAAGTCGGATACCGTATTCTGAGTTCTTTACAGCCATCTATCCTCTGGAAAAACATGGAGTGAATATACATAAAAGTACCATACGGCTGGGGTAAAGCCCTTATGTAATTTCCTATTTTTCTGATAAAGAGTAGGGAAAATGGTGAACAGTTAAGGGCCAAGGATAAAAAACCATCACCCCTCAACCGTCAACTCTCAACCCGCAGTTAGTTTTCGAGAGACGTCATCCCCTCCCGGATGGCGAACTTGGTGAGTTTGGCGACGTTGAAAATTCCGAGCTTTTTCATGACCTGACGCCTGTGGGTCTCGATGGTCTTGGTGCTGACGTTGAGGCTCGCGGCAATTTTTTTTGTACTCATGCCTTCGGCGATACAGTGAAGCACCTCCCTTTCCCTGTCCGTCAAATGCGTCTCCGATGAACCGGAATTCCTGCGCACATAGGAATCGATAACAATTCCCGCAATTCCGGGGCAAAGATAGGATTTGCCCTGGTAAACCACATGGATGGCCTGAACCAGCTCCTTGAATTCGCAGTCTTTGACCAGGTATCCGGATGCGCCGGATTTCATGATGCTCTGGATATATTCCCCTCCATCATGCATGGACAGGGCGATGATCCTTATGGCCGGCGCTTTCTCGATGATCCTCTGTGTGGCGATGATCCCGTTGAAATCCGGAAAAGAAATGTCCATGAGCACGATATCCGGTAACAGCTTCAGGGAAAGATCCACGGCGCTCTGGCCGTTATGCGCCTCGCCGACAACCGTCATATCCGAACGCTCCTTGATCAGCCCCGCAAGCCCCTCGCGAAACATCTTGTGGTCATCCGCGATGAGTATCCGGATCGGTTTTTCCTCAATCATATTTTCGGTTTGGTTTTCCACGGGTTTACTCCATTTCGCCTGGTGTTTCAGAATCTGTTACAATCCCGAAACCAGAGCCATTTGTTCTTCGACGATCTCTTTTTCCAGATAGTGGACTGCCTTCCGGGAGCCATCCCACCGGATGTCCGGCATCAATGCATGCGATCTGGCCTGGATGCGGGGTCGGTATGTCATGAGATCGGCCAGCATGATTTTCAGTTCCTTCTCCATATCATGGGTAGGTTGATACCCGAGCGAAAGCAGATGGCTGTGATCCGGAGCGTGGTAGTGATCCTCAAGCTCGATCCTTGGATTTTCAACGTTGCGGATGACGACCTCAAGCCCCATCAGTTTTGCGGCTTTCTGAACTTTGACAGCGAGTTCCGTCAGATCATATACTTCTTCAAGCTGATTAAAGACCCGGCACTCCCCGGCGCCGGGCGGATTTTCCACAGCCAGGGTCAGGCATTGCATGGAATCTCTTAGAGGCAAAAACCCTCTTTTCTGGTGGCCGACGCCGTAAGGGGTAAGAGGTTCCCCGATCACGGCCTGGCTGCAGAACCGGTTGATGGCGGTACCGAAACACTGATCGAAATCAAAACGGGTCAGCAGGCGTTCGTCATGACCCATCTCATCGATACGGGTGCCGAACACGACGCCCTGCATGATATCCGTGGATCTTAAGCCCCACAGGCGGCAGGCCATCATGATGTTGTTGCTGTCATGGACCTTGGTCTGATGATACC
>CAYTSY010000056.1:0-14601 GCA_964440555.1 uncultured Desulfobacteraceae bacterium
CAGACCCACAACCAGGACATTCTTGTTTTTAAGCTCCATCATATAATTTGATCACCGCTTTTTAAAACATGCTGATGCGCCCTGCATGGCCCGGTCACCGAAGCTTCAAGGTGCTCATCGAAATCAATGCCAGGGCGATCGAAATAATCCAGAACCGGACAATGACTTTGGGCTCGGGCCACCCTTTTAACTCAAAATGATGGTGCAGGGGCGCCATCTTGAAAATCCTTTTCCCATTGGTCATCTTGAAAAAACCGACCTGGAAAATAACCGAAAGGGCCTCGATCACAAAAAGCCCGCCGACCAGCGCCAGCAGAATTTCCTGTTTCGTAACGACCGCCACCGTTCCCAGGGAAGCCCCGATGGAAAGAGACCCCACATCCCCCATAAAAACCTGAGCAGGGTAGGTGTTGAACCACAGGAAACCCAGTCCCGCGCCGGCCAGGGCGCCGCAAAAAACGCTGATTTCCCCGCATCCGGACACATAGTTGATCTGAAGGTATTCGGCGATCTTGAAATGGCCCGCCACATAAGCAAATACCATATAAGTCGCCGAAACGATAACCGCCGGCCCAATGGCCAGCCCGTCAAGTCCGTCGGTCAGGTTGACCGCGTTGGAGGTTCCCACAATAACCAGCGCAGCAAAAAAGACATAGGCCCATCCCAGATCCGGAGACACATTTTTCAAAAACGGCACCGTGACTTTTGTGTTGAATTCGGGAATCGCGACCAACAGGGCTCCGACCAGAAAAGCAAGCGCACATTGAAGTAAAAACTTTTTTCTGGCTGTAAGCCCCTTGCTCTGCTTTTTAATCTGCATCAGGTAGTCGTCATAAAAGCCGATGCCGCCAAAACCCACTGCGACCATCAGAACGACCCATATATAATAATTGCTTAAATTGGACCACAGAAGGGTGGATACAACCACAGCCCCGATAATCAGGATGCCGCCCATAGTCGGTGTTCCGGCTTTTTTCAGGTGGGTTTGCGGGCCGTCGTCTCTGACATATTGGCCGACCTGCATTTCCCCAAGCTTCCGGATAACCCAGGGGCCGATGAAAAAACACAATAAAAAGGCGGTCAGACTGGCGTAAATCGTCCGAAACGTAATATAGCGGAAAACGTTGAATGCCGAAAAAGTCGTATGCAACGGATAAAGTAAAAGATAAATCATGGAATGCGATAATCCCCAGGGTTAGATGTTTTATCGTTCATGCGCTTGATGTAACACCTCCTGCACGACTGTCTCCATTCGCGTGGACCGCGACCCCTTAATTAAAATCCAGTCTCCGGGCTGCATCCAATGGATCAATTCCTGCACAATTTCCGCTTTTGTCCCGACAAACAGATCTGCTTGTTTCATGCCTTCCGCTATTGCCCCGGACGCAACGTCTCCGGCGTAATCGCCGGATAAAAACAGCCGTTTGATTCCAGTACGGCAGGCGGTCTTGCCTATTTCCCGGTGCAGCGAATGTACCTGATCGCCAAGCTCCAGCATATCGCCCAGAACCAGAGCGCTCCTCTGATCTTTTCTCAACGAGGCCAGCGCGGCAATGGCGGCGCCCGTTGAATAGGGGTTGGCATTATAAGTATCGTCAATCAGATGCACGCCGTTTGGCGCACTGCAAATATTTAATCTGCCCTTCAACGGTTTGACCCGTTCCAAGCCTTGCTTGATTTCAGACGCCGTCAAGCCGGAAAGATAACCGACGCAGGATGCGGCCAGTGCATTTGAAATCATAAAAGCGCCGGGCAACGGCAAATCAATTGCGATTCGCTCAGCAGGCAATACCAGATCAAAGGAAAGAGAGGCGCCATAATCCACGACGGACTCTGCCCTGACCTGAGCCAGTGGTGATCTTCCGTAAAGGCAAACATCTGCGGCGGTTTGATGGGACAATGCCAATACCCGTTCATCATCGGCGTTTAAAACCGCTGTGCCGCCGGGGTTGATTTCTTCCAGAAGCTCCGCTTTTGCTCCGGCTACGGCCGAAAGAGACCCCAACCCCTCCAGATGGGAGGCGCCGATGTTGGTGATCACCCCGATGTCGGGCATGCAAATCCGTGCCAGTCTGCGAATTTCACCGGGATGGTTCATTCCCAGCTCCAAAACCGCCCACTGATGAAAGGATTCCAGGCCAAAAAGCGTTAAGGGCAGACCGATCTCATTGTTCAAATTCCCCGTGGTGGCCAAAACACGGTATTTTTCACCCAATACAGCCGCCGTCATTTCTTTTGTCGTTGTCTTTCCGTTGGAGCCGGTCACAGCCGCAACCCTGACGTCGGCTTTTTTTCTGCAAAAACAGGCCAACCCGCCCAGCGCCCGGGTGGTGTCATTTACCGCCAAACAGGTCGCCTTTTCCCGGCGAAGGAGGTCCAGCGGCAAATCCTGGATTTTACTTTTTTCAACCATAACCCCACGCACCCCGGCATGAATGACCTCGCTGATAAACGCATGGCCATCGTGATGCTCCCCTTTTATGGCCACAAAAAGTTCATCCGGTCCAATTTTTCGCGAATCAATGCAAATTCCGGAAAACTCCCCTTTCAGACCGGCCAAAACCAGCTCGCCGCCGGCGGCGTCAATAATATTTTCCGTTACCCAGAGACCGGACTTCTTCACAATAAAGGCTCTTCTTATTTTATTTTTAAGATTTCCTCTGCGACCTGTCTGTCGTCAAAGGGATATGTCCTGCTGCCGATGACTTGATATGCCTCGTGTCCTTTTCCCGCGATTAAAACCATATCTCCGGGCTGCGCTGCCGTTATTCCGATACGGATGGCCTCCTTGCGGTCCGGCTCAACGACATACCCTTTGCGCTGAATCATTTTTGAAAAATCCTTCCGTACAGATTGATAAGGCATTGTCTTTTTAATGCCTCCTTCAATCTGGCGGATGATATCTTCCGGCGCTTCGTTTCTCGGATTGTCCGTTGTGACCACAACCAGGTCGCACCACCTGCCGGCAATTTCTCCCATCCGGGGCCGTTTATCCCTGTCCCGGTTGCCGCCGCAGCCAAAAACACATATCAGTTTTGACGTTTTCAGTGCATCCAGCGCTTTGAGCGCATTATCCAGGGCATCCGGCGTATGTGCATAATCGATGTACACGAAAATGCCGCGGTCATTTGAAACTTTTTCAAGACGGCCGGGCACCGCGTGCATTTTTTCAATACCGGCTGAAACAGTCCGAAGCGGTTGGTTCAATGCGACGGCCGCGCCTGCGGCACAGACGATATTTTCGGCGTTATAGGCGCCGACCAACGGCGAATGAAAAGATGCTTTTTCAAAAGGGCTGAAAATGTCGCCTGAAATTCCATTGCAGTCGCTGTTTATATTTTTCAGACTGACCATCGCATCGCCCCTTGCGCTGACGGATATTTTTTTGGACTCAAACGCATGATACAATGCCCTGCCTTTGGCGTCATCGAAATTAATGACCGCCACCGCGTTATCCTTTTTGGGGCCACAGGTCAATAAGTCCGTGAACAGGCGCTTCTTGCATTCCCAATAGGCGTCCATGCTTTCATGATAATCCAGATGATCCTGGCTGAGATTGGTGAATACCCCGATATCGAACCAGCAGTTTTCCACCCGGCATAGATCAATGGCATGCGATGATACTTCCATCACCACATGCGTGACGTGGTGGACCTGCATTTCGTGCAGCATTTCCTGCAGGTCAAGAGATTCGGGGGTCGTCATCGGACTGGGAAAAATTTTGCCGTTATAGCGATAATTGATTGTCCCGACCACCCCGACGTTAAAACCGGCCTCTTTAAGCATGCTTTCAATGAGATAAGTCGTGGTGGTTTTGCCGTTTGTTCCTGTAACGCCGATAATGCAGAGGCATGATGACGGATCTCCATAAAATCTGCCGGCAATATTTCCAAGAGCGCTCCTGGAATTTTTCACCTCGACCACAACAGCCCGCCCGGAATGGACGGGTTTTTCAGAAACAACCGCCACAGCCCCCCGCCTGACGGCGTCATCTATATAATTATGGCCGTCTGCCTGATGGCCTGAAACTGCAACGAAAAGCCCGCCCGGCTTCAGGGCTTGCGACCGGTAATGAATCGAGTTGATTTCAGGGTCCGCTTCCTCCGGCAGGCAGGCCGATGGCAGTGTCACTTTTTTTTGTTCGATGCACGCTGTCAATCGGGAAAGCTTCACCCCTTTACCTCGCTGTCCCATGAAACCCTGAAAATATCAGGCGGATTTTGCGGTGAAATATCCAGATAATCAAGTGTTTCCTGTGCGATCTTTTTAAATGCCGGGGCCGCCACTGTTCCGCCGTAATACCTCTTTTTGGGCTCATCGATCACTACCAGGATCGTCAGTGCCGGGTCATCCGACGGGACAAACCCGATAAAGGAAGACATATATCTGCCTTTTTCATATGTCCCGGAAGCCCCCACCTTTTGCGCGGTCCCGGTTTTCCCGCAAACCCTGTACCCGTCTACCACCGCATTGGTCCCCGTACCACCGGCTTCAAGAACCGCGGTCAGGATATCCTTCATCGCTTTTGCCGTTGCAGACGAAAGAACGGGTCCGGCGTTCTTGGGCTTCATATTTTGAATCAATTGCCCATTGATATCCGTTATCGCCTGGACCACATAGGGCTTCATCATCGTACCGTTGTTGGCAATGGTCGACATGGCCGTAACCAACTGCAATGCGGATACCGAAATCCCCTGCCCGAAAGATATGGCCCCTGCGTCAATTCTGGACCAATCCCGATAATTCGAAAGACTCCCGGTGGTCTCGCCGATGCAGTCAATACCGGTCTTTCGCCCGAAGCCCAAATTGCTCAATCCGTGATAGAGGATTTTCGGTCCCACAAGCTCCTGCACTTTGACCGCGCCGATATTACTGGAAAATTTTATGATTTCCTGGAGCGACAACCACCCATAGGAGTGACTGCCCGCCTCATGCACCACATTCACGCCGATCCTGTAATTTCCGTTTTCACAGAAAAAAACCGAGTAGGGGCTGCATAATCCGGATTCAATGGCCGATGCCGCTGTAAACACCTTCAGGGTTGATCCCGGTTCAAAAGAATCGGTCAGCACGCGATTCCGCCATGCATCCCGGCCATAGGCCCAAAACGCATTCGGGTTGAACGTCGGGAAACTCGAAGCGGCCAGAAGGGCGCCGGTTTTCGGGTCCATAACCACAGCCATACCCGATTTTGCCTCAAAGTCCGTTACCGCTGTTTCAAGCGCCTGTTCAACGATATACTGAATCGTGCAATCGATGGTTAAAACGATATTATCTCCATCCAGATGGGGTTCCTTATCTTCTTTTGCATCGAATTTTCGTCCCAATGCATCTTTAATAACCGTGCGGCGGCGGCTTTCTCCCTTTAACTGCGCGTCATAGGAAAATTCGATTCCTTCCAGACCGCGGCCGTCAACGCCTGTAAAGCCCAGGACTTGAGCGGCAAGGGTTTTGTTCGGATAAAACCGGCTGTATTCGGATTTGAAAACAATTCCATCGATATTGAGCGCTTTAACCTGCTTTTCTTCTTTCGGGCTGACATGACGTTTGACCCATACAAACGGTTTGCCCGAGGAAAGATCCTGATAGATGGAATCGCGCTTCTCGCCCAAAGCTGTACTCAAAAGTGTTGCAGCCTTCTTTTTATTTCCGACAAGGTCCGGATGGGCCGCGACCGAAGTCACCTTGATGCTGACAGCCATTTCCCGCAGATTTTTGTCATATATCGTCCCCCGCTTTCCGGAGGAGTCAAAGGATCTTTCATATTGGCCGGCCGCTTTCTCAGAAAGCCATGGACCCTTAAAGACCTGAAGATAAAATGATTTGACTCCGATAACAATAAACAGGATGGAAAACGTCAGGCTGAAAATGATAACTCTTGTTCCGGACCCTTTTGCATTTTGCCTTGCGTGTGTTCTCATGGCATCACCACCATCTGTTTGGAAGTCGGCATGACCAAACCCAATTCTTCTTTTGCTTTTCCGGCAATTCGTTCAGGAGATTTCAAGCGCGCCAATTCAATTTTAAGGCTGTTTTTCGTTGTCATAAGCTGCTGATAGCCGTTTTGCGCCTGGGTTATTTCGTAGCCTATGCGTGTACATTGAACCCGGCACCACGTATAACTTAAAAGCTCCAAAATAAATATCGCCATAAACCCCAGCCATAAGGCGATCGTTTGCGGATTTGATCGTTTGGGCATCAGCGTTTTCATGAAAACAGCCTTTACGTACCTACAATTTTTCTGCGACTCTTAACCTGGCGGAACGGGACATCGGGTTTGCCGCGATCTCATCCGGCGACGGCCTGAGAACTCTTCGGGCGATCATCCTCACTTGAGGCCTTTTACCACAAACGCATGTGGGAAAATCCGGCGGGCAGACACACCCTTTTTCGCAGGTCCTCATATGCGTTTTAACAATGCGGTCTTCCAGTGAATGATAGGATAAAACACACAGTCTTCCGCCGGGATTTAAACAGCCGATGACTTTGCTCATGAAACCATCCAATGCCGCGAGTTCCTGGTTGACCGCGATTCTCAACGCCATAAACACCTTCGTAGCCGGGTGGATTTTTCGATCCTGACGCCGCGACCTGGGAATGGCCTTAACCACGATTTGCTCAAGTTCTCCGGTCAACCGGATTCTCCCCTTTCCCCGGGCCTCCACAATATGTTGCGCTATGGACTTTGCCCATCGTTCCTCGCCATAATCCCTGAATATTTTCGCAAGCGCAGGTGCATCCCATTCATTTACCAGATTTTCGGCTTTAACGGACATTTTCGTGTTCATACGCATATCCAGGGGTTCGTTGCGGGAAAAGCTGAACCCTCTGCCGCTGTTTTCAATGTGATTCAGTGAAAGTCCAAGATCAAGCAAAATACCGTCAACGGCCTTGATATTCAGAGCTGTCAGAATTTGGTCGAGATGAACAAAATTGTCGTGGATCAGATGGATATTCGGTGCGTAAGGCATTAATGCCTGTCTTGCATTTTCAATCGCATCGACATCCTGATCGATTCCTATCAATATCCCTGTGGGAAAAATTTTTTCGCATATGGCTTTTGAATGGCCGGCGCCCCCGAGAGTCCCGTCAACGTATATTTTCCCCGGTCTCAAGTTTAAAAACCCGATCACCTCGGGAAGCATTACGGCGATATGTTTGTACGGCATATCCTTTAGAGTCCCAGTTTCGCGATTTCGTTTCTCACTTCCTCCTTTTTCATGTCTTTTTCCATCGCCGCATTCTCCATTTCCCAGTTCGTTTTAGACCAAATTTCAAAATGATCGAGAACACCGACCAGCACGATTTCCTTCTCTATTTCAGAATACTGACGTAATGGAGGGGGAATTAAAATACGATCCTGAGTGTCGCAAATGCATTCAAAAGCGCCGCCGATAAAGACACGCCTGAATCTGCGCATTGTGTCGCTTTTTTCGGCTAAAGATAAAATTTTGGATTCAATTTTCTGCCATTGGTCCAAGGTATAGGCCACAAGTCCTTTGTCCATCTGTGAAATCATAATTCCGTCCGATCCCCCGGCTTTTATAACCTCTCGAAACCGTGAAGGAATTTTGATCCGACATTTGCCGTCGATGGTATGAAAAGAAGTTCCTCGGAACATATTCAGCCACTTTGCTCCATTTTTTGGACATAAAAATATATTTTCATCTAATTGTCAAGAAAAATATGATCTAAAACTCCATATTTTTTTAATAATTTATTCATGTTAAAAGAAATATGATTTGGTGGTCTGAAGTGGAGTTAAAAACTTTCCGCTTTTGCCGAAGAGCCCCGTGAGGGGAGGCATGATGGGCCAGCCGCGGTATCGGCATAACTTAAAGGTCATTCCAAGATGTCTGCTTGACAAGGGGGTTTAAAAACGCTAATTTTGCCGGTAACAAACATAAATTGTATGGAATTTGAACTTTATAAAAGCAGGTGGCGCCGTGCAGAATTCAGCAACCAGCAAAAGTGAACCTTCCTATATCGGAGAAATTCTGATCAAGGAGGGACTCGTCAAAAAAAATGCTGTCGAAAAAGCCCTTTTGATACAACAAAAAGAGATCCATGAAAAAAATGTTCCCCTGGGCGAAATATTGCTCACCATGGGATTGATCTCTGAAAATCAGCTTGAGACGCTTTTAAGCCATAAGGAGCTCCGGGATAATATCGGTGAGATCGCTGTTGAAAAAGGGATGCTGGCCGCAGAGGAGCTGGATGCCTGCGTATTCAATAAAAAAGCCGGTGAAAGCGTCGCGGATTGCATCGTGAAAAAGGGGTATCTGTCTCCGGAGGATATCGCAGATGTGCTCAAAAATCAGACAGGTGGAAAAAAAATAGGCGAACTCGCCGTTAAACTCGACATGATCAGCCCAAAAAACCTCGAGGACGCCTTAAAATTAAAAGGCTCTCCAAGGACCCTGGGTGAAATCTTAAACGATCTCAACGCGGTATCGCCGATCGAATTAAACCGTGTTTTAAAAAAACACAACAAACAGTTGAAACTCGGCCAGATCCTTGTCCGGCAGGGCATTCTGGAGGAGGAAAAGTTAAACATCGCTTTGCGCGAACAGCGTCACAGCGCAGAGCCTCTGGGCAACATTTTGCTGAACAACAAATTCATTTCCGTTGACCAGCTTTACACCGCGCTGTCCAAGCAATACAATATTCCATTTAAAAAGCTTGAAAAATTCGTATTCAATGTAAACGAAAAACAAGCGCTTTCCAGCATTGTCACCCAAAAATATGCGGAAAAAAACCTGGTTATCCCCCTGTCCCTTGAAGGTAACAATTTAGCCCTCGCCATGTCGTTGCCTGAAAATCTTAAAGTATTGCAGGAGCTGGGATCCGTTTACTCTCACCTGAAAATGACCAGTGTTTTGATTACCGATGAAAAATTCTATGAACTTTTTGAAGACCTTTACGGCAAACCGCTTAAGACCTATCGCATGTCAAAACAAAAGGAGGTCAGCCGCGAAGATGTGGAACAGTTGAATATCGACCTCGAGTCGGTGGATGAGGCATCTGCAAAAGACGCGCCGTACGGCATTTTGGATATGGAAGCCGATGAAGTCGTTAATTTTATCATCAAATACGGCATCATGAACAATGCAAGCGACATCCATATCGAACAGGACCGTCAGGGCGCCAAGCTCCGCTACCGTTTTGACGGGATGCTTCACCCGTTGAATTTGAAATGGCTTGATGAAAAACTTCAAAAAATGATCCCCGCCATTATTTCCAGAGTCAAGGTCATGTCCAACTTAGACATTGCCGAACGGCGTATCCCTCAGGACGGTGTATTCAGAATAAATTTCTACGAAAAGGAAAAACAGCAAAAAATAGATCTTGATTTCCGGGTCGCCACATGTCCCGCCATTATCGGCGAAAATGTCACGATCCGTATTCTCGACCCGAGAAAGGCCAAGGTCAACATGAACAGTCTGGGCCATTCCTCCCATGTCCTGGAGCCCCTTAAAAGACTGCTGAAAAGTTCTGCCGGGATGATCCTTGTCTCCGGGCCCACCGGAAGCGGGAAAACCTCCACCCTGTATAGCGCCCTTCAATTTGTATACAATCCCGGAATAAAAATTATAACCGCGGAAGATCCCATCGAGTACAGCTTTCCGGGAATCATGCAGACTCAGGTAAAACCCAAAATCGGTCTCACCTTTGCACGATTTCTTCGTTCTTTCTTAAGACTTGACCCGGATGTAATTCTCGTGGGGGAAGTCAGGGACGAAGAGACCGCGAGAATCGCTTTTGATGCGGCTCAGACCGGCCACTTGCTTTTAAGTACGATCCATACCAATGATTCATTCAGCGCCATCACCCGCCTGTTGGATCTCAACATCGAATACAATCAGATTGCATCCAGCCTTATGGGGATATTGGCCCAGCGGCTTGTCAGAAAAATCTGCACCTCCTGCCGCAAGAAATATATGCCGTCCCAGGATGAATGGGGTCTGGTGTATCGAACCTTCCCTGAAAACACGGAGTTCTATGTCGGTGAAGGATGCGATCAGTGCGATTTTACAGGCTATAAAGGGCGCACCCTGATCTCCGAACTTTTAGTCGTCAACAGGGAAATTGCAACCGCACTCAACCGGGGACAGGGAGAGCATGAGGTTAAACGGATCGCTCTGGAAACCGGCACCAAAACAATGGTGGACGACGGTCTGATGAAACTCGGTGAAACCACGCTCTCCGAAATCATCCGGGTCGTGCCTCATGAAATGCTCAAGGAATTCCGATCCCGGGAAAACCGATCCGCACAGGGGAAACCCAAGTCCGGGCCCAGCGATGCCCAACCTGATGGGAAAAACGTAACACATCAGAAAAACAGGTTTATCCTGACCAATCCCTCCGCCGAGGAGACAGTGATTGATAGTTTTTTTGATTTTTATGTAAAAACCAACAGGGGAAAAGGGGGCTTTGCAGGGGAAACGGAAAAACCCTATTTTAAAGAATTTATTACTGACACTTTTCACAAATTATGCCATAGATTCAACTGTCACAGCGTTGCCTTTTATTTGGAAGACAATAACGGCAGCGTAAAAATAATTGGGGAACCCATGGTGTAATTTCCTCAATTGCGCTTAACCAAACGAAAACAATATGCAATCAAGGAGCACCTTATGGTCCGGGCGATAACTGTTGTCAGCGGGAAAAATGGGGTTGGAAGCTCAACCGTGGCGATCAATCTTGCGCTTTGCATCGCCGGCCAGGGCTATCGGACCTGTCTTTTGTTGACAGATGCGCATTTTTACCGGAACAGCCTTTGTTTGGGAATTGACTCTGAAAAAGAGTTGACAGCCGTCATCGAAAAAAAACAGACTGCTGAAGATACAGTGATCCGCCAGTGCCCGGGCATCGATATCTTTTTAGGCGGGTCCTTGCTGGAGACCTTTCAAACCCTCGATTCCGGGCAAATACAATACTTCCTCAGCTCATTTGCATCAATGACGGATTACGACTTTTTCATTATCGACGCCCTTCCGGGAAATTCCAAAACCACCTTGGCTTTATGCATGGCCGCAACCGATGTCATTCTGGTTTTGACGCCCGAACCGTCAATCATCACGAGCGCACACACTCTTGTCAAATCGCTCGGACAAAACGGTTTCAGGGGCTTAATGTCCGTGGTGGTCAATCAAAGTAAAAATGTGCAGATTTCAAGCATGGCCATAAATAAACTAAATAACGCCCTCCAAAAGTCCTTTCAAATTCACCTTGAACCCCTGGGCGACATTACAAAAGATTCTTCTGTTTCAAAGGCAACGGATGAACGGACGCCGTATGTGATAAACTATCCGGAATCCACGGTAGCACGCGATATTCAAAAAATTGCCCTGACCCTCACAAATATGGAGATAAGCGTGGCTCCCTTTACCGGCCTCGACATGTTTTGGCAAAGACTTTTTAATCTGCTCGGCAGTAATGAAAGCGATTTTTCCTCTATGGCGGCCGCTATGAGATTGGAGGGCGGCCCATTGGAAATCAGGCCTGATGGGAAAAAAGCGACTGATACGCGCCATAAGGATATAACCGGGGGGCAACACGGCGAAGCTGATTTTAAGCAGACCCTTGCTTCAGGAGACTTGTTGACGCTTTTGGAACGTCTTTCGAACAACATTGCCTCTCTTACCCGGGAAGTCGGCGGTTTAAGGAGCGTCCTGGAACATCAAACCCGGTACAGACCTTCCGGCTTTTCAGATTCCCCTGCACAATCCCCGTCAAAAATTACGCTGGACTACGAATCGTTCCTTTCGCAAAGGCTGGGATAAGGGACCGGTGTAAAATGAGCTGCGCCGACACATTAAAAGCCGCCGATATTTCCTCTGTTTCAGGAACCGGTCATAGCGGAAATCCCAAAAGACGCGACTTCCTTTTTTTTTTAAAAAAAACCGCGGCCGCTGGTAAAGATATTTTTGCGCAGTCCCGGGGCGGCCACGACTGGGATCATACGCTTCGCGTCTATCGCCTGTGCCGGCATATCGGCGTCAAAGAACACGCGGATATGGATGTTTTGAGCATCGCCGCATACCTGCATGACATTGGACGGCATTATGAAGACAATTCGGAAGGATTGATTTGCCATGCCGAAAAAGGCGCTGAAATGGCAGCGCCGATGATTGCGGATCTGCCGTTTTCCGAAAGTCAAAAAAGAAATACCCTGCATTGCATTTTGTCCCACCGCTTCAGGGGCAACCATATCCCGGAAACACTGGAAGCCAAAGTCTTGTTTGATGCGGATAAAATAGACGCCATCGGCGCCATCGGCGTGGCCAGGGCATTTCTTTTTGCGGGCGAAATCGGAGCCCGGCTGCACAACACGGATACCGACGTTCACCAGGCCCTTGCCTATTCCACGGAGGACACCGGATATCGGGAATATGTATTTAAATTATCCAGGATTAAGGACAGGATCATGACGGCTGAAGGGAAAATGATCGCGTCCGGGCGTCATGCGTTCATGGAGATGTTTTTCAATCGATTTTTAGATGAATTTGAAGGATAAAGGCAGTGTTATGAGCATCAATATCGTTGAAAAAATAGAAAAACAAATAAAAATTAAGCATGTTCTGGTCAGCGTTTCAGATAAACGCTATCTGGAAAAATTCATTCCGGAGATGGTCAACATCAATCCTGAAATAAAAATTTTTTCGACCGGCGGAACGTATGCCAAACTAAAGGAATTTTTGGGTGATTCGGCGCCGTCCCCTATAATTCAGGTTTCCGACTACACCGGTCAGCCCGAAACCCAGGGCGGCCTGGTCAAAACGCTGGATTATAAAATTTATCTCGGATTGCTGACCGAGACATACAACGCATTTCATCAAAATGATTTGAGGCGCACCGGAGGCGTTCCCATCGACATGGCGGTCGTCAACCTGTATCCGTTTGAAAAAACCATATCCACTGAGGGAGCGACCGCTGAAGAGGCACGGGGAAATATCGATATCGGCGGACCCTGCATGATCCGGGCTTCGGCAAAAAACTTCTTGCGGGTGGCATCCGTGGTGGACCCGGATGACTATGGAGCCGTAATCGACGAGATGCGAAAACATCAGGGAAGCATCTCTCTGGCAACCCGGTATCGGCTGGCGCAAAAAGCGTTTTCCCACACCGCCGCCTATGACGCCGCAATCAGCCGGTATCTGGCCCGAACGGATTTTGAGGCGGCAAGAGAATGCTACCAGTTTGAAAAATGCAATAAAACAGGAGAGTAAGGATGGCAGAGGATTTAACAAAAGCCTATAGAACCATTGCCGGGGATTTGTTCCCTCCAAAAATGGAAATCAGTTTCGTGGATCAAAATTCACGTCAAACCCTTTTTTATGAAAAGGTGCTATGGACCATCGACGGGGTTCAAAAAGGGCTTCGGTATGGGGAAAACCCGGGTCAGGAAGCAGCCCTGTATAAGCTGGTCAACGGCAATCTGGTTTTGGGAAACACGAAAACCATCCAGCCGGGCAGATATCTGGCATCGGATGTCGCGCTTTTGCAGTCCGGGAAGCATCCGGGCAAAACCAACCTCACCGATACGGACAATGCCCTCAATATTTTGAGATATTTTACCGAAAAACCGACTGCGGTGATTGTCAAACACAATAATCCCTGCGGCGTCGCCCAATCGGAATGCCTGGAAGCCGCTTACCGCAAAGCCTACATGGCAGACCGGGTGGCGGCATTCGGGGGATGCATCGCCGTCAACCGCCCGGTGGATAAGCCCACGGCCGAATCCATTGCTAAACAATACGCCGAGGTGATCGTAGCCCCGGAGTTTGAAGAAGGCGTGACGGAAATTTTTGCAAAAAAAAAGAATCTGCGGGTCATTCGAATCGACAATATCCATCGCCTTCATGCGTTCATCGGCGTTCAATTTGTTGATTTCAAGAGTTTGATGGATGGTGGGATCATCGCCCAGTGGTCATATGTCCCCAAGACCCGGACCCCGGCGGACCTGACGCTTGCCGAATGTGAATTTAAAGGAAAAACATACAAAATTAAAAGGCCTCCGACCCCTCAGGAGATCGATGATATGATTTTCGGATGGCTGGTTGAATCGGGCGTCACGTCAAACTCCGTCATCTACGTCAAGGACCTTGTCACTGTCGGTATCGGTACCGGGGAACAGGATCGCGTGGGCGTTGCTGAAATTGCAAAAGACAAGGCGTATCGAAAACTTATGGACCGGTACGCTTTCGAGGTATTCCAGACCCCTTATGCCGAACTCGATGATCCGGTCAAAAAAGAAGAAATCAAAGATAAAGCCGACAGGGAAAAAGGCGGACTGATCGGCGCCGCCATGGTGAGCGATGCTTTCTTTCCTTTTCGGGACGGCGTGGATGTGGGAATCCGTGAAGGGATTTCTTCGGTTATTCAACCCGGAGGGTCAACAAACGACTGGCAGTCGATCGAAGCCTGCAACGAAGCCTGCGTGACCATGATGTACACGGGGCAGAGGAGTTTTAAACACTGATTCATTCAACCATCTTTCGTTTCGACCGATCGAGGGATGCCTTTATAAAGTCCTTAAACAAGGGATGAGGAGACATGGGGCGCGATTTAAATTCCGGGTGGAACTGACACCCGAGG
>CAYTSY010000056.1:14644-19831 GCA_964440555.1 uncultured Desulfobacteraceae bacterium
CAATTTCCACCAGATCCCCCCGGGGGGAAATGCCGCTTAATTTCAACCCTTTTTCTTCAAATGCTTTCTTATAGGCATTGTTGAATTCATATCGATGCCGATGGCGCTCCGAAATTTCGGTTTTTCCATAAGCCCGGCCGGCAAAGGAATCTTCCGTGATCCGGCAGGGATAGGCCCCAAGCCGCATGGTCGCGCCTTTATCGGAGTGAATATCGCGCTTTTCTATCGTGTGCGTCTGCTCGTTATACCATTCTTCCATCAGATAAATGACAGGATAAGGCGTGTTTTCATCAATTTCCGTACTGTTGGCGCCGGGAAGTCCTGCGACATTTCGTGCAAATTCAATTACCGCCATATGCATCCCCAGACAGATGCCGAAATACGGAATACGGTTTAACCGGGCGTATTGTGCCGCGCAGATTTTTCCTTCTATTCCCCGGGCCCCGAATCCGCCGGGGACAAGAATCCCATCTGCCCTTTCCAGTATCTGGCCGCAGTTGTCGGCAAAAATCGTCTCGGAATCGATAAAAACAAGATTGACCCTGCTTTTGTTGGCCACCCCGCCGTGGTACAGGGCTTCATTTAGGCTCTTGTAGGAATCAGTCAAGTCCGTGTACTTACCCACGATCGCGATAGTGACGGCGTAATCAGGCGTCTTGAAGCTGTGGACAAATGCTTCCCAGTTTTCCAATCGAGGTGAACGGGTCCAAATATTCAACATCGAGACGATCTTTTCGTCGAGTCCTTCCTGATGAAAATTCAGCGGCACTTCATAGATACACTCCACATCTTTGGCCGTAATGACCGCATCATGGCTGACATTGCAAAACAGCGCGATCTTGGCTTTAATCTCTTTGGACAGGGTCTTTTCCGTCCGGCATAAGAGGATATCGGGCTGGATGCCGATACTGCGCAATTCTTTTACGCTGTGCTGAGTGGGCTTGGTCTTTACTTCCCCGGCGGTGGCGATATAGGGAACCAGCGTCAGATGAACATAAATTACGTTTTCCTTGCCCACATCAGCCTTGAATTGACGAATCGCTTCCAAAAACGGAAGACTTTCAATATCGCCGACGGTTCCGCCGATCTCGACAATCACCACATCCACATCTTTGGAAACAAGCTTGATGCTGTTTTTAATTTCGTCGGTTATATGAGGGATTACCTGAACCGTTCCACCCAGATAATCCCCTTTTCTCTCTTTGGTAATTACCGAATAATAGATCTTTCCGGTGGTGAAGTTATTATTGGTGCCCAGTTTCGCCTGAGTAAACCGCTCATAATGTCCCAAATCCAGATCCGTTTCAGCCCCGTCATCGGTTACGAAAACCTCTCCGTGCTGAAAAGGGTTCATGGTGCCGGGGTCTACATTGATATACGGATCAAGTTTTTGAATGGTAACGCGAAGCCCCCGGCTTTCAAGCAGGGCGCCGATCGAGGCTGAGGCCAGACCTTTTCCAAGAGAAGAGAGCACCCCGCCGGTAACAAAGATATATTTCGTGTTTCCCATTGAGCTTCCTTTATAACTATAACGATTCAGGTTATTCAGACTGTCTATCTTTGATGGTCGCGTAAAAAGTCGCCATTATGCCTGAATCTTTATAAACCACGAAGAGCACGAAGCTGAAAATATTATATATTCTTATACCCTTTCGTGCTCTTCGTGCCCTTCGTGGTGAAAATTTGACTTTTTACGACGCCGTCATCTTTGAAATCAGATGGTTTTTATTTTTCAATGCTTTCGGGATTCGCTTGTCTGGCGGTTAGCCCGCGACAAACAATTCGTGCGAGAACCTGGCGCCGGCGCCCAGTTCCTCCTCGATCCGGATCAATTGGTTGTATTTGGCGACGCGGTCGCTTCTGGACATGGACCCTGTTTTGATCTGACCGCCGTTAATTGCAACGGCCAAATCCGAAATATAGGCATCTTCGGTTTCGCCGGACCGGTGGGAAATAACCGTCGTATACCCCGCCTGGCGCGCCATTTCAATGGTTTCCAGGGTTTCCGTAACAGTTCCGATCTGATTGAGTTTGATCAATATCGAATTGGCAATGCCATCCTCGATGCCTTTGGCAAAAATTTTGGGGTTGGTTACGAAAATATCGTCCCCGACGATTTGTATTGCGCCTTCGAGCCGTTCGGTCATCACGGCCCAGTTCTCCCAGTCTTTTTCCGCCAGGCCGTCTTCGATGGAAAGGATCGGATACTTTTCGATCAACTTCTCATAATAATCGATCATTTCTTCGGCGGTGTAGTTTTTATTTTCGGATTTCAGGACGTATTTCTTGTTTGCATAAAATTCGCTGGCTGCCGCATCCATGGCAATCCCGATATCGGCGCCGGGCTTATACCCCGCAGCCTCAATGGCTTTCATGATGTACTGGATCGCCTGCTCATTGGACTTAAGATTCGGCGCAAATCCGCCTTCATCGCCTACCGCCGTGTTATGTCCGTCGTCTTTTAAGATCTTTTTTAACGCATGAAAAGTTTCCGCGCCCATCTGAATGGCCTGCGAAACGCTCCTCGCGCCGATGGGAACAATCATAAACTCCTGAATATCCAAATTGTTTGCGGCATGGGCGCCGCCGTTTACGATATTCATCATGGGAACCGGCAGGTACCGGGCATTGATTCCCCCCAGATATCGATAGAGCGGCATCCCGTAGGCCAGTGCAGCAGCCCGGCTGACCGCCATGGACACGCCCAGAACAGCGTTGGCGCCGAGCTTTGCCTTGTTGGGAGTTCCGTCCAGAGTGATCATGGTCTGGTCAATGGCTGTCTGATCCAACGCGTCCATCCCGCAGATTGCGGGGGAGATCTCATTTTGAATATTCTTGACCGCGGTGGTTACGCCTTTGCCTCCGTATCGCTTCAGGCGTTTGTCGCGCAGTTCCAAGGCCTCCCGGGAGCCCGTGGAGGCGCCCGACGGCACTGCTGCGCGGCCCATGGCCCCGCATGCGATCGTTACATCCACCTCGACAGTCGGATTCCCTCTTGAATCCAGAATTTCTCTCGCTTTGACATCAACGATTTCAGTCATGGGCTCCTCCTTCTTTTATAAAATACCATTCATAAACTTGACAAAATTCAGAAATAATGGTTACTCAAGCTGTATCAATTTGCACCGAATCACAACTTTTTTCAATCGAAAAAACCATTATGAATAAAAAAGATTTATATCAAACCGCCCACCTTGTTGTAGCCGCCATCCGTGTCCTGGAACATCGGGACAGTATCCCGCCGTCCATTGAATCGCTGCAAAAAGCGCTCAATTTCTCCTTGGAAGAATGCCATTTTCTGTGCCGGAAACTGCATCAGATGGGCATTATCGATATTGTGGAAGGCTCCTTCGGGGTCAAACTTTTCATTAAAAACCACCTTGAACTGGAAAATATTCCCAAAACTCAAAAAGATACCGGATTCCAGGAAGATATCGACCGGTTTATGGGGTCAAAAAAAGACTATTCAAAAGAGATTGAAACCATAAAAGCCAATCAGGAAAAAAAACAGAAAGATCTGTTCGCCCGGATTGATGAAAAACTCAAAAAGAGCCTGGCAGACAAGTTTTAAGCCAAATTTTACAGTGCCCATCCGGAAATGGTAGATTTTGGTTCAGAGCAAGGCCTGAGCGATTTTGAAACCGCAGGAATAGCGGGCTATTTTGAGGATTTCAAAAGAGCGAAAACGCAGCTCTGGGCAAAAAGATGCCGTTTCCGGATGGGCACTACATAAATCGTTCTGAAATAAGGAGGAGTCGCGATGCGATTTGAATCCTGGGTGTTGGACGGCATTTTATTTGTCTTTTTTCTGCTGATTTTAAGAGAAGCGCGGATTTCCATCGGAAGGGAAAAAGCATCCATTTTTCTATGGGGATCGCTTCTGTGGACCGGCATTATCGAAAACCTGATGGTTATCCTGGGCGGTTACGACTACTTTGCCTATGCCAATTATTACGCCTTCGGCGGCAAGCTCATCAACGGATATGCGGGCTGGATTTCCTGGGTGCTTTTCGTCCCCCTGTGCATTTGTCTGGGCTGGTTTTTACTCAGCTTTCCCGCGTTGATCATTTCCATCCGCGTGCTGGGAGAAAAAACCGGGATCTGGGTTAAGGCGGCCCTTGCCGGCGCCTTTCTGGTCAGTTTTGATATGCTGATGGATCCCATTTCCGTGGTGAACGAGTGGTGGCGCTGGACATCGCCGGGGTACTACCTGCGGGGCGTAACCGTTGGCAATTACATCGGATGGTTTTTCCTGCTGTTCTTTTTCGGGGCTGTTTTTGAACGCACCGTATTGCAGCGCAAAGGGTTTCGGGGACTTTCCAAACTCGAAACCCTGATATTCAAAACCGATACGCTGAACCTGAGCGAAACCGGCATGCAAACCGTCGCGAAAATCTTTTATTTCCGGCTGTTGGTCTTTCTTCCGGTTTTCTTCTTCGCCTGCATAGCCGTCTCAAGCATTGTCGGCGCCAAATTCGGCAATAACTTCGGGCCGTTTGACAGCGTCTTCCCCAGGATCGGCGCTTCCGGATAACACAAATAAAAAAGGAGAACCGATATGTCCCCGCATTCCGACCGTTTTAATGCAGCAGCCTTAAATGCAAACCGGCGCATGTCGTATTACCTGCTTGCCTTTTTGCTCATTTTATTCGTCCTGGCCGGCCTGACTTTCCCTTTTGTGGATCACTCCGACCGGGTTCAAAACGTCCTTTACGGGCTGGTTGTTGCGGCGCCTTTTATTATCATTAATATTGTTTTTATCATTCTGACCGGAAAAGATTTATCGAAAATGCCCAAACCGTGAATGGCAGAATCATACGAAAATTTTTAATATCCCGGGCCGCTTTTTGCACGCCTGTCCGGATAGGCGATATTGGCGTCGCTTACCGTTAAGTCCCTGTTAAAAGTAGTCATAGGGAAGAAAAGAAAAAAAGCGGGCAGAAACCCGCCTTGTCAATTTAAGAGAGCTAAAGAAATAATAGACTGCTGCAAAAATACAGGGTAATAGTAAAATCGATAAATATTTTTTCTGGAAAGTTGATATAAATAGACCAAAAAGATAAAGATATATCTAGAAGCAAGGAAGGAACTTTGCAAGCAAAAGTGGGCTTCTGGGAGCTTATTTTCTTCGGCCTGATCTTTATGAGTCCTACAAGTTCCTTAATTTATTACCCAATAACGCAATCC
>CAYTSY010000057.1:0-15182 GCA_964440555.1 uncultured Desulfobacteraceae bacterium
GTTCACCCCGGTGAGATTTTGCGCGAAGACGTGCTTCAAAACCTTGGGCTATCGGTCAGCGAAGCTGCGGAAAGGCTTGGTGTTCCCCGGCAACAGTTGCACCGTGTTTTAGCCTGTACGCACCCTATCTCAACGGAAATGGCGCTCAGAATAGGCAAGTTTGCCGGAAATGGGCCGGGACTATGGCTGCGCATGCAACAGTCGTATGACTTGTGGCATACCGAGCAGAGGATGGCAGACGAGTTGTCCAAGATTGTGTCTGCTGCGCCAAATCGCCGCCAGGCATGATGCGTGGTGCAAGGGGGAATCACATGGGAGAAATTACAATAAAATTTTAAGTCTATCAATTGGAGAAGCGATATGGCAAAAACCAAAAAAAAAGTAGCCGATTTGACCGTAGAGGAGCTCAAATCTGTCATCCATGATGCCATTGCCGAGGACATGGATATTTGGCGGGAGTCCCTTGAAATCATGGCGGACCGGAAATTGATGAAACAGATCAAAGAGGCCGATGTGGATTGGAACTCAGCCAGAGAAAAATCTTATGTGTCCTGGGACGACTTAAAAAATGCATAAAATTATCCTCCACAGGAACGCGGTTAAATTCTTCAGGCAATCTGATATCATTACCAAAAATCGTATTTCAGAGGCTCTTGATATCATATCTAAAAATCCCCGATTCCATCCTCATATCAAAAAGCTGAAAGGCGAGTTGAAACACATGTATCGATTCCGTCTCGGCAATTTGAGAATTCTCTACGTAATAGAAGAAGATTTTCAAACTGTCAGAATCAAAACGATTGAAACGCGAAACGCTGCCTATAAAGGTGTTCAGGAATAAGGGTGTCCTTCCGGCAAGCCTGCTTAACACGGTTGGCCGTATATTCTATGGGACGGTCATAAATGTACGGCCGGGCAAGGTCGTGTAATTATGACCGTCCCCAAATGCGCATGGAAAAATCATGAAAATACCGGGTGAAAAATTGATTTCCTCAGACCGCCGGTCTGAACCCCGAACGCTTGCGGCGCAATATCACAGTGTCGAATTACAGCCAAAAGTTCCAGGCCTCATGTATCAATTCAAGCTGTGGAATATTTCGGATCACGGGTTATGCATCGTGGTGAAAAAGGAATCGGAAATTCTGGACATGATCCATGTGGATGATATCCTCACGATGAATCTGTGCCCGAACAGACAGGATGCCCCCAAAGAACCCGTCGCAATGAAAATTGCCCATATTACACCAAAGGAAGACGGAAAGTTCCAGGAACATTTTCTGGTGGGGTTGTCGGTTCTTTTTACAGGAGATCCCAGGTAATACCAGACAGGTCGAGAAGAAATAAAGGAAGCGAACTATGTGGGAACTGCTCTAACACTGAACAGCTTCAAGAAGTCTGGCATCATTTCCGTTGCGTGAGCGGTTTGGCCTATGAATGGCCCCTGGTGCATCACTTTTGAATAGGTTGAATATTCTAAAACAATGACTCGGGATATTTATATTGTATATGATATGGAGTTGATTGATTTTTCGTCAGAAGGGATAAAGAGGAAGACAGAGTATGAATATCGTCGATTCTTCCGGCTGGCTTGCGTACTTTCCCAAGAATTATTGATGGGAATCCGTCTTCGTCTATGTTATACAGAGCGATCTTTCAATTATATCATTTCATTACTTAGAAGGAGGAAATTTTATGCCGTTTGAGCCGTCTGACAAGCTCCAGGCGATCCTGGACCTGATGAACGAATTTGTGGACAAGGAACTCATCCCCATGGAAAAGGAAATGGACGCCAGGGGATTCAATGCAATGGAACCTGAGCTGGAGAAAAAGAGGGATATGGTCCGAAGGATGGAACTGTGGGCCCCCCTGCATCCCAGGGAACACGGCGGGATGGGACTGCCTCTGATGGAAACGGCGATGATTTATGAGGCTCTGGGGCGGACCCCTTTCGGACTTTACGTGTTCGGGTGCCAGGCGCCGGATGCGGGCAACATTGAAATCCTGCATAAATTCGGCACGCCGGAGCAGAAGGAAAAATACTGCACCCCCAACGTGCAGGGAAAGATCCGGTCCTGCTTTTCCATGACCGAAGTGGATGTGGCGGGGTCAAATCCCACATGGCTGCTGACCACGGCGGTCAAGGAAGGCGATGACTATGTAATAAACGGCCATAAATGGTACACTTCCTGCGCGGACGGGGCCGCCTTTGCCATCGTCATGGCGGAAACCAACCCCGAGGCCGAGTCCCCACATCGTCGCGCCAGCATGATCATTGTCCCGACGGATACCCCGGGTTTTAACCTGGTCCGCAATATTGCGGTAATGGGGCACGTTGGAGAAGGGTGGACCAGTCATGGCGAAGTGCTTTACCAGAATTGCCGGGTTCCCAGGGAAAATATTCTGGGCGGAGAGGGCATGGGGTTTGTTCTGGCCCAGGAACGTCTGGGGCCGGGAAGAATCCACCATTGCATGCGCTGGGTCGGAATCTGCAACCGGTGCTTTGACCTGATGTGCTCCTATGCCAAAAAGCGGCGCCGCACGCCCACGGAAACGCTTGCCGATTCGGATATCATCAAGACGTATATCGCCGACAGCGCGGCCGATATCCTGTCCGCCCGACTGATGGTCCTCAATACGGCTTGGACCATTGAAAACAAGGGTGTTAAAGCGGCCATGAAGGATATCTCGCTGATTAAATTCTTCGTCGCCAATGTCATGCAGCGCGTAACCGACAGGGCCCTCCAGGTCCATGGGGGATTGGGCATGTCCGATGACACGCCGATCGCCATGTACTACCGGGAGAATCGTGCTGCCCGCATATACGACGGCGCGGATGAAGTCCACAAGATCGCTGTGGCCAAAAGAATTCTAAAAGAATATTGATGGCCTCGTAAAAAGTCGCCATTATGCCTGAATTTTTATAAACCACGAAGAGCACGAAGTACACGAAGCTGAAAATATTATATATTCTTATGCCCTTTCGTGCTCTTCGTGAACTTCGTGGTGAAAATTTGACTTTTTACGAGAGCGTTATTCATAGTGCCCATATTTTTTCGTGGCCTCGAACATGGCAATGCAGTTTTCGGGGTTGACTCCGGGATGAAGCGAGTTGGAATCGCAAAGGATGTATCCACCACCGGGCGCAGCAACGGCAATGGCATCTTTTACCGCGGCCTCAACCTGCTCCGGGGCGCCGGAACATAAAAGATCCTTGCAGTCGATATTGCCCAGCAGGCAGATTTTACTCCCATGGGCATCCTTGACTTTTTTAAGATCCATGCCCGCTTGGGGCTCCAAAGGGTTAAGACCGTCATATCCCGAATCGATAAGGATATCCATGATGGACCAGAGATTACCGTCGCTGTGGCGCACAACCTTGAGACCCAGCGCGTGGGCCCGGTCTACAAGTTTTCTGTTGTACGGATTGACAAACTCCATGAAATGCTTCGGAGAGATCAACAGGTTGTTTGTGGCGGCAATATCATCTTCGACGACCAGGACATCAATGCCGGCTGCGGCCAGCATATCAAGCTGCTTCAGGTTGTATTCCGTTACCATGGCCGAAATGCTGTGGATAAACGCGGGATCCTGATACAGGTTGATCATGTAGTTTTCCATTCCGGTCAATCGCCAACTGTGAACAAAGACGCCGCGCATCAGCCAGAAAAGCGCTACATTCCCCTTAAAGCGGTCTCTGGCGAGGTCAAGCAAAAGAAGGTGCCCGCGATTCGGCTCAGGGGCATGAAATCCAATAAGATCTCCCGGAGTTTTTACAGGGTGGCCTGTGGGAACCGGAAGCCCGTGAGGATTTCTCGTGTAAATTACCCCCCAGTCATCTTTAACCTCTTTCTCATTGATTTCAGTTTCGTGACCAATCTCAAAAGCCGTGAACCCGTCCACGCCAAAGACCTCATGAATCAGAAAAAGGGTGTCGAGCAGCTTCATTTTTTCAGAATCATTCATCTCGAAAAACTGCTTGGGTTCAGGAAGGCCTTCGGTAATGTGTTTCCCGATGCCGATGATCGGCGCTTCATTGATTCCATGGATATACAGAGGAACACGGTCGGGCTGCTCAACGCTCAGGGCGGAAATAATGCGATCTTTCCCGTTCATCATAAAGCATCTCCTTATTTAAATCAGTGGCCGGATGACTATTTATCAGCAAAAGGGTTGTCATATCAACGCAAAAGATGAAATCGGGAGAAGGAAAAACGGATTTGATACAAATAAATGTTGAATAATTAAGAAGGATGGAATATGCTATATCAAAAAATGAGTGTTATTAAAAAATAATATCTTATTCAGCGGCAATTGTGATATTCATTTTTGGTGCCTCCAGCGGTCAATAAGCGACATTTCCCATAACGATTTTCAGCTCGTGGAGATTCGGGGTTCTGGATTAAAAGGGCGTTTTATCGTTTCAACTCATAATAGTTCATCTCACTGCAAAGCGTTGTTTCCATAGCAGTCTACTGATTTTCGAATGTTTTTGGATGTTGTATCAGGCTGTTTCAATACGAAAATTTCGCCTTTCGGGATAATCATTAAACCAAACGTTAAGATGACAATGACGAAAAGGAGGAAACAGATGAAATTCAGTAAAAAGATTTGGATTCATATGGTTATGTTGACATGGAGTGTTGCGGCGGTTTTGATTTTTTTCAATACGGCGTTTGCTGCCGCACCTAAACCCGGTGATGTCATCGACGCATCCAATGTTGAGCAATATAAGGACTATTTTCCGCCTTATCTCGTCATGTATATTAAGGACGGCGGCGGATTTATTGATCCGTTGAAGATCAAGGTGAGAGAGACCGAAAAGTACACGTCTCCGGAGAGCTTTATGGCGCTTTGCAATGCAAACAAAGATAAATTTTCAATTGACCCGCAAGGAAATATTCAGGGGGATTATGTAGCCGGGGCCCCCTTTCCGGATCCAAAGGAACCCAACCTGGCCGAAAAAGTCATGTGGAATTATTATTACCGGTGGCGGGGAGATGACTTTTATTATCCGTACCCGGGATGGACCTATGTTTCCCGCAGAAAAGGTGGAACGGTGACCAGTTCCGGCGGTTCCAATGTGTACCATTATTTCATGAATCGGACCGCTGTGGATCCCAAACCGGCGGTCAATCATCCGCAAAACCTTTTTCTGGCCTATACCCTCAATACAATAACCGGATTTAACAAAGGGTTTGAGTACCTGGTATGGCGCTATAAGGACCCGTCCAAACCCGATGACATGTGGGCGTACATCCCCACCTTGCGGCGGACCCTGAGGATGGTGTCAACCGAGAGGGCCAACCCGATCCAGGGTACGCCGGCAACCTGGGACGACTGGTATTGCTTTGACGGCAAAATTCCGGAATTTACCTATAAGTTCCTCGAAGAAAAGCCCATGCTGGAGTTGATGCATCAGGTCACCATGGCTGAAGGCAAGTATTATGATGGTTTCCCGGGACCTATCGTGGATATTGATCCATGGGAGGTTTGGGATCATTATGTTATTGAAATAAAATCAAAGAATCCGAGATATCCGGAGTCCAAAAGAATTCATTACATAATAAAGGATATCTATTTTTCACATAGCGCGGAAACCTTCGACAAGCAGGGCAACTTCTGGAAAGGGGTGTGGTCCGCATACTCGAGAGAATGCACCATGCAAAAGGAATGCGGTCCGTTCCAGGCCGCCGCTTCCTACAATGATTTTAAAACCGAGTACTGGGGCGCAAACCTGTTGAGGACAAAAGCGGTGATCAATTCCGGTCTCAAACCGGAGATGTTCGAACCTTCCTTTCTCGGCGGCGGATTTTTGGATTTCTTTGAGTCGGCCAAATAAAACCGGGCATATGGGCCAACAGCGAAAAATCTTCCGCTTCTTATCGTGGGCAGACAAAGTAAATTTTGCTTGAATATCCCATTTTCCTGTGATTAACATGGCCCATGCAGACGGAAAAAATTATTGACCATATTGTCCATTGGCTGTCTGACTATTGCCGTGATTCGGGCTTGAAGGGGTTTGTTGTCGGCGTTTCAGGAGGAATCGACTCGGCGGTAACATCGACGCTGTGCGCCAAAACGCAAAAAGAGGTACGGGTATTGAACATGCCGATTTATCAGTCCCCGGACCAGATATCTCTTTCAGACCGGCACATCGGATGGCTTGCGCAGCATTACCCAAATGTCAAGGGCATTAAAATTGATCTGACCGGAGCGTTTCACTCCCTTGAAGAAACATTTCCGGCCGGCATTCAGGATGGCCTCACGATGGCCAACACCCGGGCAAGGGTGCGGATGCTTACTCTGTATGCCTTTGCCGGGCATCACCGGATGCTGGTGGCCGGAACCGGGAACAAAGTTGAAGACTTCGGGGTGGGGTTTTACACCAAATACGGCGATGGGGGCGTTGACCTTTCCCCTATCGCCGATCTCGTCAAAACCGAAGTGTATGCCCTGGGCAAGGCCATGGGGGTTTGTGAATCGATTCTTCAGGCCCCGCCGACCGATGGGCTTTGGGGGGACAACCGCACGGATGAAAGCCAGATCGGCGCCTCCTATGCCGAGTTGGAATGGGCCATGAATTGCGAAGAAAATGACCACATTCCGAAAGAATTAAATGACAGACAAAGGGAAGTGCTCTCCATTTATGGGAAATTCCGCGCAGCCAACCGGCACAAGATGATGCCCATACCGGTATGCCGGATCCCGGATTCCTTCAGGACTGGGCCTGCAAGCCCTTTTTCATAAGCCTCCCCTGCGCCTGTCTTTTTATTTCAACTTCTCCGTCATATCTGCAGCCGGCAAGGATTCCAGAGCCCGGCGGATGAGCAGCCGCGCAAAATTTTCGCGGACCTCTTTTGAAAAGCTTTTAAACAGTCCGTAATCAAGCATTTTTTTAGACATGTTTTCAATAAAACAAAGCGTTTTACTTTCGTTGCAGCCAAGTCCGGCAATTTCCGTTCTCATTTGCGTTGTTTTTTCGATCGCCCGGTCCAGAAACGCAGCAGACGCATCCTTGCCGTTGATAATCACATTGTGGCCAAGCCCGATATGGTCGGCTTCCAGGGATTTTATTTTTTCCAGTGAAGATATGGCATTTTTATAATCATGAAAAAACAGGGGCAGAATGTCCTCTGCAGAGCCGGCATAGCCCGCCGAATCGGAAATAAGAATCGCATTGTCGGGCTGAATCCGGAAAGCGGTACTGCCCGGCGCATGACCGGGCGCATCGATCATTTGGATCCGGACGTTTCCCAGATCAACCACTTCCCCTTCGTCATATTCCCGGTCCATTGACACGGGTCCGGCCGGCAATGCCAAGCCGACGTCTTCAGCAAACCCTTCATCAGCCAGATATTTTGTGTACATCAGGTCTTCCCGGCCAAAATTTTGGATAATTTTTTCCTTCTTAAGAATCCGGGAAGTTTCTTTTGCACCCGCCAGAATCAATTCCGGATAAAGTGTTTTAAGCATGATCAGTCCGGAGACATGGTCCGCATGGGCATGGGCGGCAAAAAGGAATTTCAGCGGGGCGCAAAGACCAAGGGAGTCAAAGTCTTTCAAAATTTGGGGGGCCAATACTGAAGCACCGGCTTCAATGAGAGCGCATGCGTTTTCTCCGGCGATCAGAAAAGACGGAAATTCAGGGATCCCAAGCAACCAGACGTGTTTTGTCCATCTCACAGGGTAAGGATTTGATTTGTCATGCATCATCGATCGATTCCATTTTATCATGAGCAAGGGCCGGATCACATGTATTTTTCATCCGGTTAAAAAACATAATTTATCCTGCCGTGTCAAACAATTTAACAGGGTGGCTACTTTCGCAGGCCTGAAAATGGGGCGACATTTTGTCTGACGATTGAATTCTTGCTTGATTTCCGATGAAAGCTATATTAGGAATGATATAATCATTCAGATTATGCCCAATGGAACTGCCCAACCCCGTCAAATTAAAAATTGACAAGCTTTTTAATATCTTATATTAAAGACAAACATAACTTTTCACCCCTATTAAACTGCAGAAGGAGGCTTTTGACATGTTGACCTACAAAAAAATGTTATTCCCCGTTGATCTATCGGAAACATCTGAAAAAATCATTCCGCATGTAAAAACAATGGTTAATAAATTCGGTGCGGAACTTCGGATCATATTCGTTGCAAAGGTTCACGAGTATTATGTTGAGACCGAAAAAGAGCCTGGCGAAAGCATCAAGAAAAAGGTGAAGGCGTACAAGGAAAAAAACTTTCCGGATGTGGCTGATTCGAACATCCACATTGCCGACGGCGAGGCAGCCGAAGAAATTCTTAATTACATAGACAAAGAAAACATCGATGTAGTCATTATGGCGACAAGAGGCAGGAAAGCTTTGGATAAGGCTATCTTTGGCTCGGTTTCTGCGAATGTGGCGCGTTCGGCCCCTGTTCCGGTGCTGTTTATAAATCCCTACAGGGATAAGTTTATCAAGTAGTTTTTAATGCTGAAAATACCGGGGCCAATCGCTGGAACGGCATTTGTGTATTGCCGCCCGGAACAGATAATTTTGCCGGCGCAAGACAATCCCCGGGCACTTACCTATCGCTTACGGGTTTCAAAAGCCGTTCATCATCATCGGCAGGCGCCGATGGTGCTGAGCGGCTTTTTTTGCGTTCATGCCGGGGCGGCGGCGAAACGCTTGTTTTTTATCCTTCATCCGGGCAGCACCATGATCAAACGCATCGACAACGTCTTGGGAGATAAACCGATTGCGCTGGGTTGAAGTAAGAGTGGTTTTGGAGGATGATGCGGCCGCATTTGCTGTGGATGTGGTTTCGGATATTTTTTCCGATTTTGGGCTTCAGGGAACTGTTATCGAAGATCCGGGCATGACTCCGGAGGAAGGGTGGGGGGAGGATGCCGTGGCGTTACCTGAACACCTTGCTGTTATCGGGTATTTCCCCAAAAATGAACGGATTGAAGAAAGGTGCGGCACGCTGAAAAACAGGCTCCTGAATTTGGAGCAGGAAACGGGAATTGTCTGCCGGGTTGCCTGCCGGGAAATCGATGAGGCGGATTGGGAGCACGCCTGGAAAGCTTTTTTCGAGCCCCGGCGCATAACGGACCGGATTATCGTAAAACCCACCTGGCGGGAGTTTGATGCCGGGCTTGATGACATCGTGCTGGAGATTGATCCTGGCATGGCTTTCGGCACGGGCATTCATCCCACCACATCAGGCTGCATCGCGATGATTGAAACCTGGTTAAAACCAGGCGACAGGATGCTCGATGTGGGAACGGGTTCGGGTATTTTGATGACTGCCGGCGCCAGGCTCGGCGCATCATTTTTATGCGGTGTGGATGCCGATGAAACGGCCGTGGAAATCGCCCGGAAAAATATGATTCAAAACAAAATTGACCCGAGAAAATATTCTGTCCTGACCGGCCACCTGGTCGATCCGATCAGGGGACGGTTTGACATTGTCGCAGCCAATATCCTGTCGGAAGTTATCATCCGGCTATTAGACGATGTCAAAGATGTGATGACCGCAAAAGGGATGCTCATTGCAAGCGGCATTATCGAAAAAAACAAGGGCGGGGTGATTGAAAAAATGAGGTCAAAAGGATTTGACATCGCTTCCATCATGCTCATCGAAGGCTGGGCCACCATTGCCGCCAGGCGTGTGTTGAAAGTTGAAAGTTGAAAGTTGAAAGTTGAAAGTTGAAAGAGAAGTACAAATCAGAATAACAACTATCAACCGTCAACTTTCAACGGTTTAAATATTTTCCGTATGCCACCAGATGTGACAGTACCTTGACAGCAGCTTCAGGCGTTCGGTACATCGCAATTCCTTTTTGACCCAGCATGTAAAATATCCGTTCCTCCATATCGCCCACGGCAAAGGGGATTTCTGTAGCGCCTATAACCGGCTTGCCGTAACGAAAAGACATTTCCCGGACATGGTCAAGGGCCTCGGATAACTGTTGCAGTGAGCGTTTTATATGGCTTTCGATCACTTCCGGCCCGGCGTCCGGGGATACCGGTCTGATTTTCATAAAGCCCAGTATGCCCAGCAGGACAACCGCGTCTGTTTCAGGCGCTTCCAGAAGGATTTCAAGTGACTTCATCAATGCGCCCTCGATGTTTCCGGCCACCATGTCCACGGGATTGCCGGGATTCCACCAGGGGGGGAGAATTTTATCCAGGGAAGAGAGCGTCTTGCCGGACAGGCTCACCACCTCCAGGCCATATCGCGCGGCAGCGTCGGCTGCCAGTACACCCCAACCGCCGCCCATGGTCCCGACGGCTGTTTTGTTTCATTTTGGAACAGGCTGGTTCAGCAGCCCGACGCCGGTATCGAATAAGTCCTAGAGGGTGTGCGCCCGAATGATTCCACATTGCCGGCAAGCGCCGGCAAAAGCTGAATCAGACCCTGCCAGAGACGCCGTATGCGACATGGCCGCCTGTGCGCCCGCGTCCGTGCCGCCGGCCTTGAGCATCACGAGCGGTTTCTTCGCTGTGATGCGACCGGCCCTGTCAAAAAAGCGCCGCCCATTTCGAAATCCTTCGATGTAGCTGATGATGACGTGGGTTTGCGGGTCCTCAGCCAAAAATTCAAAGAAGTCTTCACAATGCAGATCCGCCTCATTCCCACTGCTGACCACGCAACTGACCCCGAACCCCGTTTTATTCGCCCGCTGGCTTAAGGAGGTTGCGACATTTCCACTCTGTGATACAACCGAAACAGGCCCGGTTTCCGGAAAGACTGCCGGCATCTGCGGAAAAAGCCGTTTGGACGGCCGCAAAATGCCGTTGCAATTGGGCCCCACCAGAATCATGCCGCCTTTTCGGGCCTTTCCCAGCATCTCCTGCTGAAGCTTTTCACCCTCTGTTCCCACTTCGGCAAAGCCTGCGGTGATCACCAGGCCGGCCAGGATTCCTTTTTTTACGCAGTCTTCAATCGCCTGGGGCACGGCCGGCGGCGGTATGACGATAACCACCAAATCCGGCGTTTCCGGAAGGTCTTTGACGTTTCCCCAGGACTTCAGGCCCAGCACTTCCTTTTCTTTTGGATTGACCGGATAGATGGGATATGGATACCCTCCGTTGATCAGGTTTTTCAAGACGATGCATCCCCACTTGCCGGGGGAATTCGAAGCGCCGATAAAGGCGATGGATTTCGGGTCAAACAAAGGCTGAAAATTTATTTCCATAATATATAGCTGAATCCTTTCTTGAATACGCTGCTCGATAATTTTTCCGGACTAATCAACAGTTATCGGAAAAAGTCAAGAAAATTTGCTTGATCATTTGATTGACACGGCCGGGGCGCTTAAGGTACAACCCATAGGCAAAAGCAACATATCTTCATCCGTCAGTTCCCGGGCAGGCAACATGACCTTAATCCCACAGTGCTTCATATGGCTTTAGTTAAAGGAGAACCATTTTTGACGCCCCATTCATATTTGCAGTCTCCGGTAAAAAAGCAGCCGCTATGGGAGAAGGCATCGGGATTTTGACGGGATCGGTTTTTTTGGGGATAGGTTTATGAAATCCATTTCGCACCGCTCTGATGGGTTTTACCCATTGGAGCCAATAAAAGGAGGTTGCCATGGAGTTCGGATTTACCGAAGCACAGGAGAATCTCAGAAAAGAAATCCGGGAGTTTTTTATGAAGGAACTGCCGGAAGACTATGAGGCGGGCTTCAACAGCATGATGGGCAGGGAGATTCAGGACTGGTGGATTCAACCGAAGGAAAAAGCCATTGAGAAAGGCTACTATGTCCCCGGATGGCCGAAAGAATACGGAGGGTCCGGGTTTACGGAGATCGAACAGAGCATTCTGGATGAGGAACAGGGCGCTTTCGGAGTGACCTGGCCTGACTTTCTGGGGCTTCATCTGGTCGGCCCGAGTCTGATGATGTTTGGTACCGAAGAGCAGAAAAAAAGGTGGATTCCGCCGATTGCCCGCGGCGAGACGGTCTGTTTTGAGGCGTTTACCGAGCCCAATGCCGGGTCCGACGAGGCCAATATCGGATGCCGCGCGGAAGAAGACGGAAATGACTTTGTTTTCAACGGCCAGAAGGTGTTTATCAGCGGCTGGTACAAGCCCACATGGCTGTTTACCCTGGCTCGGACCCGGGATATCGTTCCCAAACACCGGGGGCTGAGTCTTTTTCTCATCCCCGCGGACCTCCCGGGGATATCCTTCCGGCCGTTGCCCACCATGGGCGGGGGAAGACAGAATTACGTATTTTTCGACAATGCCCGGGTACCCAAGGACAATCTCCTGGGGCAGTTGCATCGCGGGTTTTATCATGCCATGCAGGTCTTCGAGTTTGAGAGGCGGATGACCGGCGCTGCAGCCGGCGGGAAGCGTCTGCTCCAGGAACTGGTTGAATTTTGCAAAGAAACCCGGTCAGGCGGAAAAGCGCTGATCGAAAATTCGGACATCCGAAAGACACTGGCAAAGCTGGCTGTTGAAATCGAGGTCCAGCGGCTGGCCGGATGGCATTCGGCCTGGCGGTTTGCGGAGAGGGAGAAAGTCGGACAGGCGCCGTATGAGTTGAGCAACTATTATGCGAAAAAATCCGGAGCGCCCCATGCCAAAGCCATGCTCGATATTTTGGGTCTTTACGGCCAGCTCAGTCCGGGTTCAAAGCATGCCGCCCTGGCCGGAAGGCTGGAACGCATGTGGAAAGTCACCCGAAGTCTTCATGCGGGCGGGACGTTTGAAGTGATCAAAATCGTTCTGGCCCAGCGGGGTCTGGGACTTCCCAGAATACCGGCTGAAATGATGAAGACGATCGGCGATGCGGTGATGAAAAAATGACCTTTAAAGGAGGGCATTCATTATGGATTTCTCGATGACCAAAGAGCAGGAAATGCTGAAAAAAGAAGCACGAAAATTTCTGGAAAAAGAGTGTGCCGAGGAATTTGTCAGGGAGATTGAAAAAAAAGGGGGGGGATATTCCCCGGATCTGTGGCGCAAAGTTGCTGATCTGGGATGGCTGGGACTTATTTTTCCGGAACAATACGGCGGTCTGGGAGGCGATCTGTTGGATCTTGCCTTTATTTATGAGGAGATGGGAAAAGCCATGTTTCCCGGCCCCCATCTTTCCACCGTGGTTTTATGCGGGACAATAATCCTGGCCGCCGGGACCGAGGACCAGAAAAAGATGTACGTGAGGCAGATATCCGAAGGTAAACGGATATTTTCCCTGGCGTTGACCGAACCGGATGCCGCTTGGAGTGATCTGGCCTGGGAGGCTGCTGGAATTACTGCTAAAGCCGATTACAGCAGCGGACAGTATGTGATTGACGGCGTCAAAATGTTTGTTCATGACGCCCTGGTTGCGGATTCATTTTTGTGCGTGGTCAGGACCCGGCAAACCCAAAATCCCGAAGAAGACATCACGCTTTTTGTCGTGGATACCAAAGCAGCGGGTGTAACCATGACCCCGTTGAAGACGATTGCCAACGACAAACAATGCGAAGTTGTTTTCAACCATGTCCGGGTTTCCGAAACCGATATCATCGGGCCGGTTCACGGCGGGTGGCCGTTTGTCGAAAGAGCCCTACAAAACGGAGCGGTCATGCTTTGCGCGCAAATGACCGGAGCCGGCGATGAACTGTTACGGCTGGCCGTGGACCATGCCAAAAACAGGGTTCAGTTCGATGCTCCCGTCGGCATCAATCAGTATGTTCAGGAGCATTGCACCGACCTTGTTTCAGATGTGGACGGCTGCCGGTATGTGACCCACCAGGCCGCCTGGAAACTCAGCCAAAACGAGCCGGCGGACTTCGAGGCCGCGGTGGCCAAGGCATGGACCAGTGAAGCGTTTGAAAGGGCCTGCCTTTCCGCCCATGCGGTTCTGGCGGGATACGGATATACTTCCAAAGACGGCGCTATCCCCATGTACTCCAGAAGAGGGAAAATGCAGCAGCTCTATCTCGGCAATGCTGATTTCTGGCTGAACAAGGTAGCCCGGCAACTGGAAACCTGGACTTTCGAACGCCCCCAGGGAAAATCTCTGGGTCTCTGGAAGACGCCGCCTGACGAAGAAACACCGGCATGGACGGTCTGGACAAAGGAAGATATTCTGGAAGTGTGACGTGAAAGACCGTAAATCGTGAATCGTAACAAGTTTGCCTCGGGCATCTCTCCATTACGCTTCACGATTTACGGCTTTAATAAGTTCAGGCTATTTTACGGGAACGACATTTACCGCAGCAGGGCCCTTGGGGCCTTGCTCAACATCAAAGGATACCTGATCCCCCTCATTTAAAGATTTGAAACCGTTTCCCTGAATTCCGGAAAAGTGAACAAAAATATCAGGTCCGTTTTCCTGCTCTATAAAACCGTAACCTTTTTTATCATCGAACCATTTAACAATGCCATTTGCCAAAGTAACTCCCCTCCTTTCCATGTTAATTTTGTTCCATACTTCAGGATGCCACTTCAGCAAAATGGCCATTTCCCGCGGAACGAAACCGGCCTTAAAAAGGCCGCAACCAGATGCCTGGGCGCTATGATAGCGACTTTGCACATTAAATCAAGTAAATTTTTAAATATTTCAAAAACAATTCCGATGCCGGATTTCCTAAAGGCGGCCCGGAAAATATGTAATTCGGAACCATCGATTCTTTTGGCATTGCATTGCGCAAAAAACAGGGATATGTTGGAAATCCACCGGTTGAATCGCTTCCATTTTTAACGGCAAACAGATACCCTGACCATAAAGGAGGATCCATGAAGTCAAAGACGGTAAACACGGTTTTGGGGCCGGTTTCCCCGGACGATTTAGGCATCACACTTATGCATGAACATGTTATTTTCGGTTATCCAGGATGGTATGGCGACTGCACTATGGCGCCGTTTGACCGTGAAGCCGCTGTGGCGGCCGGTCTTGCCACCATGGAAGAGATCAAGGCATTCGGCGTGAAAACATTCGTGGACGCAACGCCCAACGAAACCGGCCGCGACCCGGCGCTTCTCAAGGAAGTTTCAGAAAAATCCGGGGTGAACATTATTTGCGCCACCGGATTCTATTTTGAGGAAATGGGGGCCTCCCCCTATTTTAAATTCCGCAAAGCCGTGGGGAATGCGGAAGAAGAGATCTATGAGATGTTCATGCGTGAAATCACCCAGGGGATCGGCAAAACCGGCATAAAGCCCGGGGTTATCAAACTGGCCTCCAGCAA
>CAYTSY010000057.1:15192-16487 GCA_964440555.1 uncultured Desulfobacteraceae bacterium
TTCAGATTATGACCGGATGTTTTTTACGGCCGGCGCCAGAGCCCAGAAAGAAACCGGCGTGCCCATCATCACCCACACCCAGGGGGGGAGCATGGGGCCGGAGCAGGCCCAGTTTCTGATCGACGGAGGCGCAGATCCTGCACAGATCATGATCGGCCATATGAGCGACAACGTCAACATCCATTACCACATGGAAGTACTTAAAACAGGCGTGTATGATTCATTTGACCGAATGGGGATACAGGTGGTTGAAGGCTGCCCCATGGATATTGAAAAATACGCGGTGATCCTGGGCCTGATCGGAACCGGCTACTTGAACCGGATCATCATTTCCCATGACACCATCGCCCATTGGCTGGGCCGCCCCAACCCCCAACTGCCCGAACCGTTCCGGCCGCTTCTGGAAAACTACCACGTCACCCACGTATTTAAAAATATCATTCCGTTTTTCAAAAACGCCGGCATCACCGACGACCAGATCCAGACGATCATGAAAGACAATCCCCGGCGTCTGTTTGCGGGGGGCTGAGAAGAAAATGATGAATCATTTTTAAGCGTGCAGGTCAGGGTGTCCCTGTCTTTGGGGACTCCCTGACAACGATCACCTTAACTTATTCGTCGGATCCCCTTCGGCTACCATGCGCTGCAAAACTTCCCTGTCCTGTCCAACCGGAACATTGCCATACAGTTCAGCCGTCATCACCAGCCCCCCCTCCTGATTGACGAACTCGGCATGGGCCACGGCTTTGCCGTTTTCATCCATCCGGACGAGCGTGCAGGTGCAGGTGACGGTGTCGTCCACATATACGGGCTTTTTAAACTTGAAACTCATACCCGAGGCGAGCCACCCGATCTGGCCTCCGATTTCCGTAAGCAAAGATCCCACCAGCAGACCGTGGCAGATGCGCCCCCTGAAATTTTTGGTTTGAACGAACCTTTCGTCAAAATGAATCGGGTTGTAATCCCGCGACATATCCGCGAAAACCGAGACATCGGCCTGGGTGAAGGTTCGCTCTGCCGTAAAACAATTCCCGGCCTTTAATCCAAGTATGGTTTGTTGTCGAATTTCAGTCATCGTTTTATTCCTTGAAAACCGCTTTTTTATTTTTCCATTTTTTCGTGGCTTTGATACTCACGAACCGGTTGTCCAGGTGTCTGCCAGACAGGTGCCAAGCCATTTCGGAATATCGCCTGCGGTCAGACATCGCCTGACCTGGTCGCACACCAGCAGATCCGTGGGAAAGGCCATGTTCGGCGGAAGGGCGTCTAATGGAAAAAATTTCGCCTTCTGGGCA
>CAYTSY010000057.1:16497-17085 GCA_964440555.1 uncultured Desulfobacteraceae bacterium
GGAGCCGGGGACCAATTCGCCGCCGATTACTTTCCCCCAGAACCAGATCCCCACCGTCTGCTTGTTGAGGTCATGAAAATTGGAATGAGCGGTAAACACCGGGCCCACCTCAATCTTCAGCCCGGTTTCCTCGTAGGCTTCGCGGATCGCCGCGTCCCGGACATCTTCGTTCCATTCCAGGTGCCCGCAGGGAATACACCACATGCCCTCATAGGTTCCCAGTCGCTTCACCAGCAAAATGTCCTGGTCCCTCACCACGATGATGGCCACCCCGACCGTGGGATTTTTGAACTGCCGGTACCCGCAGGCACGGCAATACGGCCGTTTCTTCTCCTTGTAATCCCGTGTCTCCAAATTTTTCCCGCAAAAAGGGCAAAACATAAAATCCATATGGGTTCCCCCTTATCCGTCTTTTTCATTCCTGTCCCGGAAAAACAGCGTCGCGTTTTCTTAGCAATTTATCTTTTTGATTTCAACCGGGTTTACGAGCCATTGGTCATTTATATTCCCCTCCTGAAGGCTTGCCTCCCGCCAATTTTTCCGGTATGGAAACAACATGTTTTTCATTTCTTCAAACTCGTCACGATT
>CAYTSY010000057.1:17095-19816 GCA_964440555.1 uncultured Desulfobacteraceae bacterium
ATTTACGATTCACGATTTACGCAAAAAAGACCAGGAGCAACACCCATGCCGGCAAAAACCATCTCCCGACAATTTGCACAATTCGCATTGAACCTGTCCTATGAAAAACTCACCTCACGTCAGGTCGCGCTGCTCAAAACCTTCTTTCTGGACTGGCTGGCGTCTGCCATCGGCGGGCAAACCGAAGCGCCGGTTATTATTATGGATGAACTGATCACCACCATGGGGGGGACACCTGAATCCACCCTTGTTCCCGGCTTCAAAAAAGGGCCCTGCCTCTGGGCCGCCCTGATCAACGGCGCGTCTTCCCATGTCAAGGAAATGGACGATCTCCACCGGGAATCCATTTTTCATCCGGCTGCGGCCATTATCCCCGCTGTCCTGGCCGGCGCAGAACGCATCCGGGCAACCGGGAGAGACCTGATCGCCGGCATTGCCGCAGGATATGAAGTGGGTATCCGGGTTGCGCTTGCCGCCGGTCCGTCTCACTACCGGCACTGGCATACCACGGGAACATGCGGTACCTTCGGGGCCGCAGCAGGCGCCGCCAGAGTCATGGGACTAACCGAGAACGCTTTTGTATGGGCCTTGGGATCAGCCGGAACCCAGGCGTCCGGCCTTTGGGAATTTCTCGGGGAAAATGCGATGAGCAAACAACTGCATGCGGGCAAGGCGGCTTTCAACGGCCTTTTGTCAGCCCTGCTTGCGGAAAAAGGGTTCACCGGCGCCCGGAATATCCTGGAGGGTCAAAAAGGCTTTCTTGCCGCCACCACGACAGACGGCCCGAACCGGGACTGTCTTGAAGGGTTGGGCCAAACCTTTTTGTTTGAAAGAAACTCCCTGAAATACCATGCCTCCTGCGGCCACACCCACAGCGCGATCGAAGCAGCCGTCAAAGCCCTGCAAGCCTCGGCCTACGGCTCCGGCGATATCGCATCCATCAAGGTGTTCATCTATCAGGCGGCTCTGGATCTGCTGGGAAATGTCGCACCGGACACCCCGTTCGGTGCAAAGTTCAATCTTCCGTTTTGTGTGGCCGCAGCCATCAAATATGGAAAAGCGGGAATCGATGAATTTTGCCCATCCACTTTGAATGATCCTGAAATCAGGCATCTTATGACCCGTATTGAGGTCCACCCCGATCCCGGATTATCCGATGCATATCCAGCCAGATGGCCTGCCCGCGTAGAGATCAAAACCAAAAGCGGCCGTCTTTTTGCCGGCCGGGTCGATTATCCCAAGGGGGACCCTGAAAATCCGTTGAGCCGGGATGAACTTCAGGACAAATTCCATCAGCTCGCCAAAGGGATAATAAGTCCGGATGTTGCCGAAAAATTAATGGAAAAAGTCATGCATCTGGAGTCCATGCCCGATGTATCGATGCTTTTAAGCCCCTGACGCCACCACCCCCACCCCGGCCCTCCCCCGTCACAGGGAGAGGCAGAAGTAGAGTGTCCGGTCAAATCAGCTTTTTCTTCAATTCCGGAATGAATTTATGATTGGCTTTGGGAAAGGGGTATTTGTCAATATCGGACAGGCAAATCCATTTAAAATCAACAGGCCCCGTTAAGCTGATTTTACCGGACACCCGGCGGCAGATAAATACATCGGCAATAATCTTAAAATGGGTGTACGCATGCCGGATACGTTCGACAAATGCTTCGACTTCAACATCCAGATTGACTTCCTCCCTGATTTCCCGGATGCAGGCGCTTTCCGGGGATTCGCCCTCCTGGACTTTCCCCCCGGGAAATTCCCATAATCCGCCCAGCAGCCCGTCAGGCTTTCTTCGGGTAATGAGCACCCGCCCGTTCCGGCAAACAACCCCCACGGCCACGTGAATCTCCGGAACCGGCCGGGATTTTACCCGCAGCGGATATTGATCCGTAAGGTTTCTTTGGAATGCCTTGCACAGGGATTGAATCGGGCAGACCCCGCAGGCGGGATTTTTCGGGGTGCATACCAACGCCCCCAGTTCCATCACTGCCTGATTGAATGTCCCGGGATGATTTTCGTCCAGCAGACGCCGGCTTATGGATTTGATGATGTCATGGCAGGCCGGTTGATTGACCGGCATGTCAAGCGTTTCAAGTCGGGCCAGTACCCGCTTGACGTTGCCGTCCACTACCGGATGAGGCTGCTCAAAGGCGATGCTCAACACGGCTGCGGCAATGTAGTCGCCGACCCCCGGAAGACGTTGCAATGTCTTGGGGTCCTCGGGCAATTTCCCGCCATGATCGTTCAGGACGACCTTCGCTGACCGGTGAAGGTTCCTTGCCCTTGCATAATAGCCCAACCCCTCCCATTTTTTCAAAACATCCTGGATATCGGCCTCAGCCAGTGCGGTTATGTTTGGGAAAGACGCCAGGAAGCGTTCATAGTAGGGGATCACCGTATTCACCTGGGTCTGCTGAAGCATCACTTCGGAAACCCATATGTTGTAGGGATCAGAGGTTCTTCTCCAGGGGAGCGGCCTCTGATTTTTCAGGTACCAGGAAATCAGCCGGTTTTGGAAATAGACAATGTTGCGGATGCTGACAATTTTGTGGTTCATAACCCTCGCCAAGGATATGGAAAATCTTATAATAGCCGGGAAGTCAGAATTCAGGAATCAGAAGAGCATGGAATATTTTTCTTTCTTTATTCTGACTTCCGGCTTCTGAATTCTTGACGTCGTCGTAAAAAGTCTGATTTTCACCACGAAGGACACGAAGAGCACGA
>CAYTSY010000058.1:0-3402 GCA_964440555.1 uncultured Desulfobacteraceae bacterium
GAAATATACTCCTGAGACAAAATACCTTTTTGGCCGGAGCGCTCGACTTTTCGCGCCAGATCAAGGAGCCGGTCCAACTGGTTCGGGGCGGTTACCGGGAAAACGGCATCGCCTTCTCCTCCCCAGGCAAATTTAAATACAAAAGGAAATTTCCACTGTGCAAGGTCTCCGGATGAAGATCGGGTGCAATACTCATCCATATCGGAAAAAAGCGTTGACCGGGGGTGGGGCGTGCCCGTTTTCCGGAAAAGTTCGATCTGCATGAGTTTTCCGTAGAAGGCAAAGCGGGCGTCATAATTGGGGAAAATACGGGGGCATGCGCCCGTTGCCATTTTAAAAAGCGGTTGCTTGCAGCCCTGCGGCAAAATGACGGCATCCGCGGCCCGGATGGCATTAAGCTCCTTTTTTCCCGGGGCCCTGCCGGCAACGATGATTTGCTTGTCCCCTTCGAATATGGGGTGAAACGACAGAATCATCCGTACCCGAATTTTCTTAACCGGTTTGCGTCCTTGCTCCAGTTTTTTTCAACCCGGACAAACAGTTTTAAATAGACTTTCTTCTCTAAAAGCGCTTCGATGTCGTGCCGGGCCGTTTCCCCGATCATTTTCAGTTTTTCGCCCAGCTTCCCGATAACAATGGCCTTTTGGGATTCGCGTTCCACATGAATGACGGCGTGGATGACGGCAACCCGCGCATTTTTCTTTTCGAGAAACTGTTCCACCGTGACGGCGATGGCATAAGGAATTTCCTGGCCGGTCAACTGAAACGCCTTTTCCCGAATCAGCTCGGCAACAAGAAACCGCACCGGCAGATCCGTGATGCTGTCTTCGGGAAAAAATGCAGGGCCGTTTTGCAGCAGCGCTTCAATGCAGTGAATCAGCACATCCGTCTGAGCCCCGGTTTTGGCGCTAAGGGGTATTATGTCATGAAACGGGTACACGGCCTTCCATTGGTCTATCAGGGTCAGCAACAGGGGCTTTTTAATCAGATCGATTTTGTTGAGGGCCAAAATGACCGGTTTTTTCTCGCTTTTAAGACTTTGGATCAAAATCTGTTCGGATACAACATCTTCAGCGGAGGCATCGACCAGGGCCACGATGAGATCCGCGTCATGCAACGCCGCCAGGGCGGTCTCGACAATTCTGGCGTTTAAGGGGCCGGCGGCCCTGTGTACCCCTGGCGTGTCCAAAAAAACAATCTGCGATTTTGGACGGTGCAAAATGCCCAGAATGCGGTTTCGCGTGGTTTGCGGTTTGGGAGAGGTAATGGAAATCTTTTCCCCCAAAAGCTGGTTCAACAGCGTTGATTTCCCGACGTTGGGCGCTCCGACGATCGCGACGAATCCGGATTTAAAGTCACCGGAATCAGAATTTTGTTGATTCATATCCATCCTTTAATCGTCAATTGGCAACATCATGCAATCAGTCTGTCGATGGCGGCCCAGATTTCTTCCTTTCCCATACGGGTTTTGGATGAAAAAAGAATCGGACTTCCGAGGTTCGGGGCCAGAATCCGGGTCGCGGCTGCCAATTGCGATTTTTGTTCGGATTTGGATAATTTGTCCGCTTTTGTGAGAACCGGAATAATGGGGATGGCAAGCTCGGCCAGCAGTTGGATCAGGTCAAATTCTTTTTGTTCGGGAGTCCGCCGGGCATCCATGATCAGAACAATACCTTTGATATTGACCCGCGTTTTTAAGTAGGCTTCAATCATCGGCGCCCATGTCCGCCGCACGGATTCAGGCGCTTTGGCATACCCGTATCCGGGAAAATCAACCAGTCCGATATTCCCGTTTACCAGGAAGAAATTGATCAGTTGGGTTCGCCCCGGGGTTGAACTGGTTTTGACCAGATGTTTTCGATTCACCAGCGTATTGATAAGCGACGATTTTCCCACGTTGGACCGGCCGGCAAAAGCAATTTCCGGCCATGGGAGTGCCGGGTATTGCGAGGCGTCGGGGGCGCTTGTAATAAACTCCGCTGATTTAACGATCATTTGCGTAAATTGTCCCGGGTGAGGTCATCAGGTGATGACAGGTTTGTATTGCTTCAAATAGTCTTCAAGCCGGTTCATCCCTTCGGATATGTTTTCCAGGGAGTTGGCGTAACAAAAGCGTAAATAGCCCTCGCCGTTCTTCCCGAAGTCGATTCCGGGCGCTACGCCGACATGGGCTTTTTCCAGAATGTCGAAGGCCAGTTGATATGAATTTTCCATGATATGCCGGGCGTTGGCAAACACGTAAAACGCGCCGGTCGGCTCCACGGTGATGCCCAGCCCCAGTTCCCTGAGCCGCCTGATCATGAGTTTTCTTCGCTGATTGTAAATTTCTTTCATCCGGACAACATCGTTTTTGGCTTCCGTTAAAGCGGCGATTCCCGCAGCCTGAACCATGGCATTGGCGCAGATAAAGAAATTCTGCTGAATTTTTTGGATGGGACGAATAAACGGCCTGGGCGCAATCAGATACCCCAGTCTCAGCCCTGTCATGGCGTATAGCTTTGAAAAGCCGTTTAATACAAACGCATGATCGGTAAATTCCAGAATCGAATGCTCTTTGCCTTCGTAGACCAGCCCGTGATAGATTTCATCTGAAATGACAAACGGTTCAAATGACGCAATCTCCCGCATCCGGTCTTCCGAGAGAAGGTTGCCCGTGGGATTGGATGGCGAGTTGATAAAAATAGCCTTTGTTTTTCCGGTTATTTTCTCTTTGATGGCCTCTGGCCGGTACTGAAACCCGTCTTGCTCATACACGGCAACCGTGACCGGCACACCCTGGGAAAATTTGATGAAATTCGGGTAGCAGGCATAATGGGGATCCGAGATGATCACCTCATCCCCGGGATTGAGCAAAACGGAGAAAATGAGAAATATGGCCGGCGATGTCCCTGAGGTGATGACCACCTGGTCCGGGTCCACCGATACGCCATAGGCATCAAAATAGTACCGGCAGATGGCTTCCCGAAGTTCAATCAATCCCAAACTGTGCGTATAATGGGTATAGTTGTCCGTAAGCGCTTTATTCGCCGCATTCTTGACGCATTCCGGGGCATCGAAATCCGGCTCACCGACTTCCAGGTGGATGATATCGATGCCTTCTCGTTCCATTTCATGCGCTTTTTCAAGTACATCCATGACGATAAACGAGGTCATGTCGTTCATGCGGGTTGAAATCATCGGCTGTGCTATCCTAAATGACTTTGTTCAAGGGGTACTCAATCACGCCTTCAGCCCCGTTTTTCAAAAGCTCGGGAATTAATGTCCTGACGGTATTTGCGTTTATCACGGTTTCAACGGAGAACCATTTTTTCTGATATAACGGCGCCACGGTGGGCGCATTCAAACTCGGAAGCAGACCCACGATCTGTTCAAGCCGGTCTTCGGGGACATTCATTTTTAACC
>CAYTSY010000058.1:3412-19568 GCA_964440555.1 uncultured Desulfobacteraceae bacterium
AGCAGTGCGCCTTTGAGCAGCAGGGCAATCTGCTCGATTTTTTCCCTTTTTTGAATATCCGCCCATGCGTTGTGATTGGCGATTAACTGGGTGTTGGTCAGCATCAATTCATGAATGATTTTAAGCCCGTGGGCTTTTATCGTGCTGCCGGTTTCCGTGACCTCCACAATGGCGTCCGCCATTTTGGAAACCACCTTAGCCTCGGTGGCGCCCCAGGAAAATTCCACGGTTGCACGGATGTTTCGGCTTAAAAAGTATTCCTTTGTAAATGAAACCAGTTCCGTTGCGATTTTTTTGCCGTCAAGATCTTCTATGGTTTTTATTTCAGAATCATAGGGAACAGCCAACACCCACCGGGCCGGCCGGGAACTTGTTTTGGAATACACCAGGTCGCAGACCATATGGATATCTGATTTGTTTTCGGCGATCCAGTCTTTTCCGGTCAACCCGGCATCAAGGGTTCCGCTTTCCACATAGCGGGACATTTCCTGTGCCCGGCAAATGGCGCATTCAATGGAATCATCATTTATTTCAGGGAAATAACTCCTACCGTTGACATTGATTTTCCATCCGGACCGCTTAAACAGGTCAATCGTCGCATCCTGTAAACTTCCTTTTGGGAATCCACGCTTCCGTGGGGCGTTCCTTTTTTATATATCTCCTCCGGGTCAAAGCGTTTTATGCCGTCGATTGAAACGGCGCCGTTTTCGACCTTTTTATGAAAGCAGCTTTCATACCCCGTATGGCAGGCCGCGCCGCCGATCTGGTCGACTTTGAGTAAAATCGTATCATTATCACAATCAATCCGCACTTCCTTGACCCATTGCACGTTTCCGGAAGTCTCGCCTTTTACCCATAAGGTCTGCCGGCTGCGACTGAAATACGTGGCTTTTCCCGAGGAAAGAGTTTGTTCCCAGGCCTCCTGATTCATAAAGGCCAGCATTAAAACTTCCCGGGTCCGGCAGTCCTGGACAATGGCGGGGATCAATCCGCCGGATTTTTCAAAATCAAGTGTAATCATATTTACCCTTTTTTGACCCTGTCCATAAAAGGTTGATTTTTTTAAAACTTATTTAAATACTCATAACCGTTGATAAAGTCAAATCCTTTTTATGACACATCTGCCTGCCGCCGGCGGGTCACCAGCAAAATTTTCGACTCAAATCTTGCTTTCAGTATCCGTATTTGCTAATAATGTCAGATTAATAAAAAAAACGATTATTAAGGCATAAAGACGCATGCAAAGCAGGAAAAAAAGAACATCGCAAATACTGAAAAAACGTGGAAAAACCAAACGGAAAGGGATTAAGGCAAGACTGCTCCGGTGGTGCTTCGGGCTATGCATTTTTTTATTGATTTCCGGCGGCCTGGCGGCTGCCGGCGCCTTTCTCTACTTAAACCAGGACTTGCCGAAGATATCCAAACTTGCCGATTACAGACCCCCGGTAATCACGACGGTGTACGCTGACGACGAAAGAAAGATCGGTGAATTTTATAATGAAAGACGGATTGTTGTTCCCCTGGCTGAAATTTCCGAAAAATTAAAGCAGGCGTTTGTCGCTGCTGAAGATGCACGGTTCTATCAACATCAGGGGCTTGACTTTATAGGCATTATCCGGGCGTTTATTAAAAATCTCGCGGCCGGCGCCATTGTTCAGGGCGGCAGCACCATTACCCAGCAGGTCACCAAATCCTTTCTCCTCACGCCGGAAAGAAGCTACACCCGCAAATTAAAAGAAGCCATTCTGGCCTATCGCATCGATAAGGGCTTCAGCAAGGATGAAATACTCTTTCTCTATTGAAATCAGATATATCTGGGGCATTGCGCTTATGGCGTGGAGGCGGCCGCGGAAAATTATTTCGGAAAAACCGCGGGCCAGCTCAATTTGGCTGAATGCGCTGTTTTGGCCGGCTTGCCCCAGGCCCCCAGCAAATATTCTCCTTTCAAGCATCCTGAAAAGGCTAAACAACGTCAAATTTATGTTTTAAACGGGATGGTTGCAGAGGGATATATTTCAAATATCGAGGCCACGGAAGCGGTGGACCAAAAACTGGAGATCCAGCCGAGGCGCAACTGGTATATTGAAAAAGTGCCCTTCTATACGGAATATGTCCGGCAATACGTGGAACAAAAATATGGGCCGGATGCGCTTTACCACGACGGATTAAAGATTTACACCGCTGCCAATATCGGCATGCATGATGCAGCCCGGGAGGAAATAAAAAAAGGACTTGAAGATCTGGAAAAGCGCCAGGGCTACCGCAGTGCCCCCGGGCATCTTTCGCAGGGGAAAAAGCAGATTCAAAGAGTGCAAAGCGCGCTGCTTTGCATTGAGACGGAAACCGGGCACGTCAAAACCATGGTCGGTGGAAGAGATTTTATCGAAAGCCAGTATAACCGGGCCATACAATCCAAACGGCAGCCGGGTTCGGCATTTAAGCCCATTATTTATGCCGCGGCCCTGGATAAGGGATACACGCCCGCCACCATGCTGATCGATTCGCCGATTGCCTTTCATGATTCACAAAGAGGCGTGACCTGGAAACCGAAAAACTACAAGGAAACCTTTTTCGGCCCCACGCTGTTTAGAAATGCCCTGGCAAAGTCCATCAACGTGGTCACCATCAAGATTTTGCAGGATATCGGTGTCGATTACACCATCAAGTACGCCCGAAAATTGGGCGTCGAGTCGGAAATCGCCAGGAATTTGTCCATTGCGTTAGGGTCGTCCGGCGTCTCTTTGCTGGAAATTGTCAAGGCATATTCGGTTTTTGCAAACCAGGGGGTTCTGATAGAGCCGGTATTTATCACCAAAATTCTCGACCGGGACGGCAATATCATGGAAGAGGCGGTTCCCCAAAAAAAGCAGGTGATTGAAAAAAGCACCGCCTATATCATGACAAGCCTTCTGGAAAGCGTCGTCAAGGATGGTACCGGTCAACGGGTTCGTGCGTTGAACCGGCCGGCAGCCGGCAAAACGGGCACGACAAACGACCTCTACGACGCCTGGTTTGTCGGTTATACGCCCCAGTATGTAACGGGAACCTGGGTCGGGTTTGATGATGAAAAATCCCTGGGCGAGACCGAAACCGGCGGCCGGGCCGCAAGTCCGATCTGGCTTGGATTTATGCAGAAAGTGCTTGAAGGCAAGCCCGTCAAAATATTCCCGGTTCCCCAGGGCGTTGTCTTTTCCAGAGTTGATTCGCAAACCGGGCTGCTTCCGGCTTCCGAATCGAAAAACATTATTTACGAATGCTTCAAAGAAGGAACGGCCCCCACCGACTACACGCGGAGGCAGGACTCGGCCTCTGAACCGGATGATTTTTTTAAGACCGGCCTTTAACGCCGGCGCGATGCGATGCTGCGACGCTTCCTCCTGCCATTGCAATCAACTGGCCGACAAATCCCGGCCCGGGCGTTGAGTCCTTCTGAGGCTGAAGACTATGCTTCCGATGATCAGAGCACTTCCCGGTTGATTTTTTCCCAGAGGGGTGAGGGCGGGGTCAATTTTTTTCCGTCAAGGGCTATGACCGGAACGGCCCCGATCAGCGCGTTGGTGATCCATGCTTCGTCATGGGAAAACAGATCGTCCGGTTAAACCGCCTTTTTCTCAATGGCATATCCCCACTGCCCCAGGATTTTGCAGATGGCCTGTTGCATGGTTCCGGGAAGAACATGGGGCGAAACCGGTAAAATTGCGGTTTTGCCTTTGATCAGGAGCAGATTGGCCGTATTGGTTTCAGACAGGCTGTTATCCGGGTTGAGAATCAATGCCTCATCAGCGCCCTGCGAGGCCGCCCACTTGCCGGCTCTGTAATAATACAGATAGTTGAAGGTCTTGAAGTCAGCCAGAGGGGTTTGCCGGGGATAGGGATAGGTGATCAACGTTATTCCTGCATGTTCTTTGTTTTCCAGCCGGTGAACATAGGGTTTGGCCAATACCGAGAGCGTATAGTCGTATGGCCGGATATCCCGGCTGCCCCTGGCGGCGATGAGTTTTACCGCCGCTGTTTCATTTTCAAGCATGTTGCGTGCAATCATCTGGTCAATAACCTTGTCCCAGGTAATGTCCGGCGGGGCGTCTTCAAACAGGTATTCCCAGGTTTTGTTGAACCTCCGGATATGGGCGGACAGGTTTTTCGGCGCTGCCTTGTCCACGCGGATGGTTTCAAAAAACCCATATCCGTATTGGAACCCCAATCCCGTCAGGGGAACCTGTGCGTCCTCCACGGGGACGACCGTGCCGTTGATCCAGGCCCACCGGTTGTTTTCATCCCGGGATTTTTTCCCGCCAAAGGCCGACATCAGGGTCCGGCCCTTGTGCAGAGTTTCATCAAATTCATCTTCCGGATCGGAGTCGAACACGATGCCGCCGCCCACGGAAAAGACGATTTTATTTTGATGAATCGTTGCGGTCCGGATGGCGATGGACAGATCCATGGTGTCATGAAAGCTGATATAGCCGATGGAACCGGTATAGATATGCCGCCGGTCCGGCTCCAGCTCATCAATGATTTCCATGGACCGGATTTTCGGACAGCCGGTGATGGAGCCGCCCGGAAAAATAGCGCTTATCAGATCCACGGAATCACAGTCCTGATACAGGGTCCCGGTGACGATGGACACCAGGTGCCAGACGTTTTGATAGGCTTCCACCCGCTTGTGTTCGGAAACGCAAACCGATCCGGCCGCGCAGACCTTGCCGATGTCGTTTCTCATCAGATCCACGATCATCGAAAGTTCCGCATCATCTTTTTTGCTTTGAAAGAGATCCTCCCGCAAGTGCGCGTCTTCTTCCGGGGCTTTGCCCCTGGGCCGGGTTCCTTTAATGGGCCGGGCTTCCACCCGGTTTTGGGTTTGTTGTACAAAACGCTCCGGGGATGTGGATACCACATGATGATCCCCGGCGTTGATGTAAGCAAAAAACGGGGCCGGATTCAACTGGAAATAGTGGGTGAAAAGCCTGTACGGATCACCCGAAAAATCCGCTTCAAACCGCTGGGACAAGTTGACCTGGTAAACATGGCCGGAGGCGATGTATTCCCTGATCCGGTTGACGGCCAGAAGATAGTTGCCTTTCGTAAAATTGGATTTCAGGCGGGCGGCCTCGGCCGTGTACGCTTTCACGGGCAAAGACGGTCCACCCGTCATTTCATTAAAAAATTTCAGGTCGGCGTCAAGGGTCTGAAGGCCGTTATGCTCCCGGACCGGGACAAAAAGCCGGGTCGCAGCGTTTTGCCTGTCATGGACGACAAGAATCGAGGGCGCAACGAGCAGCAGATCAGGCAGCCCCATCCGGTCAACCGATGTTCTCGGCAGATCTTCGATACAATCCTTGAGATCATAGGAAAGGTAGCCCAGCAGCCCGCAGGCAATGGGGAAATTGACGGAAGCCTCTTTGTCTGCTGTCTTAAATGCAGCGATGACGTCTTTGAGCAGGTTAAGGGGATTGCCGCAGACCTCAAAGCGGGTCCGGCTGTTTTCAAGGGTCATCCTGTCACGGCGGCTTTTGAGCCAAAGCCAGGGTTTGGTCCCCAGGATATGAAAGCGGGAACAGTCCATGTCGCCGCCGCTCAGCAGAACCACCGTCCCCGGGATATGGGCAAACCTGCCTGCAAAATCCGCAAACGGCTCATCCAGGGCAATATCCTTGCAAAATATTTTTGTTATGCTGCCGAATGATCGGCGGATGTTTTCAGGCGTCATAACAGGTTCCATATAGCGGTGTGAGGTTTAAAAAATTTTCCACCAGTTGAAAGCCGAATTCGGTCATGAAGCTTTCCGGGTGAAACTGGACCCCGTGGAGAGGAAAATCCGGGTGAGACAGCCCCATGATCACTCCGTCGTCGGTTTTCGAGGTAACCTGCAAAAGATCCGTTTCAGGACAGGTCATCAGGCTATGATACCGGGCTGCTTTAAACGGCGACGGGAGGCCTGCAAAAATTGCCCGGTTCTCATGGTACACCAAACTGGTTTTACCGTGGACCGGCAGGGGCGCCCGAACCGTTTTCCCGCCGAACGCTTCGTTGATGCACTGCATCCCCAGACACACGCCGAAAATGGGAGTTTTATCAAAAAATGTTTGGATCAAAGCGATGGATATGCCGGCATGGGCCGGATCCCCGGGGCCGGGACTGATGAGAATATAATCGGGAATTTTCCCGGCTGCTTCATCGACGGTTATTTTATCGCTTCGATGAACCTCGATGGCCAGATCAAAGCGCATGAACATCTGAACCAGATTATAGGTAAACGAGTCATAGTTATCGATGACCAGTAATTTTTTTCTTGCATTTCCCATAAAAAAAGCCGCCCGACATGAGTCTGGGTGGCTTGGCCTGTGGCATAACTCAAGGTTGAGTAAATTTTAATTCCGAAAAAAACTGTAAAGGCCAATATATGAAACCCTGTGTCAAGTCAAGGAAAAATCACATGATTTCATGCAAGTTTTATGGTAAGCAATATACTGGGTTTTCGATTGCCCGGAAAGGGCGGTTCAACCACTGGATAAAGGAGAAGACCATGCACTGGAAGAAACTGTTTACGCCGGTTGAAAATTTAGAGACTCAAGACGCTCGTGCCTATATTAAAGAGCATCAGACCGGGACTTTTACGCTGCTGGATGTCCGGCAGCCCGCAGAATACGAAGAATCCCACATCGCCGGGGCCAAACTGATCCCTTTGCCTCAGTTGACGGAACGCCTCAACGAGCTGGATCCGGGCAGGCCCACGATCGTGTATTGCGCTATCGGCGGAAGGAGCCGGGCCGCGGCCCAACTGCTGGCAGGCAAAGGGTATGACGAAGTCTATAACCTCGCGGGGGGAATCAAGGCCTGGGAGGGGAAAACGGCATTCGGGCCGGTGCAATTGGGGGAAATCCATTTGCGGGGAGATGAAACCGTAAAGGAAATTCTGGTGTTTCTTTATTCCATGGAATCCGGGCTGGAGCGATTTTACCAAAATGCATCCGCGGCAATGTCTGATGCCACGGTCGCCGGCCTGCTGAAAAAACTGGCAGGCATCGAAATCACGCATAAGGAAAGACTGTACCGGTTATTCGTCGATCTTGATTCCAAACCCGCTGACAAATCCCGCTTTGAAGCCGAGGCTGCATCGGCCCTGATGGAGGGAGGCTTTGATATCGAGATATTTTTAAAACAAAACCAGGAGGTTATGCAAACACCCGCAGGGGTTCTGGATATCGCCATGATGCTGGAAACCCAGGGATTGGATTTATATCTGCGCTATGCGCAGCAGGCCAGGGAAGCAGAGGGCCGGCAGGTACTCTATGAAATCGCCGATGAGGAAAAAGCCCACCTGGCGGCTCTGGGCCGGTTGATGGAAGAAACGGTCAGCTAAACGCCTCATGGGAAAAGCGCACAGGATTTCAGACCGGCGAATCCTCATTTTTACCCGGTATCCGGTTCCCGGAAAGACCAAAACACGCCTGATTCCAAAACTGGGGCCCATAGGTGCGGCCCAGTTGCATCGCCTCCTTGCGGAAGAAATTTTTTCAACTGCAAAAAGTTTCGCGGCCGGGGATAAAGCAGAGGTGATCTGCTGTTTTGACGGAGCCGATGAAAAACAAATCCAACGATGGCTTCACGGGGAAATTCCCCTGTGGCCCCAGGAGGCCGGCGATATCGGAAGGCGGATGCTGCTTTCGTTTTCCCGGGCTTTTCAGGAAGGTTCGGGGCCGGTAGTGCTCGCCGGTTCCGATATTTTTAAGCTTGAAACAAGGCATTTTGATGAGGCCTTTGACGCATTGCGTACCCGGGATCTCGTTTTGGGACCGAGCGTTGACGGCGGGTACTTCCTGGTGGGAATGAACCGGCGCATCGATGTTTTCAAGGGCATCGATTGGGGAACGGGGCAGGTTTTCCGGCAGACACTGGACCGTGCCCGGCAAATGGGACTGAGCGTGCATGCCTTGGGATTGCTGCCGGATATCGACACCCCGGAGGATCTGGCAAAGCTGATGCCGGAACAACTCCCGCAAAAGCCATATGTGTCGGTGGTGATTCCATCGATCAACGAGGAAAAGCATATCGGTGCGGCTATTACAAGCGCCCGGAACACAGAGGCGCAAATCATCGTGGCGGACGGCGGAAGTCATGACCGGACCGTTGAAATCGCCCAAAGCCTCGGCGCAACAGTGATTTCGGGGCCGCCGGGCCGGGCGCTCCAGCAAAATTTCGGCGCACAACACGCTCGGGGGGAGGTCCAGCTTTTTCTGCATGCCGACACCCGGCTGCCCGAAAAATATATCTCTTATGTATTTGAAGTGTTGATGAACCCGGAAACGGTTCTTGGCGCGTTTGGATTCAAGACCACGATCGACGACAGATTTATAATGAAAGTCATTGATATCGGCGTTGCAATAAGATCATCGCTCTTTGGGTTGCCATACGGGGACCAGGCCTTGTTTATGCGGAAACATGATTTTCTGGCCGCAGGCGGATTTCCACGGGTTCTGATTGCAGAAGATCTGTTATTGGTTCGGCGCCTGTTGCGCAAAGGAAAAGTTGTGATCGCGCCGGCCAGAGTCATGACATCCGGACGGAGATGGCAGCAGATGGGCATGTTTCGCACATTTCTGATCAATCAGATTGTCCTGGGAGCATGCCTGCTGGGCGCGTGTCCGGACAAGCTTGCACCCCTTTACCGGACGGGCCGGATCCCGTGAATAACTTTCTTTGGAGGTGAAACATGCAACTGGCAATGATCGGTCTGGGCCGAATGGGGATGAATATGGCCAAACGCCTTTTAAGGGGCGGGCATCAGGTGGCCGTTTATAACCGGTCCCCGGAAAAAATCGATGAAATGATCGGCCACGGAGCCGTCGGCGCGTATTCCTTAATAGAAGTGTGCGAGCGTTTGACAAAGCCGCGGATTGTGTGGCTGATGCTCCCCGCAGGAACAACGACGGATGCACATATTGATGCGTTAGCCCCCCTTTTATCTTCCGGGGATATCGTCATCGAAGGCGCAAACACTTACTATAAAGACGATATCCGCAGAAGCCGGGCCCTTTCACAAATAGGCGTCGACTACATGGATGCCGGCGTTTCGGGCGGAATCCGGGGACTTGCAAACGGGTATTGCCTGATGCTGGGCGGTAAAAAAGAGACGTTTGATGTTATCGCGCCGATAGTGAAAACGCTTGCTCCCAAAGACGGGTATCTGCTCTGCGGTCCGGCCGGCGCCGGGCATTTTGTCAAAATGGTGCACAACGGAATTGAATACGCCATGATGCAGGCCTATGCCGAAGGATTTGAGATCTTGGAGGCTTCCCCCTATTCGGACTTTATGAATTATGCGGACATTTCACACCTGTGGAACCAGGGAAGCGTGATCCGGTCATGGCTGCTGGAGCTGGCGCAGGAAGCCTTTTCGCGGAATGGGAAACTTGACGACATCACGGGTTATGTGGAAGATTCCGGGGAAGGCCGCTGGACTGTGCAACAGGCGATTGATACCGGCGTGCCGGCTCCGACCATCGCACTGTCCGTGTTTAAGCGTTTTTCTTCCCGTGAAAAAAATGCATTTTCAGACCGGGTCCTGGCGGCGCTTCGACGCGAGTTCGGGGGGCATGGCGTGAGGAACTGAAAATGCAAATGATCGATGCTTAACTTTATCCGGGTCTTCATGGATTTCACTTCCGATGTCTTCATCCTCATTTCTCTCCTTTGTCGGCACACGCGGTTTCCGTTACGTCAGGCAGGTCGCATCGTGTTTCCATATGTGGTTTCATGGCATATTCCTTATTTCATGATAAAAAACGGTGCATGGTTGGAGGTAAAGCCGGGTGGCGTTCTTCTCAGGATAGCGGCCACCTGCGGCTGTCTTTTGAATTCCCTGTCCAGAAATCGCCGGACTCTCTTTCGGTCCCACCCCTTGGGGTGAATAAAATCCGCATAAAGGGGGAGGTCGGCATCGGAAAAAGGTATTGCCTCCATAGCTTGCGCATCCGGGTGCCCGGCCGGAAGATTAAAGAGGGCAAGATTCAAATACTGAATGCAGGGATGATGCGCCACAACAAAGTCGAGGGTTTGTCTGGCCTCTGTTTCGCTTTCCCCCGGGGTTCCGAACAATAGATAGACGTAGGTTGAAATGCCCGCTTTTTTCAGGTTGTTCAAGATCCGCGAGGCTTCTTGAAGATCGATCCCTTTATGGAGACCATTCAGCACTTGCTGGTTGCCGGATTCCAGACCTATCTTGAGCATGATGCAACCCGAGCGTTTCAGGGACAGGCAGAAGTCAAGATCCGTCAAAGGCGATGTCATCCTTGCAAAACCATACCAGGGCGCCGGCAACGGAGAATCGGCAATGGCCTTCATAAGTGCCGGCGTGACGGCGTTATCCAGAAAATGGACAAGGGAGGGTTGCGTTTCCCGAATAAGAACCTGCAGATCGGCAAGAACCTTTTCCGGGGGGATGGGAATAAAAGCCCTCGCTTCCGATTTTTCCGGACAGAAAGAACACTTGCTCCAGTAACATCCGCTCGAGGCACTGTAGGGAAGGATCTTTCCGGGGGCCAGGTATTTTTCCATCGGAAACGGGCTGTAGTCGGGACGATCATGGCGGTCGCAATTCAGACGCGTGATGCCGTTGATGGAAAGCAAGGGCTCTTCTCCCGGGCCTGCAACCATCTCATCCACCAGGCCGATAAAAGGATTGGCCCGGGTGCGTTTCGTCATCCAGGAAGTCACCAGTCCCCCACCCAAAACGATTCTTACCCCGGGAAAAAACCGCCGGATCATTCCGATCAGTGCGAATGCACAGAGGGCCTGGCTCAGATACTGGATGGAAATTCCCACCATATCGGAACCGTCTTTTTCCAGAAGATCAGGCAATCGGGTATAATAATATTCGTAAAAAGGATTTTTTTCAGGGCGCTCTGACGACTGAATCAGGTCGGTACTTTTGAGAGGCGTAAGAGAAACATCCTGGTAATCGGAAAATCCTATCTGAACGCCGTAGGGTTTGCCCAAGAGACCGAGCAAATGGCTCAGATCCCGCACAGCCCGCTTATACCGGTCGATATTTTCATATCCCGCTCTGCTTCTGAGTAAATCCAGATGTTCGTAAAGGTTTCGCATGGCCCGGCCGGTCCATCGGTCTTTGGCAATATTTCTCACATTCTTTGAACGGGAGAGCAGAAAAAGAAGCCCCTCCAGGTTTCCGTCCAGAATTTGACATTTCACCCCATATGCGGTTAAGGCTCCGTAAAGCCGTGCAATGCCGCCGGGGGCTTCGCAGGGTTTGGCGACAGGTGGGTAAATAAGCAGCATCGGAATCCGTTCTAAAGACCTTTGCAGGTGTATATTATACCGCTAATAACCGGTAACGCACACAATTGCGTTCCGCGCTCACAATAACATCTCTCACTCCCCGGCCCGGTGACAGGCGGCCCAATGCGTATCGGTTCCAATAATTAAAAGTTCAGGCTCCTCAGACCGGCACCGGGCAATGACCATGGGACATCGGGTATGAAAACGGCATCCCGGCGGCGGGTTGCGCGGAGAAGGGACATCGCCGGTCAGGATGATTGTTTTTCTTCGGGCTTTGGGGTCGGTGACGGGAATCGCCGACATCAAGGCACGGGTATAGGGATGCAGCGGGTTTTCGTAAAGGGTGTCGGCCTGGGCGTATTCCACGATTTTGCCCAGGTACATGACGGCAATGCGGTCTGAAACGTGCTTGACCACGGCCAGGTCATGGGCGATGAACACATACGACAGGTTCATTTCTTCCTGAAGCTCCACCAGGAGATTTAAAATCTGGGATTGAATGGAGACATCCAACGCTGAAACCGGCTCGTCGCAGACAATGAGTTCCGGGTTCAGGGCAATGGCCCGGGCGATACCGATGCGCTGGCGCTGGCCGCCGCTGAATTCATGGGGAAAAAGAGTGACGGAATTTTCCTGCAGGCCCACCCGTCGCAGTAGTTCATGGACTCGATTTTTACGCTCCGCAACCGTGCCCATGCGATGAATCACATACGGCTCTTCCAGAATTTCTCCAATGGTATGCCGCGAATTCAATGATTCAAAGGGATCCTGGAAAATCATCTGCATGTGCTTCCGGACGGGTCGCATTTCTTTTTTTGAAAAACCGGAGATTTTTTGACCTTTAAAGATTACGTCTCCGCCGGTTAACCGGTAAAGCGCAATAATGCCGCGTCCCACGGTGGTCTTCCCGCATCCGGATTCCCCCACCAGCCCCACGGTTTCCCCGGATCTTACGGCAAAAGACACGCCGTCCACCGCGAATACGTTTCCGACTTTCCGCTTCAGCACGCCGCCGTAAACGGGAAAGTGAATTTTCAGGTCATTGACTTCCAACAGAAACTCAGACATTTTTCAAAGCTTTCAATCTATGTCGTGAATTGTGAATCGTAAATCGTGACGAGAAGGTTTTATCCTGGCGTTCTTCGCGCGGTTCAAAAACTTTTCCCGCCTTTCCCGCCTTTCTCGCCTTTCTCGCTGTATAAATAACACCCCACCGCATGCCCGTCCGCGACACTAATCATTTCCGGGGGGAAGGTTTGACAAACCGGCATGGCATGGGCACACCGGTTGGAAAACCGGCATCCCGCGGGCAGCTCGTGCAGGCCCGGCACCATTCCGGGGATGACCGATAACTTTTGTTTTCTCGGATGGTCCAGACGGGGAATGGAGGAAAGCAATCCCCGGGTGTAAGGATGTTTGGGCATGTAAAACAGCTCCTCCACGGGCGCTTTTTCCGCAGCCTTTCCCGCATACATTACCAGCACGTCGTCGCAGACTTCCGCAATCACCCCAAGGTCATGGGTGATAAAGACAACCGCCATTCCGATTTCATTCTGAAGATCCTTGACCAGACGCAGTATCTGGGCCTGGATGGTGACATCCAGCGCGGTGGTGGGTTCATCCGCGATCAGGATATCCGGGTTGCCCGCCAAAGCCATCGCAATCATCACCCGCTGGCGCATGCCCCCGGAAATCTGATGAGGATATTCCTGCAGCCTGTGGGCGGGATCCGGAATCCCGACTTTGTCCATCAAGAGCATGGACTGGTTTTGAATTTCCCTTGAAGACATTTCAGGGAAATGAAGCGAAAATACTTCGCCGAGCTGTTTGCCGATCTTATGAACCGGATTCAACGCAGTCATGGGCTCCTGAAAAATCATGGAGATCCGTCTTCCGCGGATCGCGTGAAGCTGGTCGGCGGGAAGGCGGACAAGGTCAACGCCGTTATAAATGACGCGCCCTTGGTCAATCCTGGCCGCAGGTTTGGGCAGCAGCCGCATGATGGACAACGCGGTAACGCTTTTGCCGCACCCGGATTCCCCCACGATGCCCAGGGTTTTTCCTTTTTTAACCTCAAAGCTGATGTCGTCCACCGCCCTGATCCTGCCGGATTCGGCGGCAAAGGAGGTTGCCAGGTGTTCAACGGACAGCACGATGTCTGTACTCACTTTTGACCTCTTAAGGCGTAAACCGTAACGAGAAGTATGGTGTAGGTCGGGTTTCTTACCCGACCTACAGGAAATGGAATTGGCCTTTTTTGTCGGGATATGAATCCCGACCTACGAAAAAAAATCATCGGGCCTTCAGCCTACTTCGGTTTATACGTTTCGTCCACAATCGTCACCGGTTCAAATGTCTTTCCCTGCTTCATCGCTTCCCGGGTTTCGTCATAAAGGGTCTGGTCAAACCAGAACAATCCGCCGGTGGCGCTGCTGAAGGGATCAAAGAGGCTGTCGCTTTGCTTTGTTCCCGGCACTTCCGGCAGCCGCCACCAGCGCCAGAAGGCCTCGCGGACATAGGGAACCCTGAACGTGGGGACAAAACATCCGACCTCGTCTATTTTCTCCTGAATTTTGAGGGAAAGCGAAATCCGTTCCTTCTCCTCAAGGGAGTTGCGGTAGGCGTCGATTAAGCTGTCCATCTCCTTATCATCGGTATTGGTGATGTTATTGGTCTGGGGTTTGTGGGCGTTGATGGAGTGAAAGTGTTCCCAATACTGGGGCCTTAAAGACGTACTCCATCCCATCCATGCCACGTCGTGCTTTTTTTCCAATATCTGTTTAAATGCAGCCGAACCGTCGAGTTTTTGAAGCCGCAATTCAACCCCCGCCTTTTTAGCTTCTTCTTTGAGCACCACCAGCCGCGCCGTATGCTCGTCAAACGAATACGTCACTTCCACGGAAAACCGCTGAGGGCCCTTAATCCAGATTCCGTCATCGCCGCGACGCCACCCGGCATCCTTCATATACTGCGCCACCTTCGCAAGGTCATAGCGCCTTGCCCTGATGTTTGGGTTGGAGTAGGGCCCGTAGCCCATAAACCCGTGTTCCAAGCGAAAGTAATCGCTTCTCAGGACCCGGGCGATCACTTTCTCAATATTCATGGCGTGGGCAAAGGCATATCGGAGCCCTGCGTCTTTAAAAATTTCCTTATCCTGATTGAGCCACATCCCCTGGGCTGATTGCTGGGTGTCATTATAAAACCACAACCGGTGAATATAACCCTTTTCCACCGGCGGCATCAGGCTTTTCACATGCCAGTACTCCGGGATGGTCACCGAAAAGACGTCTGTTTTGGCTTTCTTGAAATACTCCCATTGAACATTGGAATCACGAACCACATCGTAAATCACCCAGTCGACATTATACCGGTTTTTAAAATACCGCAGATCTTTCCCCCACCAGCCGTCAATTCTTTTCAGCCGGATGGTTTTGCCTTTTTTGAAGTCAAATATCTGATACGGGCCCGTATTCGGCACGATTTCCCAGTTGTACTTTGCCGTAAAGTCTTCGGACAATTTTTCGAAATAGTGCCCGGGCGTGGGGGAGAGATTTAATTTCAGATAAAGATCGGGTTCCGCCTTGGTCCCGACCACGGCCAGGGTATGGTCGTCATAGACGATGACGCGGTCGATCTCCTTTGTATAGTAGTCGTTGTACCAGGGTGCGATGATATGCCGCGAACGCATGAAATCAAGCGTATAGGCAAAATCATCGGCGGTTACCGGATGTCCGTCGGACCACCGGGCTTCGGGGTTTATTTTAAAGTACATGGTTTTTTTATCTTTGCCGAAGGCCCAGTGGGTGGCGATTTCCGGGATAATGTGCAAGGTATTGGGATGGATGCCGATCAGTCCGAAGGTGTTGCTGCGCAAAACACCCGCAAAGCTGCCGTTTGAATCCGGCCCCACCATGCGAAACGTCATGGGAAAACTGATCAGTGCATCATGAAGGGTTCCCCCTTTTTTTGCCTCCGGTGAAGCATAAACCGGATCCGTATCGTTGGTCAGCCACACAACTTCTTCCGGCAATGCGGGTCTGGGGTGCGAAGAATTTTCTTTTGCTGCAGCCGCGGGTAAAACCGGCTTGGCCGCCTCTGTCGCTTTTTCTTCCCCTGTACCCTTGCCGCACCCAAAAGACATAAAACTCAATACGAGCACAATAAAAATTACGCCAACCCCTCTTTTCTCATTCATGCACGTCATATTATTTCACCTCTGTTTATTCCCACCAACCAATCCTCCAATCTTCTCATCTTCTTAACTTCTTAACTCATCACTTCTTACTCATACGTCGTATACAGCTTCGGATCAAACGCCTCCCGGACAGCCTCGCCGATAAACGTGACCGTGGTCAGCGTAATGGTCATCGCGCAGATCACGGACCCGGCAATCCAGTATGCGTCCATATGGGCCCATCCCTGCTGCAGCAGTTCCCCCCAACTCGGCGTAGGAGGGGGAAGGCCAAACCCCAGATAATCCAGCGATGTTAAGGCCACGATGCCTCCGGACACCGAAAAGGGTGCGTACGTGACAATGATGGATACCGTATTGGGAATGATATGTCTGAAAATCAGACGGGAGCTGGATGCGCCCAGAGCTTCTGCCGCCAGCACGTACTCCCTGGCTTTTTCCTTATATGTCACAGTCCGCATGATCCAGGTCATGGAAATCCATCCGAAAAAGGTCATGATCACGATCAGCAGCACAAAATTCGGCGTAACGATGGAAGAGATGATGATCACTACATAAAGAAACGGAACATTGGACCATATCTCGATGATCCGCTGAAAGATAAGGTCAAATTTTCCGCCGAAAAACCCCATGGCGCTGCCGATACTGACGCCGATGACGTAATCAGCG
>CAYTSY010000059.1:0-14743 GCA_964440555.1 uncultured Desulfobacteraceae bacterium
CGTGGTGAAAATTTGACTTTTTATGACGCCGTCACGATTTACTTGTTACGATTCTACACCCATTCAACCTGTATGGGCTTGCGGTCGATTGTTTTTCGGAATTTCAGCTTGGGATATCCCATAACCAGGACGCTGTATACTTTGTTTTCCGGCGGCAGATCAAGGGCTTGCTTGACCGGCGCCGAGCTGTTGGCGGAGAAATTCAAGAGGCCGATGTAACAGGTGCCCAGTCCCATGGTCATGGCGGCCAACACAACGGTTTGAGCGGCGATGACGCAGTCATCCTTGGGCGTGCTGGGCGACGGGGGCGAATGGAATATCATGACCGCCGGCGCTTTGTGGAGAATCGGATCAATGCCGAAATCCTTTGCAAGCCCCAGCATTTTGTAACGCCCGGCAAAATCCTTCATTTGCACAAGTTCTTGGGGGAGCGGCTTGCCTTGCGTTTCATACTGTTTGACCTGGGCTTCCACTTCCCCGATCATTCCCATGAAGTACGCCACGGTGAGATCGGAAAGTTGTTGAATCTTTTGCCTGTTCACGATGACTTTGATCTGAACCGTCTGGAGATTGCTTCCCGTGGGGATGTACCGGCACATCTCGACCAGCTTTTCCAGATCCCGACGGTCAACATCCTTGTCTTTGAAGCTTCTGTGGCTTCTCCGCTGCCGCACCAAACGGATAAATTCATCCGGATCAAAATTGACCGGTTCCTCAATGGGAACGAAATTTTCCATTTCCATCAAGCTGTGCGTGATGGCGTCCGTTGGGCAAAGCGAAACGCAGTGACCGCAGGCATTGCAGCACAATTCATCCGCATGAGCGGTCACCTTCCCCTCTTTTTGCGTAAAACACCGCATGCATCGGGCCGCGCATATGCCGCAGCCGTTGCATTTCTCCTGATCGATCGTCACCCAGCTCATCCTTCTTCTCCCTTCGGTCAGCCGCGGCCGCACCGCCGCTTATTTTTGTTGACTTATTTCCCCGCCTGCAATATCCACTTTCAACTTTTCACCTATTTCTTCTGCGGCCCGAGAAGTTCATGAACTTTTTTGAGCCACTCCGATATTTTTATTCCCTGCGGGCATTTCTCTTCGCATTCCAGACACTCCACGCAATTATCCGCCCAACTGCCCTTGGGATTCTGGCGGTACCGGAACCGCGCGGTACGGGGGTCGTCATACATCACCGAATCATTGTACTGAGCAAACGCGTGGGGAATGTCCACGCCGCTGGGGCAGGGCATGCAGTAATTGCAGCCTGTGCAAGGGATGGGACTGAGTTTTCGGTACTCTTCCCGGATGCCCTCAATAACAGCCAAATCCGCGGCGCTCAACCGCCCGACGCCGGAATGACCCGCGCTGGCGACGTTTTCAACCACATGCGGCATGGCGGTCATGCCGCTTAACACCACGGATACTTCAGGCTGGTTCCAGATCCATTGCAGGGCCAGATCCGCGGACGATCGGCTGATGCCGGCATCCTTGAGGATTTTTTTCACGCTGGCCGGCGGCTCCTTGCTCAGCGCGCCCCCGCGAAGCGGCTCCATGATGACCACCGCCAATCCCTTGTCAGCGGCGTATTTCAGCCCCTCGGTTCCGGCCTGATATTCAATATCCATGTAATTGTACTGGATCTGGCAGAATGTCCATTGGTCATAGGCGTCCACGATTTCCTTGAACACGTCCAGACTGTCGTGAAAAGAAAAACCGAGATGCCCTATCCTTCCGTCTGCAATGGTGTTTTGGGCCCATTTCAATACCTCCAGGTTCCGGAGCTTGGGCCACAGGTCCTTGTTCATGCTGTGCAGCAGGTAAAAGTCAATGTGGTCGGTTTGCAGTTTTTCAAGTTGCTCGTTCAAATATTTGTCAAAGTCCGCGTAACTTGCCATAAACCATGAGGGCATTTTCGTGGCCAGTTTCACTTTTTCGCGGTAACCGTCTTTCAATGCTTTTCCCACCACCACTTCACTTTTCCCACCATGGTAGGGATAGGCCGTATCCACATAATTGACGCCGCTGTCGATGGAACGGCGAATCATTTTGACGGCTTCCGGCTCGTCGATGTTCGGGCCCATGGGAACGGGCTTTTCCCCGGCGACCGGCAGACGCATGGCGCCGAAACCCAGGGCGGATACTTCCCAATCAAGTTTTCCAAATTTTCGATATTGCATAAAACCTCCTTATTGGATTTTTTCGCGTTAAATCTTAGTGCTCCGGGGCATAAATTCATTGACGTATTTTCTTCGTGCTCTTCGTGTCCTTCGTGGTAATTTAAACCCTATGAATTTAACCACGAAGCTCACGAAGAGCACGAAGGGATCGGTTGACCCTATGCCAAAAGGACTGCCGCCTCTTTCATTATTTTCCCTATTTCAATCTGGTTCGGGCAAACGCGTTCGGCCGGCGCAAAGTCAATCAAGGCAATATTTTTCCGGATGTATTCCGGGATTTCATGGAACTGTTGCCGGGCCACCCCGGGTTCGCCGTAAGCGTTGTAATACATCATCTGCCGCAAAACATCGGGAATCCGGGTTTGTCCGCCCATGACGATTTCACACTGCATGCACCCCCGGCAATAAAGATGGCAGGAGCTTTGGGCCAGTTGCTGCAGGCGGTTTAAATCACGACCCGTGAGTTTTTTCCCATCCGATGCCGCCGCAGCGTTATCCCGGAGCATGGCCATATTTTTCATCTGGGAACAGATGGCGGCAATTCGCTGGTCCTGCCACACGGCCTTGAGTTTTGCCTGTTCCAGGGTGTATCCCGCATTCATAAAGGACTCGGTTGCCGAAGCCGCCGCAGAAGACCCGAGCAATTTAAAGCGCGCTCCCTGGGTTTTCATGGCCACCAGTCCGATGCCGGCTTTGGCGCAGGCATCCACCGCCGCCTTCATGTCGTCGTCTTCCATGACATCGGTGTTGTACGTAGCCATAATCGCATCGATAAACCCCTGCCCGGATGCATGTAAAAGCATTCGGGCCATATTGCCGTGGGTGCTGAATCCGAAAAATCGGATTTTGCCCTCCTTCTTTTTCCCATCGGCCCAGGCGCTGATTTCCGGCGTCAACGTGTCGGGGTCTTTTAACCCGTGCATCAGATACAGATCGATGTAATCCGTCTTCAACCGCGAAAGTGAAATCTCAAGTCGTTCGGTCATGCCTTCGGGGTCATTTTTCCCGGAGGATTTGGTCGTCAGAAAAATTTTTTTCCGGTCCCCGGGATTTTTTTCAAAATAGTTGCCGATGCCGATCTCACTTTGGCCGTTGGCATAGGAATGCGCCGTGTCCCAGTAGTTGACGCCCATTTTAAGCGCCATCCGCAGCAAAATTGAATCCGTGGTGAAATCGATCATGCCGCCCAGGGAAAGTACCGATACCGGAACCCCGGTCTTGCCCAGGACCCGCGTCGGCATTTCCACCTCTTTTATAACCGGACTTTGGGCGGTTAAGGCCGCCGATGCGCTTCCCGTCAATCCGGCCGACAAGGCCAGGAGAGATGACGCACTCCCCAAACCTGTTTTCTTTAAAAACGTCCTTCGATCCATTTTTTTGGTTTTTTCCGACATGGCGAGGTTGCTCCCCTTGGATAGTGTCCATTCCCAAACAAAATCCACCATTTCCGGATGGACATGGGGTGGTTTTACATTATCGGGACAAAGGCCATTAAACGATGCAAACGATTCACTGTCAACTTTACGGATGCCCGTGATTTATGTCAACCGCTTTTTCAGTCCCTCACCCCTCCACATACACCTGGATGGCCTGTGGTTTTTCCGCTCCTTTTCCCGCATGAGGCTTTTCCCGCATTTCTCGCCTCACCCCATCGGCTACGGGGACCAATACTTTTTTCGGCATGGGAACTCCTTTTATGTTAAACAATGTCGCAAATAAAACGATCAATCCAACTAAATTAAGTGTTAAGTGATTGAAATTTAGATGATTCATTGCTCTGAACCATATTTTGTTGATTTATCATATTTTTTTCCCTATGAAGAATTGTTGCCGGATGCGCCTCTGCCGACGCCTTTCAGACCATAAAAACGCTTCACCCTTTAAGTTTCAGACGATTTTCGGGAAATATTCCCCATAACCATTTGACCACGTAACGGAGGTGGGCATGACGTCTTTTTCACCCAACATCATTGCAAACAGTTTTATCTCATGTGCAACTTACAACCCGGATGGAGAGATTGTTGTTTATGGAAACCGACGGGTCACCTGGAAAAATTTTATTCCGCGGGTTTTTCGGGTGGCCGACGCCCTGATCCGGCTGGGCGTTAAAAAAGATGAGAAAGTAACCTTCATGTTTCACAATATCCCGGAATTTCTGGAAGTGAACTTCGGCATTCAGGTGGCCGGCGCGGTTCCCTGTCCCATGAATTACCGGTTTGTGGCCAATGAAATCGAATACCAGGGCAATCACTCGGATGCCAGGGTTTTTATCTTCGACGATATCTGGACCGAAGCCATTTCCCCGGCCATGAAAAGCCTGAAACACGTCCGACAGTTCGTTTGCAAGGGCAAAAACCGGCCGGACAATGCGATCGATTATGAAGAATTCGTCCAATCGGGAACGGAAAAAGACCCGGGCGTAAAAAATGCATGGGAAGACGTCGCCGTGATGATATATACCGGCGGCACCACGGGTTTCCCCAAGGGGGTGATGCTGACCTATCAATCCCACCTGGACATGTTTTCGATTCTGGGGTCCCAGGTCCTGATCCGGACCTTTACCGCGGATCTGCCCCGGGACCGGTTCGAACAGATTCTGGAAGATTCGTCTTTACCCCTGAAAGGCATTTTAAAGCCGTTTTACCGATCCAACGCCTTCAAAAATATCATGAAAAAGCCTTCCACCGCGAATTTTTTTCAGAATCAGATCCGGCAAAGCCTGATGGATCCGAAAAAATTGAAAAAAAACTATAAAAACGCCCGTAAGGCCATGTACCCGTCCATGCCGTTGTTTCACGATGCCGCCTATGCCAACCTGATGATGGGCGCCTTGACCGGAAGCCTGTGTTATGTGTTTCCGGACAGCGTCAAATTCGACCCGGCCCTTATCCTGCACACCATCGAAACAGAAAAGGTGTATCAGTTGGCCAATGTGCCCACCGGCTGGAAAAAACTTCTCTCGTTTCCCGACTTCGGCAAATACGACATCAGCTCCGTGAAAATGGTCGCCACCGGCGGAGGCGCCTGTCCGAAAGATCTCAAGCAGAGCATTCTCAGGGCATTTCCGGGCGCCATGATTTTAGACGCCTTCGGGCAGACCGAAATGACGCCGGTCACGTAGTTTAAACTAGATTTCGATCCGGATCAGGTCAAGGACCGGTCCGTGGGAAATTCCATCGTCGAAACAAAGGTGATCGATGAAAACGGCAATGAAGTCGCCAGGGGCACGGTCGGGGAGATCTGCTACAAATCCAGCACGGTCATGAAAGGATACTACAAAGACGATGAAAAAACCCGGGAAGTCCTCGCCGACGGATGGTTCAAGAGCGGGGACCTCGGGTACATCGACGAAACCGGTGAAATCCGGGTGGTCGACAGGAAGAAAGAATGCATCAACACCGGAGGGGAAAAGGTTTTCCCCCTGGAAGTCGAAGAAATCATCTCCAAGCATCCTGCCGTAGACACCGTCTGTATCATCGGCGTTCCGGATGAAGAATGGGGATCTCAGGTGCGTGCCGTGGTTCAGCTCAAGAACGGGGCACAAGCAGCGCCGGAAGACATCATTTCCTTTTGCCGGGGAAAACTGGCCGGGTACAAAATTCCCAAAACGGTGGTGTTTACCGAGGATATCCCGTTTTCACCGGCCGGAAAGCTGCTGCGTCAGAAAGTCCGGGACTCCTATGGAAAATGAAATGTAGGGGCAGGCCCCTGTGCCTGCCCCTACATTTATAGGGATGAACAGGCTACACCGCACTGGCCCCGCCGTCTACCAGCAACGTTTGCCCGGTGATAAAATCCGATCCATCGGAGCATAAAAACAGCACCGGATGCGCCACATCCTCGGGTTCCGCGATTCTGCCCAGAGGAATGGACTTGACGATATTCGGATAAAAGTCCGGATTCGACCAGAAGGGTTTGCTGAAATCCGTTCGGACCATCCCCGGGGCAACGGCATTCACGTTGATATGATGAGGCGCCAGTTCCTGGGCAAGGACCTTGGTCATCATTTCAATGCCGGCTTTGGCAATGCCGTAAATTCCCATGGCAGGCGAAGCCCGGTGGGCCGCCAGGCTTGAAACGCTCACGATCTTGCCTTTGCTTTGGCTCCGCATGATCTGCCCGGCTTTCCGGGAACATAAAAACGTGCCCGTCAGATTCGTATCGATGATCTTGCGCCAGAGAGAGGGGTCTGCGTCGGTGACGCCGGTCACCATATTCATGCCGACATTGTTGATCAGAACGTCGAGCCTGCCGAAGCGCGACAGCGTCTTTGCAAACAGGTTTTCGACATCGTCTTCCTTTCCGATATGAGCGGTGACTGTCATCAGCCGGTCCGGATTGCCGAGCAGTGCCGCCGCAGCATCCAGCCCTTCCTGTTTTCGCCCGCAAATGGCGACGCTTGCATCTTCGGCAAGCAGCATCTTGACGATCTGCCGGCCGATTCCTCTGCTGCCGCCGGTAACGACAACAACTTTATCCTTCAGATTGTATTGAATCGCGTTCATGGGTTCTCCGGGGTTGCATCCGAGTTATGATTGTTTTCAATGTTTCGCTTATAGCCATGTTTTCGTTACTTTATTTTCGCTGTCTTGTCAAAACCGATATTTTGACACGGCAGGAAACCGATATTTCCAGAATGACCGACGATGTATCCCAGGTCAAGGAGCATTTTGCATTTTTCGTCAAAGTCCTCAGAGCTAGACTATACGGATTCGGCAAACTGTACGGACCGCCTGTCATTATGCAACCGCGGCAACGCCGCTCCGGGCTAAAAGACGCCCTTTCCGTATCGGCATTAGGTAACGATCAGTCCCAATACCTCCGCCACCATGGCCGGCTTCTCCGAGCCTTCCATCTCCAGGGTATTGGTGACCTTCATCACATACCGGCCTTTGCCTTTTTCCGTAACATCGGTCAACACCCCGCGGTTGCGGACCCGCGAACCGACCCGAACCGGGCTGAGGAACCGGACCTTGTCATACCCGTAGGCCATGAAAAACTGGATCCCCGGCGGAATGGTGTCCACGCCGCCGCTTAAATGCCCCAAAAGAGAAAGCATGAGAGGACCGTGAACGATGGTGCCGCCGAACGGACCCGCCTTGGACCTTTCCACGTCGCAGTGGATCCACTGCCGGTCCTCGATGGCTTCCCCGAAATCATCGACCCGCTGCTGGGTGATTTCAAACCAGTCCGACAAATGTATCTGTTCGCCGATATGCTGTTTCAACTCATGAACGGCAATATTGTGTAACGCCATGACAACCTCCTTTGCGTATAACGAGTTTCCGGGGCTTTTAGCAGGTTGCCGTTGATCGTGTCAATCAAGAAGAGATTTGCCGGAGCTAATGGTCCCCGATACCGTATAAATCCGCCCATTTTTGCAGTTCTGCCACCTTTTTTGTTAACGCATCCAATGATGACACGTCTTCATTTTGTTTATAGAGTTGTGCCAGGGCTGCATAGTAAAGGGCGTTGCTGGTGATTTTTTCAAGCTGGCCAGGCCCTCCATCCCTTATCTTGCCGGGAACGCCCATGACAAGGGAATTCGATGGAACCATTTGCTTTTCTAACACAACGGCGCCGGCGGCAACTATGCTCCCCTCCCCGATGATCGCGAAATCTTGGATGACCGTGCCGATGCCGATCATGCATTTATTGCCTATGGTACATCCATGGATTACCGCGCCATGGGCAACGGTGACAAAGTCTCCAACGATTCCCGCGTGCACCATGCAGTTGTCCTGGATGCTGGTAAAACGACCCACATTGACCGGTCCTAAGTCCCCCCGGATGACCGAACAGGGCCAAAGGCTGGAATAGGCCCCCACCTTTACATTGCCATGCTGGACGGCAGCGGTATGGATGAAAGCGGTGGTGTCGATCTCGATCATCATGGTGTCTCCTATTCATGCTTACTTGCATTATTCCCAACCGGATATTCATCGAAATAAAAGTGAACTTGCCACAGGACTCTCCCCCATATTGGAAATAGATATGGTCAATACCCTTTCATCGAGGCAAATCGATCCCTGTGATAAGCGGCGTCTCCAAATGTCATTTCCGTTACCCGGGCATGTTTCATATATAAACCGACATCCTCCTCGTCGGTCATGCCGATTCCACCGTGCATCTGCACGCCCTCGTTGGTTATCAGGACATATGCGTCGGAACAGCGGGCTTTGGCTACCGATATCAAGGCCGCTGCCCCGGCATCCTTTTCATCAAACGCCCGTGCTGCTGCCATAACCGCCGAACGCGCAAGTTCGATCTCCATAAACATTGTGGCTGCACGGTGTTGGAGCGCCTGAAATGACCCGATAACGACGTCAAATTGCTCGCGCTTTTTCAGATACGCCAGGGTGCGCTCAAAAGTGGCGGTTATGCCGCCCAGCATTTCTCCGCAAAGGGCGATTGTGGCCATGTCAATCACCCTGTTTAGAATCTCGCAGCCTTTATCCACTTTCCCCAGAATACCGGATTCCGGAATCTTGACGTTTTCAAGCCGGACAATGGCGCAGTTTCGGGAATCCACCCGGTGTTGTCGGGTAAAGGTCAGACCTGGTGTGCCGCTGGGGACCAGAAAAAGCGTTATGCCCTCTGCATCGCCGCTCCAGCCTGAGGTTCTGGCGGAGACAATGACGGCATCAGCGCCCCAACCTCCCTGGACCTGGGACTTCTCGCCCGTAAGCGTGTAACCTCCTCCATCTGTTTTTTCGGCAGTGGTTGTAACCCGTGTAAAATCAAAACGCCCCTGCTTCTCCTGATATGCCAAAGCCAGAACTTTTTTCGCTTCGATGATGGGATCGAGCCATTCGTTAACCAGCGCGTCGTTACCGCTTAAAGCCAGTGCCTGCCCTGCCAGTATAACCGAGGGTAAAAGTGGTTCCGGTGCCAGGCCTGTGCCGATGGCTTCCATAACCACGATCATATCGGCCATGCCCATTCCCATCCCGCCCTGATCTTCGGGGAACAGGATTGCAGTCCAGTCCAGTTTGGCCATCTGTTGAAAGATCTTTTTGTCGTATCCAAGCGATTGGGTATCATCCCTGAGTTCACGCATCCGCATGACCGGGGAGGCTTTTTTAATAAAATTCCGGGCCGATTGGTCCAGCATTCTCTGTTCATCTGTCAGTAAAAGTTCCATGAATTTTCTCCTGAGTTCGTGTCTGCTTACGCCGGAAGTCCCAATACCATTTTTGAGATAATGTTCAATTGAATTTCGGAGGTGCCGCCTTCAATGGTATTTCCACGGGACCTCAGCCATTCTCGTGTCAGTTTCAGCTCATGCTTGGTAAATCCGTCCCCTTCCCAACCCAGAGCTTCCGGTCCCATGATCGAAACCAACAGTTCCAGGCGCCGCTGGTTAAGCTCGGTACCATAGACCTTGAACATGGACGATTCCGGGCCGGGGTTGTGACCCGCCTTCATATTGTCCGCATTCCTTTGGACCGTTAAATTGAAACAGATTTCATCCATCTGAGTCTGGGCCATCCGGTCCCGGATAGAGGGATCGGCAATCCGGCCGTCTTTCAACCCGATATAATGACCGGCTGCGCTTGCCAGGGTGAAAGCCTCATCGGCCGGGGGTCTGCCGGTTCCAAAAACATCTGCGATCATCGTCCGTTCGTGACCCAGCAGGGCCTTGGCTACCCCCCACCCCGTGTTCAACTCACCCAGTACATGTTTTTTCGATGCTTTGACGTTATCAAAAAACACTTCGCAAAAGGGGCTTTCTCCACTAATCAGTTTTATCGGGCGGACAGTCACGCCGGGCTGATCCATATCCACCAGGATGAATGTGATGCCGGCCTGCTTTTTGACGTCCCAGTTCGTGCGACCGATCATGAAAATCCAGTCTGCCAAATCTCCGTAGCTGGTCCAGATTTTCTGACCGTTGATGGTAAACCCATCCCCATCGTCCACCATCATGGCCTGGACGTTGGCCAGATCCGACCCTGCATTCGGCTCGGAGTACCCCTGGCACCACCTCATTTCACCACTGCAGATCTTTGGAAGAAAAAACTGTTTTTGTTCTTCCGTCCCGAATTGAAGAATCGTCGGGCCAATCATGGTAATACCGAAACCAACCAGGGGAAGCGGCAACTTCAACCGATCCAGTTCTTCAATCAAAATCTTATTTTCCTTTTTGGATAGTCCGCCCCCACCGTATTCCTTGGGCCACATGGGAACCGTCCACCCTTTCTCCGCCATCATGACCGCCCATGCTTTAGAATCGGGGAAAGGCAACGGCGTTTTCTTTCCGCCCCAATAGCCCGAGGTAATGTCGCCTGCCTTACCTCTTAAAGATTCAGGCGCGTTTTCCTCAAGCCATGTTCGAACTGTATGTCTAAACGCATCTAACTCACTCATCACTTTCTCCTCTCATGCCTTTACGAATGAATTTAATAAATGAGAATAAAGTTTATATACCCATGTAACCAGCTTATTAATTATCTGTCAAGCTTTCCTGAAAGCTTTCCGCTAAACCGGAAATCCTGGGATATAAAGATTTTCATGATTTTTTCATTTTTTTGGAGCAGGTGAAATTAAATCTGAACTGACTTATTGTATCGGTATTCTAAACAAAACCGTTTCGTGAATACTCAACTTTCGGATAATCCTTGATTTTTCGAAACATATATCACAGGTTTTTTTGATTTTCACCCATTTTCGATACAGGTAGGAGATATCACCACATTCCGAGGGTGTGAAAAGCATGTGATTTAGCAGCTATCTTGAATTCTTCTTCAATTTCTCCAACCACAATATATGGGGGTGCAATAATTAGGGAAAGATGCGGACTATTATAGTTTTTCCCCGAATTTTCGAATCAGAACTATCCCGAAAAATAGCCACATGGCTCCCATTCGGGCTGGTTAAACAGACGTTAAGTTTAGGATTATCGTTTTGTCATCCTTTTGCCTCATCCAACACTTTCCGGACTGTTTTGGCCAATTGGATATTCACGACCGGCTTCATTAAAAAGGCATTAATTCCAATCTCCTTCGCTCTTTCATCTGATATCGCTTTGCTGTATCCGGTACACAAAATCACAGGAATATCGGGTCTTATCTTTCGGATTTCAGCCGCAAGCACGTCTCCTGTCATATGGGGCATGGTCATATCGGTAATCACCAGGTCAAAGCGGTCTGAATTTGTTTTGAACAGTTTCAAAGCCTCAACAGCGCTTGTTCTCACTTCAACCTGATATCCCAATTTTCCCAGCAGTTGTTCGCCGAATATGGCAATGGGAGGTTCATCATCAACAAACAATATCCGCTCATCGCCGGTCGGCGCCTTTTCCGTTTCGACTGGTCCGGTTGCAACTTTGGTTTCCCTGTTTAAAACCGGCAAATAGACATCAAATATACACCCTTTGCCCAACTCGCTTTTGACTGTAATCAAACCGTTACAAGTATCAACGATTCCTTTAACAACGGAGAGCCCCAAACCCGTGCCCTCTCCAATTTTTTTAGTGGTAAAATAAGGGTTGAATACCTTTTCAATAACATCCTGCGCCATCCCATAACCTGTATCTTGAACGCTCAATTGTAAATAATTTCCAGATACAATTTCAGGGTGAAGTTCTGCAAAATTATTATCTAAAGCAACCTCGTCCAAATGCACGTTTAAAATGCCGCCATGGGCTTCCATCGCGTGGGCGGCATTGGTGCAAAGATTCATTACCATCTGGTGGATCTGGGTCGTATTGGCTGATATAATGGCGTCGCTATCGATATATTGTTGGATTTCAATGGTAGAGGGTATGGAAGATCTCAGCAGCTTCAATGCTTCTTGGACGATGTATTTCGCCCGGATCGGTTTCATTTCCACGTCTGAATACCTGGCAAAAGTTAATATTTGTTTAACCAGCTCTTTTGCTCGATTGCCGGCAGCCAGCACCTCGCGAATGTCTCGATATTGGGCTGATCCCTCTGGCGCGTGATCTAAGGCAAGTTCGGAATACCCGATGATGGCTGACAGAATATTGTTAAAATCATGCGCAATTCCGCCGGCCAGAGTTCCAATGGATTCTAATTTCTGGGCCTGCAAAAGCTGAGCTTCGAGTACGGACTTCTCCTCCTCGGCCCGCTTGCGCCCGGTGATATCTTCTACAGTTGAAATCATCAGATTCTGACCTATGATAGGAATGTTGATGGCGGATATGATCTTTTGGTCGCCATTGATGCCTGTCGCCTTCAAATCAGTCCACTTCATTCTTGATGGGTCGCCAGTTGCTATGTCAGCCATCACTCTTTCTTTCAATTCCTCCTGGCCAGGATAAACTTTCTCAAAAAAAGCAGCTACACTTTTAATCTCTTCTTTTGTCCAGCCGTATATCTCTTCGAACTTTTTATTCATATAGATTACTGCATCGGTCTCAGAAATTCGATTGACTGCTAATCCTATGGGCAGGTTATCCAAGATTGTTTCGATAAATTTATTGCGGTTTTTTAACTCCTCTTCAACTTTTTTTTGTTCTGAAATGTCACGATCAACGCCATAGTAACCCGCGAAGTTGCCGGCTGCGTCAAAAATCGGAACGCCGCTTGTTTCCAGAATAACGGGTTCTCCGTTCTTCCTGAAATTGAGGTTTTCGAGTCCTTTGAATGGGCGCCTCGTGTTTTGAATTTCCTGAAAAATTCTTTTCACCCGCTCTGCTTCTTTCTGCGGCATAAAGTCGAACGGGGCCTTGCCCAGAACTTCATCCGGTTTGTACCCCAGAAAGTCTCCGACCTGTGGGCTGGCGTAAAAGTAGCGGCCTTCGGCGTTTATTGCCCATATCCAATCGCTTGTCGATTCCACCAGGGAACGGAGGCGCTCCTCCTTCTCCTTCAGCACCACGGTGCGTTCTTCCACCAAGCGCTCCAGAAAATTCCTTTCCGTCCGCAGCGCATCCTCCACTTTTTTGATCCGGAGGGCGACCTTGACCTGTGAAACCAGTTCATACTCGTCAATCGGCTTGGAAAGGAAGGCATCGGCGCCGATCTCCAGCCCTTTTATCCGGCTCTGGGGGTCTTGTCTCATGGCTGTAATCATAATCACCGGAATGTGCTTTGTGATTTCATCGGATTTCAGCCGGCGGCAGGTTTCAAAACCATCCATATCCGGCATCCTTACATCCAGCAAAATGACGTCGGGCAACCCGGCCTTCGCCTTCTCTATCCCATCAATCCCGGATTGGGCGGTGATCACGGCGCAGTCTGGCATCAGATTCTTCAGCAAGGCAGACAGGGTAACCAGATTGTCCATCTTGTCATCAATCGTCAGTATTTTCGGCATAAAGCTCCTTTCTTCGGTCGGGTGTTACTGAACAATTCCCAAGCCAATCGCCGATCTTTTTCAGGAACCACTCCGGGTCAATCGGCTTGGAGATGTAATCATCGCATCCCGCTTCGAGAATTTTTTCCCGGTCTCCTTTCATGACCTGTGCGGTCATGGCAATCACCGGAATATTACTCAACTCAAGGTTATCTTTCAGATGCCGAACTGCCGTCAGGCCGTCCATCTTCGGCAGGGCCATGTCCAGCAGGATCAGGTCAGGCATTACTTGCTCGGCCATCCGCAATCCTTCTTCGCCATTCGTCGCTTCCAGTATCCGGTATCGGTTCTGCAAAACTGCCTTGATGGTGGTCATATTGTCGGGATTGTCCTCCACCACCAGGATGGTTTCGGGTTGCGGGTTGCGGATCTTGAGTTTCAAGTTTCCAGTTTCCAGTTTCACCTTCCCCCCAACCATTGACCGGACTTTGGACAGCAGGCTATCCCGGTCAATATCACCTTTTTGTACAAGCTGCTGAATATGGTTGGCGTTGAGTCTCTTGAAATCTTCCGGCGTCAGATCCTTGGCCGTGAGAATAAGAACCGGTATTTGTAGCGTCGCCTTCGTACTCCGGATCTTTTTCAGCACCGCAAAACCGTCGATCTCCGGCATCATCAAATCCAGAATAATACCGTCCGGGATGGTATGGGAAACATAATCAAAAGCCTCCTGTCCGCCTCTGGCCACGTCGGCCACATAACCGGCGGATTCGAGAACCGCTTTGACCTGGATAATCGCCGCCTCATTGTCCTCGACCAGCAGAATCCGGGGCGGGGCCGCCGATTTTTCAGACCTGGGGTGCTTTGGAAGGTTCTCAAGACCCATCAAGATTCTTTTGATTTCCGCGAGCAGCGTCATCGATGTCACGGCGCTTTTTTTGAGAACGGAAAAGACATTTCCGCTCAATTTTTTCCGATCTTCCTCCGTCAGATCCTTGGCCGTAACAACGATGACAGGCAGATCGCGGGTCTCTGGGTTGCCGCGAATTCTCTCTAAAACGGCGAAGCCATCCGGCTCAGGCATCATTAAATCCAGGACCAGAACATCAGGAATCTGTTTTTTGATCAATTCAAGACAAACAGCGCCATCCTCAGCCACGATGGTCATCAGCCCTTCCTCTTCGATGATCCGACTGATTGCCCGGCGATCAAGATCATTGTCATCCACAATCATGATAGAGCTGGCTCCCGGCTTGCCGATCTTCTGTATCTCAGATATGAGATGTTTCTTCGACACGGGCTTCGTGA
>CAYTSY010000059.1:14753-15927 GCA_964440555.1 uncultured Desulfobacteraceae bacterium
ATAGCCCACAGCGCCAAGAGCAAAGCCGGTTTCCCGGTCTTCCGAGATGGAAACAATAATTACCGGTATCTCTTTGGTCTCTGGATTCTTCTTCAAGCCTTGCAGCACCTCCCAGCCGTCCATGTCGGGCATGATGATATCGAGGGTAATCGCAAAAGGCAATTCGCGCACGGCGAATTTCAGCGCCTCCGATCCTGATGTGGCCGTAACGGTGTTATATCCTTCCTGGAGCAGGTAACGGGAAATTATCGAAGCCATCTCAGGTTCATCGTCCACAACAAGAATGGTCTTGCGCACCTGTTTCACGCCTGACGGTTGTCTGCTGACGATCGATTCATAGACCGGCGCCGTACCCTGCCATGCGTTGGGTAAGGTCAGAGTGAATGTGGACCCCTTGCCTGGGGCGCTTGTCACCGCGATATCCCCGCCCAGCATTCTCGCAGCCTTGCGGGCAATGGTCAGACCAAGCCCCGTGCCTTCATGCCTTCTCGATGAAGATCCGTCCACCTGCCGGAATTCATCGAAAATATACGGAAGGTCGCTTTCCGCAATCCCGATGCCGGTATCCGCAATCCGGACGGAAATCTTCTCTTTGTCGCTCTGAACCGAAATGGTCACACTTCCCACACCGGTAAATTTGACGGCATTGCCGATCAGGTTTTGCAGGATCTGAGACACCCTGATTTCATCGCTTTCGAGCGGCGGGAGATCCACGGGGACATCCTGATGGAGTTCGATCTGCTTTTCCCCGGCGAGGGGAGCAATGCTTTCAACAATATTTTCCAGGGTCAGGCGGAGGGAAAACGGTTTCGGGTTGACATCCATCCTCCCAGCCTCGATCTTTGAAAGATCCAGGATATCGTTGATCAGGGTGAGGAGGTTTTTGCCGTTGCGCGCGATGATCTCCAGATAGTTGATCTCTTCGGCGCTCAGTTTGGCCTTTGCCTGCATCATCAGGACGCGGGAGAGGGCTATCACGGAATTGAGCGGCGTTCGCAGCTCGTGGCTCATGTTCGACAGAAACTGGCTCTTCAGACGACTGGCCTCTTCCAGCGCCAGCCGCTGCTGCCCCAGCTCCACATTCTGCCCCTGCAACTCCTCTGTCTGTTTTCGGAGCTCCTCCGCCTGCGCCTCCAGCTCCTCCTGCTGCGCCTGGAGTTCCTGATTCTGTTGC
>CAYTSY010000059.1:15937-19267 GCA_964440555.1 uncultured Desulfobacteraceae bacterium
CTCGGCAAGGGTGCGGATTTTCCCGGATGCCAGCACGCCGTTCAGGCGAGCGATCATCACGCTCCAGGCGTCGTTTACCACTCGCACCGCCGACGCGGGATAGCTTCGGATACCGGCGAGGGAAAGCATCGCCGCAATCCCCCCTTCTCCAGGGACGGGAATGGTGATGATCTCACGCGGCTGGAAATCCCCGGCCGCCGTGGCGAAGGTGAAACGAGCATCTTCCGGGATATCGGTCAGGCGCTGGACCTTTCCCGTGGTCAGAGCCGCGCCGAACTCGCCCTCAAGCCCGGCGGCGGAAAAGGAGGCACGGCCCGCAGGGGCAAGGCCGATCGATTCAAAATGGTCGAATTCCGTTTTCCGCTCGTTCAGCAGATAGATGGCGCCGATCTGCGATCCGGTCTGCTCCAGCAAGCTTTTCAGCAACTCCCGGCAGAAAACGCGCAGATCTTCTTCCCGGAGCATGACCTCGGCGATCCGGGCGGCGGATTCCCGGGTCCGCAATTCCGTCCGGACCGTTTCGGCGAGCGCGTTGAACGAGTCGGAAAGGGTCCCGAATTCATTGGCGGCCACATAGCGGCTGCGGGCGTCCAGTTCGCCCTGGCGGAACCGGTCCGCCGCCGACGTCAGTTCCTGAAGCGGTTTCCGGATGCTTTTCAACAGCAGATAGCCGATCCCCAGTGTCAGCAGGAGGATGACGCCGAGAACCATCCACAGCCGCATCATCAAATCATCTCTTTCTTTTTGGGCGTCTCGATAAAATTGGTCGCCCCTTGTCTTTGCGAAATCTCTGATCATCTGGAATTTCCCCAGCAGTTTTTCCACATGACCGCCGCCTAAGCCGTCGGATTTGGTGCGTTTGGCCGCCACGGCGGTCTCTCCGGCCCGCAGGAGACGAATGGTCTCCTCGCGGATGGATTTCCACTGAACGAAGGCATTGCGGGCATCGTCGATGTCGCTCCGGGGACCGAGATAGCGGTCATACAGGATGTCGAACTGCCGGATGGCATCGGCTTCGTCCGCGTCGATGCACTGAATGACGGATTGTCTCTTCTGCTCATTCTCAGCCAGGACCAGATCCTTCATGTTAAGGTGCATGGAGAGAATATCGATCGCGATGGTGTCGATGGTACGGCCGACCTGGAGCGGATGTTCGTAGAGTCCCCTGGTTTCTTCCCACAGCCTGTCCGCCTGGAACCAGGCCGTTGCGCCGAGGAGCGCCACAAACAACAGAATGGCGCCCAGGCTGATTCTCAACTGCATGCCGATTTTCAAATCTTTCAGTTTCATCGTTTCACTTTTCCTTCTTATCTTTTCCGATAGATCGGGCTGAAATCATAAACACGGCTGAAGTGGTGACGATATCTAATGGTCGGAGCCTCTGCTTCTCCCAGTATGAGATAACCATGGTTTGCGAGTGAATGATAGAGTCGTTCAAAAATCGTCTCCTGATACTCGGTGTTGAAGTAGATCAACAGGTTGCGGCAGAGTACCATATCGAAGTTGCCGAAGACACTTTCCGGGGGAACGCTGCGCCTTTTATCCAGCATGTCGTAGTGTGAGAAGGTGACCAGATCCCTGATTTCCGGAATCAACTGAAAGGAGTTCCCTTTTGGCGTGAAATATTTCGTCAGGAGCCGGTGTTTCATATTTTCAATACTGGTTAGCGGATAGATGGCTTTTCCGGCCTCTTTCAAGATCTTCCCATCGATATCCGTGGCAAAGAGGTGCAGGTTCATTCCGACCTCTTCCTTGCACAGCAATTCATGGACCAGGATCGCCAGGGAGTAGGGCTCCTCTCCTCTGGCACAGCCGGCGGACCAGACTCGGAACGATTGATCCCGCGCCTGGATCTTTTCCCGAATGATCTCAGGCAAAATCCGCTCGGCGATCAGTTCGAAGGTCAGCGTGTCCCGGAAGAACCGGCTGACATTGATGGTGATGACATCCAGGAGGTGGTCCAGTTCATCTGGTTTTTTTTGCAGGCAGGAAAGATATTCGCTGAAGTCTTTGCAGTTTGTGGCGGTCAAACGCCGACGGATGCGACGCTCCAGCATGGGCTGATGATAGCCCGAGAAATCAAAACCCCGCTTTTCATCCAAATAATCCAAGATGAGTTTCAGCATACTGCCTGTTCCCTGCCTATCGTTATTGATCAAAGTCAACTCCACGAAGTTTTATGATAAAGTCATTTGAATTCTTTTCTTTCGGATAATGATCCTTAAACTGCTCAATCGTCGCTCTTTGCCTCATCCAACACTTTCCGGACTGTTTTGGCCAATTGGATATTCACGACCGGCTTCATTAAAAAGGCATTAATTCCAATCTCCTTCGCTCTTTCATCTGATATCGCTTTGCTGTATCCGGTACACAAAATCACAGGAATATCGGGTCTTATCTTTCGGATTTCAGCCGCAAGCACGTCTCCTGTCATATGGGGCATGGTCATATCGGTAATCACCAGTTCAAAACGGCCCGGATTTGTTTTGAACAGTTCCAAAGCCTCAACAGCGCTTGTTCTCACCGCAACCTGATATCCCAGTTTTCCCAGCAGTTGTTCGCCCATTATGGCAATGGGTGGTTCATCATCAACAAGCAATATCCGCTCATCGCCGGTCGGCGCCTTTTCTGTTTCAACTGGTCCGGTTGCAACTTTGGTTTCTCTGTTTAAAACCGGTAAATAGACATCAAATATACATCCTTTGCCAAACTCGCTTTTGACTGTAATCAAACCATTACAACTTTGGACGATTCCTTTAATAACAGAGAGCCCCAAACCAGTGCCTTCTCCAATTTTTTTGGTGGTGAAATAAGGGTCGAATATCTTTTCAATAATATCCTGCCTCATCCCATGCCCCGTATCTTGAACGCTCAATTGTAAATAATTTCCAGGTACAATTTCAGGGTGAAGTTCTGCAAAATTATTATCTAAAGCAACCTCATCCAAATGCACGTTTAAAATGCCGCCATGGGCTTCCATCGCGTGGGCGGCATTGGTGCAAAGATTCATTACCATCTGGTGGATCTGGGTCGTATTGGCTGATATAATGGCGTCGCTATCGATATATTGTTGGATTTCAATGGTAGAGGGTATGGAAGATCTCAGCAGCTTCAATGCTTCTTGGACGATGTATTTCGCCCGGATCGGTTTCATTTCCACGTCTGAATACCTGGCAAAAGTTAATATTTGTTTAACCAGCTCTTTTGCTCGATTGCCGGCAGCCAGCACCTCGCGAATGTCTCGATATTGGGCTGATCCCTCTGGCGCGTGATCTAAGGCAAGTTCGGAATACCCGATGATGGCTGACAGAATATTGTTAAAATCATGCG
>CAYTSY010000060.1:0-5249 GCA_964440555.1 uncultured Desulfobacteraceae bacterium
AACCAGCGACTCTCTGCTTAAAAGGCAGATACTCTACCGTCTGAGTTAACGGCCCCGGGGGGGCTTTATAAGTTCCCCTTTTTTTAAAAAGCCATCTTGTAATCGGTTATTTCCCTTTTGTCAATAAAAAAACCGCGCTCATTTTTGAAATATTGGAATATATCGAAACCCCGGGATTTCAAGTCCTGTAAAAGCAGTCGCCGTAGATTACTTTTTTTAAGGCGCCGTTTTTTTGTTCCAGGATCAGGGCGCCGCTTTCGTCCACATCTTTGGCTATTCCCTCAAAGGTTTCATGCAAGGTGACGATTTTTACCGGCTGGTTCAACGTGCTGCAATGGTTTCGCCACTCCGGGATAACATCCTGTGTAGCGATACTTACCATTTTTAACTGAAATCCATCCAAAAATGCTGACAGAAGGTCTTTCCTGGAAATGTCATGGCCGAGAATGTTTTTTAAGGAGGCGGCTTTTTGTTCTTTTGGATCCGGATTATTGTTCACGTTTACCCCGATGCCCAGGTTGATAAAAGACACGCGGTCGGCTTCGGCTTCCATCTCCGAGAGCATTCCGGATAACTTGGCCTGATCGATCAGGACATCATTGGGCCATTTGACCGATGCATCAACGGCAAACATTTTTTTTAAGATTTTTACCAATGTCAGAGACGCGGCGAAGTTCACCCGAAAGCTCATGGCCGGAGGAATCGGGGGCCTCAGGATGATGGAAAAATAAAGTCCGCCTGTATCCGAAATCCAGGTTCTTGCCAGCCGCCCTCTGCCTTTTGTCTGTTGTTCTGCAATGACTACCGTAAAGTCAGGGCATCCATTGCGGGCAAGATCTCTGGCCGTATCCATGGTTGAGGGCAATTGATCAAAATAATGAATATAGGGGGCGCGATTGCCGAATTCCCATGGGAAAAGCGGATCCGGCGAAGAAATCAACCGGTAGCCGTTGGGAAAGGAGTCAATCCGGTAACCGAATTTTTTCAGCCCCTGAATATGCTCCCAGACAGAAACTCTTGAGATGTTTAATTTCATCCGGATCATCTCGCCTGAAACGATATTATTTTCATCCTTTAAGATATTTAAAATCCTTGATTTCATTTTTTAAAAAACTCCACCTGGGGAATTGCGCAAAAGTATGACGGTTCCTCAAAAATTCATTAAATTCTTATATATTTAGATTGCCTTACGTTCTGCAACAGGTGAAATTTGTATCAGGCCGGGATTTTGTTGTCAACGATATAGAATCATCATAAGAGGTTATCGGTTTTTAGAAACCAAAGGAGGGTGGGAAAAAATCATTATTTTGAAACAGAGAATGGGCGGCCTGTTTTGACCGCCCATTTCAAAGGAAATGCGCATCAAAAATAAGGGAGCTGGGAGCCCAACACCCCTGGTTCCAGGAGTTCCGCATCAAACTCGCAGTTGGCCGATGCAGGTTGTTTTCGAATAACGCCGGTCCAATAGGATGTTTTAAAATCGCTGTATCCCTGAGATGTCATCCATGGGCCGATTTCATCCATACATGTCTTGGACGGGGCATAGGACTGGTACAGACCTTTCCAGAAGCCGCCTGATTTGTCATAGGTTTCCGCGTAGGAAGCGTAATAAAGCTTGTCGGACACCCATAAAAGCCGTTTGGATTCCGGGTAACGCGGATTTTTGGGATTGATTTCAATTAAATAATGATTCCAAAGCTCATAGGGATCATCTTTTCCAAAAAGAATCGGATGGTCCCATCCATTGGCAAGTTCCGGCCTGGAAAGTGCGGTGGTGACCTGGTGCATCAGGGCCATATTATTCTGGCTCCCCAAATATTTATACGTAAACTCCTGTATCTTCCCGTCAAATCCGTAGTAGTCGTCATATGTTGCCGCAGAGCCCCGCACCGGATTGGATCTTTCACTGGAAACCAGTCTCAGGGTTCTTCTCAAGGTGGGTACGTAAGTCCACATTTCGTCGGATTTTGTGGGATCCGAATATCTCCAGATTAAAAAATCCATATCCCGGCTCACGCCGTCAAGCATATGCTGAATAAATCCAAAAAACAGGCCGTGGGGGTTGGGCCGCTCGGGTTTGGGGTCCAGACTGGTTCGATTTGTAAAATACATATAAAATTGGGTGCCGCTCGAATTCGTGAGAGGTCCGCCTTTTCTTTGTGAATAGGCAATCCATCCGGGGGGCAGAAAATACCATTGATCGCTTCGCCAGCGGTAGTAAAAATTCCACATGACTTTCTGGGCCAGTTGGGGTTCCTTGGGATCCGGAAACGGCATGCCTGCCTGGTACTCTCCGGCAATATTGCCTTCGGGATCAATGGACAGTTTGCCCCGGTTTTTTTCGGTCCATTCATTATATCCCGCCGGAAGCCCGTATTCCTCGGTTCCTCTCACAGTAATTTCAACAGGGCGGGCAAAATCCACACCTTTAATGAATTGTACCATAAAACTTGGAAAATACTGGGCATACTGATCCACATTACCGGCATTGATCACATCGCCGGGCTTGGGCTCAACCGCGAATAGGCTTGATGAAAAGACCGCGCACAGGATAAAAATGCTCAGTGTCATTGCCCAAAATGTAAAAACACACCTTTTTCTCTCCATACAAAGCGCCTCCTTTTTCGTTTTCATGGGTTATTGCCGTGAATGTTCGGGAATGCAGCAGCCTGCAACCCGGTTGATTTTTTGTTTTTCATTGGAACCGCCGTCATTTTGCTTTCCATAAAAGACTGTCAGACCTCTTCGGCAAAACATATGCCTTTTATATGAAAAACTCAGTTGGATCAGGCAAATAAAAACAGACTCAGGAGAAGTGCAAATGGTTTTTTTAGGAAATTGGAAAACAACTATGCTTAATTAAGGTGTTTTTGATGATGAAATATCTTTATAAAATAAATACTACCAAATGGACAAATATCATGTCAAACAAAAATATGAATATCTTTTTATTTAAGGATATTTATTTATGTCGAATCGTTTCATGAATTTTATATTTGGCATTCAGCCTGAAGACTATCTTGCGTCTTCAGGCCGTGTGGCAGAGAAACTACAATTTTTCCAATAATCTTTTATGAATATTGTCAAATCCTCCGTTGGACATGATCAACACGATATCGTTTTCCTTGGCGCGGTGAGCGACAAAGTCAATAATTGTTTCGGTGTCCGGAAAATAGTGAGCTTCTTTTCCATTCTTCTGAAGATCACGAACCAGGGCCTCGGATGAAAATCGCTCCCACTCGGGAATTTTGCTTAGCAGTGACGGCTTTCTGATGCAAATGAGATCTGCCTGGTCAAAGGAATGGGGATAAACATCCTGAAAAACATTGCGCATGCTCGTATTGGTTCTGGGCTCAAAAATAGCGATCAACCGTCCCAGGGGATAAAAAGGCTTGACGGCGCGTATTGTTTCGCGCACGGCCGTGGGATGATGGGCGAAATCATCCATCACGGTTATTCCCCTTTTAATTCCCCGTATTTCCTGGCGTCTTTTGACTCCTGCAAACGTTTCCAGGGCCGAAGCGATTTTTTCAACCGGGATTTCCAGAATACAGGAGGCTGCAATGACGGAAAGGAGGTTGGTCAGATTGTGAAATCCCTTTAAATCGGTTTTAAATGTCCCAAGCGGTTTGCCGTGCTTAAGTACCTCGAAGACCGTCCAGGGAGGCTGGATGTTGACGGATCCGAGACGCCAGTGCGATCCGGGGAGAAGGCCATAGCGTTCCACCCGGCACGGAGCATGCCTGACGAGGCGGTTGACGATATCGTTGTCGTCATAGGCCACCAGAGTGCTGTCGGAGGCAATGCGGGCGACAAACCCCTTGAACGCATCGGTTACCTGATCAATATCGTTAAAAATATCGGCATGATCAAACTCAACGCCGGTAAGTATCGCAATAGACGGATCATAATGGAAAAATTTGGGGCCTTTGTCAAAATAAGCCGTGTCGTATTCATCTCCTTCAATCACAATGGATCCGCCTGATCCCAGGCGATAATTGCTTTGGAAATTTTGCAGGATCCCGCCGACAAAAAAAGAGGGGTCATAACCGGAGTCATGCAAGACCCAGGCTGCGATGGAAGAGGTGGTGGTCTTGCCATGAGTGCCTGCAACCACGATGGCATTTTTGCCGCCTGCAAGAAACCGGTTCACGGCCTGGGGCATGGAACAGAAATTTAAATTCATCTCTCTCATCTTCACGGCCTCCGGGTTGTCCCGGGAAACGGCATTGCCCACGACCACGAGATCCGGCCTGTGTTCAAGGTGTTCGCCGCTGAAGCCGTTATGGATGGTAATTCCCTTCTCCCTTAAAAAAGTACTCATCGGGGGGTAGATCGCATTATCGGAGCCTGTTACCTGATGCCCCAGGTCCCGCAGCATGCAGGCAAGGGCGCCCATGGCGGTTCCACAGGCGGCGATCAAATGAATGGTTCGCACTGACGATGGGATAACGTTTTTTTCCAGATTCATTTCGGGATCCAATTCAGCCTGTTGTTTTATGTCTTCAGCCGTGATTACCATTTCGGGCGATAAAACACAAAGCTCTTTTTCCCAAAGACGTCAACCATCAGTGCGCAGCGCTTAAAATTCCTCGTGGCGGACAATTTCTCCTTCGATCAGATAGACGACTTCTTCGGCAATGTTGGTCGCATGATCGGCCAACCGTTCAAGATGTCTTGAAATCAGATACAGATTCAGGAGAAATGCGGCCAGCTCCGGGTGCCGGCCCAGGGATTGTTTGATGTTGTCATAGGCATCGCGGTGGATGGCATCCACTTCATCGTCCATGGTCAAGACTCCGAAGGCCATGTCCAAATCCAGATTGACCAGGGAGTCCAGACTTTTCTTCAGCATGAGCTGGACTTTCTCCGCCATAAGTGAAAAATCAAAGAAAAAGTTCTGCTTCTCCTTTTTGGAAAGCGTCTGAACGCGCTCGGCGATATTGACCGCTTCATCGGCGATCCGCTCCAGATCATTGTTGATTTTGATCACGGCAATCAGAAAACGAAGGTCAACGGCAACCGGCTGATACAAGGCCAGCACCTTGAGGCATTCTTCTTCCACATCGACTTCCATTTCATCGATTTCAAAATCCGACTCGATGATTTGTCGGGCGATGTGAACGTCAAAGGTTTCAATGGCTTTGATTGCCATTCGAACCCGTTCTTCAACCATCGACCCCAGCGAAAGAATCTGCTTTTTTATTTTTTCCAGTTCTTTTTGAAAATGGATGGTCATCCGTGTCTCC
>CAYTSY010000060.1:5259-16546 GCA_964440555.1 uncultured Desulfobacteraceae bacterium
GTCTCCTGTTGCCGCCGGCACGGGTCATCCGAACCGGCCGGTAATATAATCTTCGGTTTGTTTGAGCCTGGGGCGGGTGAAAATCGTATCGGTTTCGCCCTTTTCGATCAGTTTGCCCATATAAAAAAAAGCCGTAATATCGGATACCCTGGCCGCCTGTTGCATGTTGTGGGTTACGATGATGATCGTAAACGACTCCTTGAGCAGATGGATTAAATCCTCGATCTTCTGCGTGGCGATGGGATCCAGGGCAGACGCGGGCTCATCCATCAGCACGACCTCGGGCTCGACGGCCAGGGCCCGGGCAATGCAGAGCCGTTGCTGCTGACCTCCTGAAAGACCAAGGGCCGAATGGGTTAACCTGTCTTTCACTTCATCCCAGATGGCGGCCTGCTTCAGGCTTTGTTCGACCCGTTCCCGGATGGCCGCCTTGTCTTTCATGCCGTTTACCCGCAGGCCATAGGCGACATTTTCAAAAATACTTTTGGGAAAGGGGTTGGGTTTTTGAAAGACCATGCCGATGCGGCGTCTGAGAGAAACCACATCAACTGCGGAATCATAGATATTCTCATTGTCGAGCATGACGGAACCTTCAACCCGGCTGATCGGGATCAGATCGTTCATGCGATTCAAACACCTCAGAAAGGTGCTCTTGCCGCACCCGGAGGGCCCGATCAGCGCCGTCACCTCGTTGATGTGAAAATCCAGGGAAATGTCGGTCAACGCCTGAACACTTCCGTAAAAAAAATTCAGGCCGCTTGCATTCATTTTGATTGTCTTATTCATTATCCGCCTTTGCCTTTTGTTACACTTCCGGCGATTCCGATTACTTCATTTTCGTCCGAAGCCGCGAGCGATAAATAATCGCGGCCAGATTCATCCCCAGCACCAAAAAAATCAGCACAATAGCCGTACCGTATTGCAGGGGCCGGGTGGCTTCGATTTCAGTGCCGGCCGTGGCCAGAACATAAATATGATAGGGAAGCGCCATAACGGCGTCAAATATCGATGACGGAAGATCCGGAGAAAAAAATACCGCGCCGGTGAACATGATCGGAGCGGTTTCACCGGCGGCCCGGCTGATTCCCAAAATTGCGCCGGTCAGGATACCGGGCAGCGCAGCCGGCAGCACCACGCGGTAAATCGTTTGCCACTTGGAGGCCCCGAGCCCCAGGGACGCTTCCCGATAGGTATCGGGAACGGATTTCAAGGCTTCCTCGGTCGCGCCGATGACCACCGGCAGGGTCAGTACGCCCAGGGTCATGGCGCCGGCGGCAATGCTCACCCCCATTTTCAGAATCACGACAAAAAATGCCAGCCCGAACAACCCGAACACCACCGATGGGACGCCGGCAAGATTATTGATCCCCAGCCGGATGATCCGAAGAACCTTTCCGGGCCGCGCATATTCGTTGAGATAAACGGCTGAGGCCACGCCGACGGGCAATGCCACGGAAATTGCCCCGATGCTCAGGCACAAGGTGCCCACGATGCAGGGCAGGATTCCGCCCCGGGTCATGGAATCGATCGGCGGTTGCGTAAGAAACGTCCAGTTGATGGCCCGCCAGCCGTTTTTGATCACAAAAAAAACCACGATAAACAGCGCGATGCCGTTGATCAGGGCAGCCAGACGAATAAGGCCGAACAGGGCGAACTGGGTTCTTCTTCTTTTCGTATTCAGTTTTTTTGAAAATGACGGTTCCATAGCGATTCCCTATAACGTAGCCTCTCCGGTTTGCCTGAACCGATGCGAGATCTGATCCGCCACGATGTTGAAAAACAGGGTGAACAAAAACAAGACAATACCCACGGCAAACAGCGCGTGATAATGCTCTCCGCCTACCGGCGCTTCAGCCATTTCCGCTGCGATGCTCGCGGGCATGGGCCGTACCGGACTGAAAATCGATGCGGGCGCCATGGCCGCGCCGCCGGCCACCATCAGGACGACCATGGTCTCTCCGACGGCCCGGGACATGCCCAGAATGATCGCGGTGGAAACGCCGGAAATCGAAGCCGGAACAATCACGCGGACAATGGTTTCCCAGTGCGTGGCCCCGAGGGCCAGAGATGCTTCCTTTAGAGAGACGGGCACGCTGTGGATGGCGTCCTCGGAGATGCTGCAGATGGTCGGAATCGACATGAATGCCAGCATCAGCGACGCATTGAACAGGTTGAGCCCGGTGGGGATATCAAAAACTTCCTGCAAAAAAGGCGCAACCAAAACCATTCCGAAAAATCCGATGACCACGGAGGGCAACGCCGCCAGAAGCTCAATAACGGGCTTGACGATTTCAGCCAGTTTTTTCCCGGCGATTTCAGCCAGAAATATGGCGGTCATCACGCCTAAGGGGATGGAAACCGATGCGGATATGACCGTTACGGCAAGGGAAGCCACGATCAGCGGAAATATGCCGAAATCAGGTGGTTCCGATGTGGGATACCAGTATTTCCCCAGCAGAAAATCCCTGACGGATACATGCTTGAAAATCGGGGTCCCTTCCTTGAAAAGAAACACCATGATCAGAAATAAAGCGGCGATGGATGCCAGCGCAATTACAAAAAACAGCCACTGCATCCTCTTTTCCGTTGTCTGCCGTCTGTGCATCATTTTTTTCCTTTAGTACAACCTGACGTACCCGCTTGCCGCCACGTGCTCCTGCCCCTGCCTGGGATGGATCATGAAGTTGATGAAATTTAATATTTCTCCCTTGGGCCACCCGTTGGTGAACATGAACAGGGGCCGGGAAATGGGATAGGTCCCGTCAAGCGTGGTTGCTTCATTGCCTTCAACGCCGTTGACGGTCAGGGCTTTGACCGTGGGATTGAGATAGCCGATGCCGATGTATCCGACGGCGTATTTGTTTGAGGAAACCGCCTGAACGATCGCCCCGTTGGATGCCATGACCTGGGCCGCCGGCGTTACTCTTTCCTTGTTCATCACCTTTTCTTCAAAGGTCTCATAGGTGCCGGAAGACGTGTCCCGGGAATTGACGACGATTTGAAGATCCGGTCCGCCCAGTTCTCTCCAGTTGGCGAGCTCACCTTTATATATGGCCCGCAATTGATCCAGAGTGACGTTTTTGAGCGGGTTGCTCGGGTGTACCACCGGAATAATGCTGTCATAGGCGATGGCAAAAGGAACCGGGAGAATGCCTTTTTCATGGGCCATGGCAACTTCCTTGTCCTTGATAAAACGTGAAGAATCAGCGATATCCGCGGATCCGTCTATTAAAGCCTTGATTCCATTGCTTGATCCGCCGCCGGAAAGGGAAATTTTCACCTCGGGATTTTTTTTCATATACGCTTCAACCGCCTTTTGCGCGATCGGCAAAACCGTCGTGGAACCGTTGATCACAATATTGCCCGCCCAGACGGAAGCCGTTGAAAGCAGAAACGACAGGCACAGGGTAAACAGGATTAACTTTTTCATCGTTGATTTCCTCCTTTTTCGTTGGGTTGTTATTTTGCAAGACGTTAATCTTTCATTGTTAGGTTTTTGTTAGCGCGCGATTATTTTTTCATTGGCAATAGTTGCCGATAACCGTGAAAATTTTATTTCATTTGCGTTCGTTTTTTATTGGACCGGACATTTTTATGGTTTGGCGGCCGATCATTGATTTAACAAACTTCTAACACAACATTCATTTAAACCTAATCCTTTATTGATCAATACACTCCAGCTTCTTTCATGCATATACGACTTAACCGATTGAAAGGAAAAACGGATAACGGCTGAAAAAATAAAGGAGGTGGAAAAAGAAGAAAAAATGGGTTTGAACGCAAAAACAGCACTCTCTTAAAATAATCTTAACTTCACGACATAACATGACATAAAAATTGAAAACGCTTTTTTTCAGGGATGTTGTAACACAAAGATTAAAAAAACAAACAAAATGAAATGGAGGCCGTCAGATGAAGAAATACTTGTTATTGCTGTTATTGGTCCTGTTTGCAGGGTTGACCGTCAACCTGACGCATGCGGATGCCGGAGAATTGGATTTGCTTCTCGAAAAATTAATCCAAAAAGGGGTACTTACACCGGGCGAAGCCCAGGAAGTAAAAACTGAAACCCAGGAACAGATTAAACGGGAAATTGCGGAAGGCAGATCTTCAAGTCTTCCCGAGTGGGTGCAGAAAACAAAGCTCAAAGGGGATTTGCGAATGCGGTATCAATATAAGCATGATCATCCGGCAACGAAAAAAGACACCCACATCGGTCGGGTCAGAATGCGGCTGGGACTTGAGTCCAAGGTCAACGAGAAGCTTCTCGCCGGAATCGGTGTTGCGTCCGGCAGCGGGGATCCGCGTTCCACCAATATCTCTTTCGGCGGATATAATTCCAAAAAGACGGTGGTTCTTGATTATGCCTACGCCAAATACAGTTTTTGCAGCTCGATGAACCTGGTGGCGGGGAAAATGCTGCTCAGCGATGCATTATGGGAACCGACGGATCTGATTTACGATACGGACATTACGCCCGAAGGCGGTGTGATTCAATTTAGCAAGGCCATGGGTGCCGCCGAGCTTTTTATGAATGCCGGAGCGCTGGTCGTTGATACGGATACGGACAAACTGGACAGCGCTCCGATGGCGTATCTTGCCCAGCCGGGAGTCAAGTACACGTTCAATGACAGGTTCTCGGTGAAAGGCGCGGTCGGGCTGAATTGGTACGACAACACCCACGGCCACGTCAGCAGTGCAAACTCGGGGGAGAGCAATTCAGGCAACACGACCAAGGGAACCTCAGAATATCTGCATGATTACAAGTTGATTAATCCTGCCCTTGCATTCAAGATTCTGGAGCCTTTCAAGGGAATCGGATTCAATGCCGAGTCGCTGGAACTCCTCGGCGAATACGTCGACAATATCGATGTTTCGGACCATTCAACCGGGTTCAGTGCCGGATTTCAAATCGGACATGAAAAAGTCGAGAAATTCGGCGACATGCAATTCAGATACATTTATGCAAAACTTGGCAAGGATTCCGTTCTGGATATCCTTCCGGACTCCGACCGGTACAGTGGTAAAACCAGAATCAAGTCCCATGAAGGCGCATTTACCTTCGGAATAGGTAAAAATACCTCTTTGGGGCTGGATGTGTACCGTTCATTCAGAGCCAGCGGCAAAAGTGACCCGGAAACATTGGGCCAGATTGACTGGAACATGAAGTTTTAAACATGAATACACAGGAGAACAGAAAATGAATATATTAAAAAAGGGTTTATTCGGTTGTTTGATTGTTTTAGGCGCTGCATTTCCATGTTATGCGGAAAAGATTGTTATAGAGGGCTCTACTACCGTACTGCCGATTGCACAAAGGGCAGCAGAAGTCTTTATGGAAAAACATGCCGACGCCGATATTTCCGTTCGCGGGGGAGGTTCCGGCGTGGGATTGGCCTCTTTGATCGACGGCAATTGCGACATCGCGGATGCTTCACGGCCGATAAAAGACAAAGAGCTTGATAAAGCCGTATCAAACGGCAAAAGCATAAAAGCGCATGTCGTTGCCATGGACGGCATCGCCGTTATTGTCAATCCTTCAAACAACGTAAGCGCGCTGACAAAAAAGCAGATAAAAGATATTTTCACAGGAAAGGTGAATGATTGGTCGGAACTTGGGGGAGACAGCCAGAAAATCGTTGTTGTATCGCGGGATACTTCAAGCGGAACATTCGAGGCTTTTGGCGAGCTGGCCCTGGATAAACGAAAAGTCAGGCCGGATGCCGTCATGCAGGCCTCAAACCAGGCGGTTGCCTCCGCCGTATCCAAAACGCCCGGCGCCGTCGGTTATGTGGGGTTGGGGTTTCTGGGATCAGGCGTTAAGTCGCTTGAAATAGACGGTGTCGTGCCTTCCGTGGAAACCGTTCTGAGCAATAAATACGTAATCGGCAGGCCCCTGTTCATGTATACCGATGGAGAACCCAAGGGCCTTGCCAAGGATTTTATAGATTTTGTGAAGAGCGAGGAAGGCCAGAAGATCGTCAGCGAAGAAGGTTACGTTTCCCTCAAATAAAAAAGCGCCCGGTATTTTTTGGATTTCCGGGCCAGTGCGTCATGTTGAACAATACCGACAGGGGAGTACATGAAAAGACATAAAGAAGAAGTCTATCGCTGGCTGTTTGCAATGGCGGCATTTGCATCATTGGTATTCCTCGTCGGTATTGTCATCGTGTTGTTTAAAGAGGCGTTGCCGATTTTCAAAAAGGTTAACGTGACGGCGTTCATATTCGGAAAATTCTGGTATCCGACCTATGATCCGCCGGAATTTGGAATTTTTCCTTTAATATTGGCATCATTTTGGGTTTCGGCCGGCGCCATGTTTATTTGCATGCCGCTTGGCGTGGGAAGCGCCATATATTTAAATGAAATTGCCGGCCGTAAACAAAGGGCGATTTTAAAGCCGGTTATTGAAATTCTGGCCGGCATTCCCTCCATTGTGTATGGATTTTTCGGAATGGCGGTGCTTGCGCCGTTTTTACAGGATCTGTTTCACATCCCTATCGGGCTTTGCGCCTTTACAGCAAGCCTGATATTGGGAATTATGGCAACCCCGACAATCTGCAGTATCGCAGAGGATGCGTTAACCTGCGTGCCGAGATCCTTCAGAGAAGCGTCTTTTGCCCTTGGCGCCAACAGGTGGCAAACCCTGGTTAAGGTCGTGATACCGGCAGCGGGTTCCGGAATATCCACCGCCATTATTTTGGGAATGAGCCGGGCCATAGGAGAAACAATGACGGTTCTCATGGTCGCCGGCAATGCAGCCGTTATCCCAAAATCAATTTTTGATCCCGTCAGGCCCATGACCTCGGCGATTGCCGCGGAAATGGGCGAAGCGCCGGTCGGCAGCGACCATTATAATGCCTTATTTGCCATCGCCCTGATCTTGTTTCTGATTACTTTCGTGTTTAATATCCTTGCCGAGGCTGTCAGCAGGAGATTCAGAATTAAACTGGGGCTATCCGTATGAATAAAAACATTGCGCAAAAAACCGGTTTTGCTTTTGTAACGCTATGCATGGCGGTTACGGTTTTCTTTTTGGTTGCAATAATTTACTTTATTGCGATCAAAGGGGTTAACGTCATTTCATGGGAATTTCTGACCCAGCGGCCGCATAATGCCATGACGGAAGGCGGCGTTGCCCCGGCAATTATCGGATCATTGTATGTTACGCTGGCCGCCATGCTTTTTTCTTTTTTTTTTGGAATCGCCTGCGCCATATACCTTTCAGAGTATACGCCGAAAAATTATACCGTCAACCTCATCAGAATCAGCATTAACAATCTTGCCGGCGTGCCTTCCGTCGTATTCGGGTTATTCGGTCTTGCGGTATTCGTAAAATTCTTCAATTTCGGCGTATCCATCCTTGCCGGCGGACTCACGTTGGGAATCCTGGTTCTTCCGGTAATTATTTCAGCTTCCCAGGAGGCGCTTCTGGCGGTTCCGCAATCGCTGCGAGAGGCTTCCCTGGCATTGGGCGCAACAAAATGGCAGACCATAAAAAGAATCGTATTGCCGGCAGCCGTTCCGGGGATACTGACTGGCGTTATCCTGAGCATTGGGAGAGTCGCCGGCGAAACCGCTCCCATTTTATTTACAGCAGCAGCATTTTACTTAAAAGGATACCCCAAGACGGTTTTTTCAGAAGTCATGGCCCTGCCCTATCACATTTATGCACTTATGACGGAAGGGGCACATCCTGATCAACAGGTGGCCATTGCCTATGGGTGCTGTTTGATCCTTCTCTGCCTGGTTTTACTGGTTTCCGGAGTCGCAATTGTTATACGCCAGATGCAAAAGAGCTATTATTTTGAATAGTAATCTCGGATAAATGTCAGGTCACCCGGGTTCCGGTTCTTTTTACAGGGGCCTGAAAATCTGCAAGGCCTTGCCATGAATCGATGAATGCCTCCTTAAACGACCGGGACTCCATGTACTTTCTTGCCGAAAGCCCCATCTTCCGCCTGCGGCCCGGGTCATTGGCCAGGGTAAGGATTTTTTCCAGAAACCCGTCATGATCATCGGCAGCCACAAGCCCGGTTGTTTCCGGGAGAATATTTTCACATGGACCTCCCTTGTCCGTCACGATCAGGGGGATGCCTGAGGCCTGGGCTTCCAGGACCACGTTTCCAAACGTATCGGTCGTGCTGGGGAAAACAAACAGGTCGCTTGACGCATACACGGAGGCCAGATCATCCCCGTGGAGATACCCGGTAAATGTGCATGGCATTCCTTTTAGCGATTCTTCCATCTTTTTTAAGTACGGCCCTTCCCCTGTCACAATCAGGTGCGTTTTTATGGGAATGCGGCAGAGGGAGGAAAAAACGTCGGCCAGCAATTTCAAATTTTTTTCTTTTGAAATTCGGCCCACATAGAGCAGCTTGACTGCGTCATCGGGAATGGCCCAACGTTTTGCCAGAATGCCGTTTTTGAACCCCGGATGAAACCGGGCGATATCGATCCCGCGGTTCATCAGATCGATTTTTGCCGCTGAAATGCCTTTTGCCACCAGCTCCGCCTTTGTACTCTCCGACGGAACCTGGATTACGTCCATCTGATCATAATACCAGAGGATGAATTTCCAACTGATGTCGGCAATCATGTCGTCTCCGGTGAGCATTTGGATATACTGGGGAAGGGCGGTATGGTACGTACCGGAGATTTTGATTTTCAGGGTTTTGGCCGCTATCCATGCGGCGATGCCCATTGGTCCGGGAGTGGCTGAAATAATCTGCGTGATGTTTTCCCGATAGCAATAATCCAGTATTTCGAGAATCGGCGGGAACTGGATTATGAGTTCCGGATATTCGGGCAGACGGACCGTGCCGATGGGTTTAAATGCGCATACGCCTTCCTGGCTCCTGTCGTATTTTTCATCGCAGATCACGATGGTATAGTCAAAGTCGTTTTTCCGGGCTTCCAGCAGTTGCTGCTTCAATGTCAGGGCCACGCCGTTGACCTCATCGAATGTATCGGTAAAGTGAGCAATTTTTGTCTTGGGGGCGTCCTGTCGGTCCCGGTCGGTATGGACGGGAAGCGATTCAAGGATTTCCTTTTCCTGGCGTTTGTCCTTTGCAAACTGCGTAAAAGAGATAAAATAGGGCGCAAGCAGCATGTACAGCCCGCCCACCGAACCCATGGACTTAAATATCTGAAATACGTCGGCGCCGGAAAGGTGCGCCAGAATTTTATTGCCCAGATGCAGCGCGACATTATTTAAGGCCCGGTTGACAAAATCAAACCACTGATCCTCCGGGTTTGTCCGGTCATCAAAATGGCCTTTGACAAGTTCCAAAAGCGAAGCGTCTTGTAAAATCAGGTCCCTGGTTTCTTTTCGGATCAGATTTTTCAGTGAATCCGGCATGCGGTTTTTCTTTTTGGGTGATTGCCGGTATTTGCTCAACACATACAGTCTGTTTTCCGGATCGGGTCTATCGCCCCGGTTGTCTTGCAGAATGCGGTTTAAAAAGGAAATCAGAAGATCCTTTCCCCAATACCTGTCTAAGTTGAATTTATGGTTATAATACTGATAGGCAATGCCATAGAGGTTATGGGCCAGCGTTTTCGGCGATACCGGCCGGCTGCAGACCGCGGCCCGTTTCTTCAGAACGGCTTTAAAAAAACCGTCAATCGTATCTGCATCTTCAACAGCCGTATAGGTTCGTCCGATGTTGAGCGAGCTGTGATCGTCTGATCCGCCGATCATCGCCTTTTCCCACGGTCTTGCCCAGGACGGCTCCAAGCGGTGTTTGTCCGCCAGCCAGTAAATGGTCTTCGGGGTAAGGGAAACCAGCGTCTTTTTAAGGCATTGATTCAATTCATCGCTTCTGGCGCCATTGAGCTCGAAGACTTTAAACAACAGCAGCATTTTTTCAAAATGCGCAGGGGTCAGCCGGTCATTTACGGCATACAGGGGGTGCGCCACGGCATGAAAAATGTTTTGATCCTGAAGATAACCCACAAGTTCATAGATACTGGCCCGTATCTTCTGGATATCCTGGTGCTGGGACTCGTTGATATCATAGGCCAGCACATGAATCTTGCACTGGTCCTCGGGAAAATACGCGGTGATTTCCTCGGAAATAAAAACATTGGGCAGATGGGCGATTTCAAGGGCCCCGGTGATCTTGTTGTGGTCCGTGATCGTGACGTGACTCAAGCCTTTTTCCCGGGCCGACCGGTAGATCATCAGCGGTTCGCTAAAGCTTTCCGGGCAATTGATCTTCTGAAGGATCCATTGCGACGGCCGGTGCGAACTTTTGGAATGGACGTGCATGTCGATTTTCATATTATACCTCATGTACTTCAAATTCTGTTTTTTGTAAGAAACTAATTATTTGCAGGCTTTAGACAAAAAATATATTTGCAGGACATGAGAAAATCGATATTTTTGCGTTAGCAACGAGAAAAACACCTCTTTAGGCAGCCCGAACGCGCTTGGACCGGTAGAGCAGCGCCGATACCGCAGCGGTAAACGGCGCCACGGCAACGACCCCGAAACTGCCGACCAGAATGTTTAAGACCTCCGCTGCCACAAACGGGGCGTTCAACAGGTTTGTGGCCGGAAGCCCTTTGGCCAGAAACACCATGAACATGGCAATGTGGCTGCCCGAATAGGCGAGCAAAAGCGTGGTCGTCATGGTTCCGGTGACGGCCCGTCCGACCCGCAGGCCGGACCGCATATGCTCGATCAGCGTAATTTCCGGGTCCTTGAGCTTCAGCTCGTCCATGGTCGCGGCAATGTCCATGGCCAGGTCCATAACAGCCCCGGAACAGGAAATGAACACGCTGGCGATGAATATATCCACCAGGTTGAGCTCGTAATAGCCCGAGTAGAGGAGCATCTCGGCAAAGGGGCGCACGGCGCCGTGCAGGCGAAACATCTTTGCAAACCAGACGGCAAGGCCACAGGTGATCAGCAGGCCCAGCATGGATCCGGCAAACGTGGAAAGCCCCCGGCGGGTGAGACCGCCGACGGAAAAACAGATCACGCCGGTAAGCATCGCCACAATGCCAAGGCCGGTGGAGATGGGCGGAAAACCGCGCAGCAGGAGGGGGAAAAAAACTTTCCACAGCACCATGGCGGCAAAAACAAACGAAAGACCGGCTTTAAGGCCGGTAACGCCGGCAACGCACAATAACAGGGCCCCGAAGATGGCGATCAGAAACAGTTGCAGGTTCAGCCGGTAATGGCCGCGCGCAATGGCGTTGGCCGGCTTTCCATCGGGTGCGGTGTATTCCACGAGAATGACTTTTCCGGCCTCGTAGAATTCGTCAAGTTCCATCTTGC
>CAYTSY010000060.1:16556-17305 GCA_964440555.1 uncultured Desulfobacteraceae bacterium
CCACGAAGCCCAGCGCCGCGCGCTCCCGCGTCGCCGGGTGCGTCTGCAGCAGCGGCGGATACCGTGTCAGCGATGCGAGGGCGGCGGCTGCATAGCCGCGGGCCGTCAGCTCGTCGGCGCCCTTGTGCGGGCCGCTGAGCAACCGGACGGTGAGGTATTGGGCATTGGTTTTGACAATCAGGTTCACCCGCACGCGGCTGTTGTCAACGGCCGTAATCCGGGCCCTGCAGCGAATTCCACCAGGCGCGGGCGGAACATGCGCCAGATCCACAAAGGCCAGGGAAATGCAGATTCCGGCAATTATCAGTGAAAAGAGCCATTCGCGCCGCAGTGGCGACATATCTTCTCCTTGGGTCGGTGTAAGCTGCCGGCGGCGCTGCTGAAAAAGCGGCGCCGTCAGCAAAGGGTAAGCCGTCTACTTTTCAACGGGCAGGTTGAAATACATGTCCATGGCCTTGGCCAATTGCTTGGCGATGTCCGTGTTGTCGTAAAACCCGTTAAAGCGCCATGCAGCAGTGCCGATGGCATAGACCGGAACGGGAACGCCGGTATGCGAATACGATGTCCATCCGATGCTGGCGCGCTCATTGAGGATATGGGTGATGGTCACGATGATCGGCTCATACCCGCCGTAAAGCAGCGTATTTTCCGGCGAACTGTTGTTGTTTGCGCCGCACATGGATTTATCGTAGGCGTCTTCCAGCTTTTCCTTCTGATAGTCGTTGAGATCGCTCCAGTTCAGACCAAAG
>CAYTSY010000060.1:17315-17561 GCA_964440555.1 uncultured Desulfobacteraceae bacterium
AATCATTTCCCCGCTGCTTTCCAGATTATTGGCGGATGTCTGGTCATATCCGCCGCTATACGCCGCCTTATGGGCCGCCCATTGGTTTTGACCAAAAGCGGTGAAGCTGCATGTCTGATTCAGCAAACGGTCGTAATATGCCGAATACCCCGTTGTCGCATGGCCGATGGTCATGCCGCCGGTTTCGTGGTCGCCCGTTACAACAATCAATGTCTGCATCGGATATTTTCTGTAAAACGCCATGGC
>CAYTSY010000060.1:17571-19066 GCA_964440555.1 uncultured Desulfobacteraceae bacterium
CATCGTCAAAATCGATCATGTCGTGAATGGTGGCGATGGCATCGTTGGCATGGCAGGCCCAGTCGATTTTTCCTCCCTCAACCATCAGGAAAAAACCTTTATCCCAGGCCTTGCCTTTGTTCTTTTCGCTCAAACAGGAGATCGCAACTTCGGTCATCTCCTTTAAGGAAACGTTCGTGTCGGGCCGGTCGATGGCGTAGGGCATGGCCGCAGCATCCTGCAGATAAGGGTTGATGCAGACGACCTTATCCACGGGAGAGGTTTTAAGGGCCATGATCGAATCACGGTCGTTTAATACGGTGTAGCCGTTATCACCGAGCAGGTCCCACACGTTGTTTTCGGTGTCGCCGGTGCGTGCCGGTCCCGTGGGCGAAGCAAGACCCCCGCCGCCGAAAAATTCATACCCTGTTTCCGCCATTTGCGTGGCAATGCTGTTCATATACCCCCGGTTGGCCACACTGGCGTAATAGGAAGCGGGCGTGGCGTGATCCAATGATACGCTTGAGACAATGCCGACCCGTTTGCCGCGTTCGCGGGCAAGCTGGGCGATGCTCTTGTAGTTGAGGGTTTTGGTCTCATCCATTCCGATGACGCCGCTCTGGGTTTTGACGCCGCAGGCAAACGCGGTTCCGGCTGAAGCCGAGTCCGTCATCAGGGCGTGGGCATCATAGGTCGTCTGCATGCCCTGAACAGGCATTTTGCACATGTTGAGCCGGTTTTCAGGTTTCAGCAAATCCGTGGCAAGGGTTGCCGAGCCTCCATTTTCAACAGTCAGGTAAGCCTCGGTCGCCTGAATCTGTGAATTGGCCATGCCGTCGCCGAGGAAGAAAAAAACATATTTGGGTTGTACCGCACTGGCTGCCGTCGCAAAGAGCAAAATTGCCACGCTCAACATGATCACTCCGAGTTGCTTTTTGATTTTCATGGACTGCCTCCTTCTTTATTGTTGTGAGTTGATGCTTTTAAGTTTCTCATTACTTATTCCCCAATGCCAGAGCGGTTATCTTAAAGCCATGGGAAGCCCCACCGAGGTATTTTCGGATAAAGCAGGCGCAGGTCTTTTCAGTTTTCCGTCAAATGCCTTTATATGATGAAGCAGCCATATTCGGATGACGTCAAGGGGTTCGGCCATGGCGATGTTATCACAGGTTTTATATCTATTTAAAAATGCCAGCAGGTCCTGCATAAATGCGGTATGTTGTGAAAAATGAAAAAAGTAATCGGGGTGACTATTCCGTCTCATATATTTTTCTTCCATCCTGAAAGAATTCATCGCAAATTCAGCGGTTTCGCTCAAAAGTTTACACATTGTTCTGGAAGGCGCCTCTTCTTTATGTGCATTGATAACCAGATTAAAATGATCAATGAACCGGCGGCGCTTAAGATCGATTTCCGCCACATGGATTTTGAGTTCATCGTCCCATAAAATTTCCTTCATGACTGCAACCTCCAATAAATAATCTTAAAATGATAAACGTCATAGGGCAGAAAGATT
>CAYTSY010000061.1:0-13976 GCA_964440555.1 uncultured Desulfobacteraceae bacterium
GATATCAAAACCGCTTTGCGTCTATCGCGGACTCTCTAGGAGCGATTATGGCTAAAACCATCACTACTAAATACGATGTCGCTGAACATCTCAGGACCCCGGAAGAGATGGCCGCTTATCTTGAAGCCTGTATTGAAGAGGCAAATGGCGATGCCGCTTTCATTGCAAAAGCTATAGGCGACATCGCTCGAGCAAAGGGCATGTCACAGGTGGCCCGTGATGCTGGCCTGTCTCGGGAAAGCCTTTACAAAGCACTCTCTGGGGAGCGAAGCCCGGGTTTTGACACCATTCTCAAGGTTATGGGCGCATTAGGCTTAAAATTGCACGCAGAAGCAGTCCATTCAAACAGCCGAAGTGTCCGACAAGTAGCTTGAGCAGAGGGAAATTTTTATCAATTTTTTCATAAAATTCTGTCGGCTACTGAACTTCTTTTTGATTATGGGTAAAATTTGTTTAATCAAAAGCAAGTGAAGGAATCAAGGGCATACCCCAATATATTGGGTCAGGGAAATCGGCAAAATCTGTTCCTAATTACCGAGCACTACGGCTGATTTTCAGGAAAAGTCCAAATTCAAAAATGCGAATAAAATCTCTAAAAGTCCACACTTTTTTCGAATTATAGTACCCCCATATATTGTGGTTGGAGAAATTGAAAAATAACTCAATGGAACTGCTAAATCACATCCTTTTCCCGTCACCGGAATGTGTTGATATCTCCTACTTCTGGGCAGATATCAGACTGAAAATCTCCTGTGATATCAAAATGTTTATGAGTATATATGCAATAATTTCATTGTGTTTGATAGCTGAAAACGGCCCCCAATATCACCAGTCGGCACATTCTCCAGGATTTGACGATATCACACCTATGAAAAAGCATTTGTCAAGTGAGAAATTATGTATGTGATTCACACACATTAGCCTCAAAGGGACTTTCCCAATGGGAATGCCCCGAGGGCTTCCTGAGACCACCCTTTCGGCGCTCACACCTTTCTTCAGAAACCTTGTCATCTGGGCGGTGAGTTCCGCCGCTATCTTGCGCTGTTCGTCGGTAAGGGACTCTTCGCCGGGGCGTGCGTCGGCTGACCGCGCGACGATGTCGGTTGCAACCGGGCCGGGATCTTGGGGACATTGACAAGGCGGTGGTATAACTCGGCTGCCCTGCCAATTCTTCGGATGATCCTATCGGCGAGTGGCTCCGCTATCATCAATCCCCTGCGCAATCCTGATAGTATGCCCGCCCTTAATACACCCGTTTAAAGTGTGAAGTCAGTCCACCCTGAAAAAAGAGTCGTCAAATTCTTCCGGCTTTTTGGTATACCGTTTGCTTAAAATAGGCACAATGGTGCTGTCGTAAACGTCGAATAAGTCATCTGAGACCGGGATCCCCGCCTGCTGCAGGGCCTTGACGATTCCTTTTTCGGAAGGGGGACACCCCTTGACGGCAAACATTTCCGTGATGTCGGGATTGTCCTTGTTGGCCTCGTAAATGCATTTACCCAGCAAAACGGTTTTCTTCTTTCCGGGCGTGGGTTTCATGTCTTTCCCCGTAAGCACTTCCACGTCCTCGAAAGCGTTTCCTTTCCAGGTGGACACGACGTTGGTCAATACGGGGCTGGTAAATCCCGTGCAGTACGTGCACATGGTGGAACCCGGATTTCTCCAAGAGAGTCCCGAGACGCCGTATTTGGCCAGATAGGCGGGTAATTCGCCGTTGTTTTCATATTTATATTCGATCTGATGCGGGTAAGACACCTGTTCCAAAGGCTCACCCAAGAGTTCAATATCCGAAAAGTCAATCGGGCGGCTGCGTTTTTTTGCCACATGAACCAGGTGCGGCACGGATGCGGGTTCAAATCCGAGCACTTTGGCTCCGGCCATGTCCGCGGAAAGCGCGTCGGTGGAGGCGATCAGCAGATTGGTTCTCCTGGCCCTTCCTTCAAACCCGGGTCCCAGCTCCAGGCTGTAGATGCCGTCAATGATTGCAAAGATGGGGGGCATGGGCTCAACAATTCTGGACACCCAGTAGTTGAGGTCTTTTACGGGATCAATATTGTGACATTTTTTTCGGGATTCGATGTCGATGGCGCCTTTCAGGTTTTTCAGCGCCAGACTGACCGTGGTCTGCCCGTGGGTTTTCAATGCCGGGATATCCACCACCAGGTCGGCGTTTAAAATATCTTCGTTATAATTCAACGCCATGCCGTCGCCCAGGTCGATTTTTTTGAACGGTCTCTCAAAGATATTCAGCGTCTTGATGCCGTATTTTTTTTTCAGGAGATTGTAACCCAGAGTTTCAAACGCATGTTCCTGAAGGCCTTTGACCTTCGGCTTATTGATTACGGTTCCTTCCCCGATGGTGATGTCGCTCGCTCCCCGCTCTTTGAGGAGGATAATCATGTCTTCAACCACGCGGCTTGTGGTTATCGAGCCGTACTTGGGGATGGGGTAGTCCTTGTTCCAGAAGACAATATTGGGTTTAATAAAAACCCTGGCCCCTGATTTTACACCGTCAAGGCCTTTGCAGGCTTCAACCGCCGTTCTCACGGATTGAACGGGCGCTTCATATTTGACAACCGCTACAACATGCTTTTTCATTGTTCTTTTTTTCTCCTTGTATCGTTTAAAAAGGATGGACAGGTTAAAGCTTAAAACTTTCTTCTCTTCCTGCGTAAAGCTTTCGCAGCCTGGGCTTTTCAATTTTCCCCGTGGGATTTCTGGGAACATCGGCGAAAATAATCCGGCGCGGCTGCTTGTATCTGGCCAGGGCCGTGCAGTAGGCATTGACTTCGTCTTTTGTAAGCTCCTGCCCGGGTTTGACCTGGATAATGGCCGTGGCGATTTCGCCCAGCCGGAGGCTCGGGACTCCGATGACCGCGACGTCCTGTATTTTCGGGTGAGTCTGGAGGAAATCTTCGATTTCGACCGGATAGATATTCTCGCCGCCGGTGATGATCACGTCTTTTTTTCTGTCCACCAGCCAGATGAATCCGTCCTCATCCATGCGGGCGATGTCTCCTGTATGGAGCCAGCCGCCTTTCAGGGTTTCCGCAGTAGCCTCCTGGTTCTTATAGTATTGCTTCATCACACCCGGGCCCTTGACCGCCAGTTCACCGGGGGTGGTTCCGGGAACAGGACGGCCCAGATCATCCACAATCTTAAATTCCCAGTCAAATCCGGGAACGCCGATGGCGCCGACCTTATGCATATTGTCCATGCCCAAATGAACGCATCCCGGGCCGGTAGTTTCGGTGAGCCCATAGTTGGTGTCGTACTGGTGATGGGGAAAAATCTTGAGCCATTCCTTGACCAAACTGGGGGGTACGGGCTGGGCTCCGATATGCATCAGGCGCCATTGGTCCAGTTCAAATCGGTGCAGTTTCAGCTCGCCGCTTTCAATGGCAAAGAGAATATCCAAGGCCCAGGGCACCAGCAACCAGACAATGGTCACCTTTTCTTCGGAAATCGCCTCCAGAATGGATCGGGGATCAATGCCCTTTAAAATAACGGCCTTTGCGCCCACAAGAAAATTCCCGAACCAGTGCATTTTCGCGCCGGTGTGGTACAGCGGCGGAATGCACAGAAAATTATCCTGATGGGTCTGCCGGTGGTGGTTGTTTTCAACATAACAGGCAAACTCAAGGTTGCGATGCGTCAGCAGCGTTGCCTTGGGATTGCCCGTGGTGCCGGAGGTAAAATACAGGGCGGCCTCATCGTTTACTTCAATACCGACGCCCGGATCATGAAGGGGCTGAGCCGAAAAGATATCCTCGTGGAAAATCGCAAAATCCGGCTTCAAAGGTTTCGGGCCGACAAAAATATAATGCGTTACGGTTTCCTCCAGATCCGCTTTGACAGTGTTGATGCGCTCGATAAACTCTTCACCGAAAATAATCACCCGGGCTTCGGCTGTATGGACGCAGCTTTTGATGGTTCCCGCAACAAATCGAAAATTGAGCGGAACCGCCCATCCACCGGTTCGCAAAATCCCGAAATAAATCGGCAGCCACTCGATGCAGTTGGTCATGAGATGAACGACCCGGTCATTTTTTTTAATGCCCAGAGACATCAAGGCATGTGCGATTTGGTTTGCCCGGGATTCGAACTCCTTCCAGGTGATCGTTTTGCGGATATTTTTTGCCGGTTCCCGTTCGACCAGGGCGGTTTCATCCCCATACATCCTGGCATTTCTGGCCAGTATCTCAGTGATCAGCATGAACAAGTCCTCTTCTTATTTCCGGAATTAACCCCGAAGTTAATAAGGGCTATTCATGGGTTTGTTTGGCGATGAACACGCATTCTTTTGATGCATGGCGCAATGTATCGGTCAAGTTAAGGACCCGGGGCCCATCAAGATTCAGGCGGACACTCATGTGATCCCCTTCCGTCACCGTAATTTCGCGTTCGCCGTCCAGGGCAATGACGCAATGGGTGGTCTTCAAGGGGATGTCTTCACAGGGTTCAATTATCCGATGGGATTGAATGGGAACCCATCGGACCAGCCCGGGGGCTATGGGCGCCCTGACTTTTTGTTCCCCGTCGCCCACAACGATATACAGGCCCTTGCCCGAATTTTCAGGCAGTCGGCAGACATAGCCGCCCAGGGAAGAAAACCCGCAGTTTCCGGGTTCCGACCGGGTTAAAAAGACCTCTCGCAGCGTGGACACATCCCAAATCGCCCGCGATGCCACAAATTCCGCGGACGACACCACTACGTCAACCAGTGAAGTGTCTATTAGTTCTGAATTTTTCCGGATTTCCAGAAGAGGCACGCGGTGGGTCAGGGTATTGATATCAAAATTATTGGACGCCGCCACGCCGGCGGCGATGCCGGCCAGGGTTCCTTCGACCATGGTGCAAAATGCGTTGTTCGTACCTGTAGCCACGGACAAAAGCGGGGTATCCCCACTCCCTTTGGAAACAACCCGATTGGTGCCGTCTCCGCCCAGGGTCACAATGCAGGCAACCCCCCTTTCCCGCATGATCGATGCCGCCCGCGTGGAGTCGTCCTGCGTGTTTTCAAGTCCCATGTCCAGGAAGGACGCTTTCAAGGAAATCTTTAACCGATCCATGGCCAGCCGGCCGATGCCCGCGCTTTCCGGCATGAGAAATACTTCCTCAACGCCCATCGAATCCAGCCCCAGGAGTATCCTGCGGACCATATTCACTTTTTCGCTGTTTGGCACCACCGATCCATAAGCCACCAACCGGCGGATATCTTTTCCCGAAGCCGGGTTTGCTATAATTCCGACAGGCAGCAATCCAGAACCCCCTTTTATCTGAAAGTAAGTTTAAATCCGATGCACCGCGGTTATTTGCCGGTATCCTCTTTTTTCGTCATATCCTGAACATCCTGCAACCGGTTTTCTTCCATGTGCTTCACTTCTTTTGCATCTTCCACCGGGGCGAGCATCTTATCCGATACTTTTTTTGCGGTTTCGTCGCTCATCTTTTCAACGGCGCCTTTTTCCTGTTTCTCGGATGTTTTGTCGGAACAGGAAAAGAAAAAGCCGCTTGCCGCCAGCAACAACACCATCAAACACACCGATATTTTTTTCATACACTCTCCCTTCAGTCAATTCCGCATAGAGTTCATCTCTTCCATACGCTTTATTGAACCAATTTTTTACCAATCGTTTCAGCAGCTTCTAAAAGCGCCGTGTTTTTGCTGATTTCCCCGCCTTCCAGGGCGCTGCCGTAAACCATTCCAACGATTTCGGCTCCCACGTAACGGAAACTGTCCTGAAACGTCCTTAACGCATTGACGCATCCGGATGAAAACGGGTCGGTATCCCCATACGACATGGCAATGGCGATTTTCTTTTTAAAGGGATTTTTCCCGTAAGCCAGAAGCGCAAAGCACCGGTCCATCCATAACTTGGTCTGGGCGGACATGGCAAACCAGTAGACCGGGCTTGCAATAACCCAGGCGTCAGCTTCAATCAGCTTGGGATAAAGGGTCTGCATGTCATCATCAATCGCGCATCCCTTGCTGTCTTTTTTCTGGCAGGCGTAGCAGGATTGACAGGGGCTTATTTTCATTCCATGAATATACACCTCTTCGCACTGCGCGCCGGCGCTTTCGGCGCCCTTGGCGATTTCCCGGGCCAGGATGGCGCTGTTGCCCTTTTTCCTCGGGCTCCCCAGAAGCACGAGCACCTTACGGGGGGTATCCGGTTTTTCCATATTGTCTCCTTCCTTTTCGTTCAAGTCGATTATCGCATCACTGTTTTTAATACGTCTTCCTTTCCGACAATGCCAACCAGCTTCCCGTCGGCAACCACGGGAAGCGTGTGAAATTTTTTATCGACCATCAATGCGGCCACGGTTTCAAGGGTGGTTTCCGGGTGAATGGCAACGGGATTTACCGTCATGGCATGGGCCACAGTCGTTGCCGTGATTTTCCGGGCTTCTTTCTCCAGATGTTTCATGGATGTCAGTGAGATAATCCCATCCATAAAAGTAAACACCGAGGGGATGGGCATTTTTTTCTGTTGAACGATCAGATCGCTCTGGCAAAGGATTCCCACCAGTGTCCCCTGGTCATCGACAACCGGAACCCCGTTGATTTTCCTGTCCAAAAGGAGTTTGGCCGCCTGAGTGATCTCCATATCCGGCGATACCGTCACCGGGTCTGTCGTCATCACATCTTTTGCTGTTTTCATGCATCGCTCCTTACAAACGATAGTCTGCTGCCGGCTTTAAAAAATATTGGGCAGCTTAAGATTCCGGTTTGACAAGAATTTCAGAATAATTTAAAAAATTACCAAGTAAAACAAAGGATGTCAAAGGTTTTATCGCCTTTAAAAAATTCTTTAATGCATTCAGGAGATCTTTATGCCCCCTGTTATATCTATCGTCGGCAAATCAAATTCCGGAAAAACAACGTTGATTGAAAAACTAATCCCCGAACTGAAAAAACGGGGCTACGCCGTAGGAATCATCAAACATGCCCATCATGGATTTGACATCGGTCCGGAGGGAAAAGACAGTTGGCGGCACAAAAAGGCCGGGGCCGATACGGTTATTGTGGCCTCGGCCAATGAAATCGGCATGACCAAAACCGAAAATCATGTAAATCTGGATCACTTGATGAAATATTTCGACGATGTTGATCTGGTCATCACCGAAGGGTATAAAGGAGAGGAAAAGCCCAAGATTGAAGTGTTTCGCGCCATTGCGCACAAAGCCCCTTTATGTCTGGAGGCGGGGCAATGGGCCGCCTTGGTGTCGGACATAAAAACAGACGTGGACATTCCGACATTTGGGTTGGAAGAAATCGAACGGATAACGGATTTTATTGTAAAAACATTTCTCAATGGAAAATAAGGAGAAGCGCATGAGCCTTCAGGAAAAAATCAGACAGGACCTCGGACAGGCCATGAAAACCAGGGATCAGGCGAAAAAAGAGGGGCTTCGCGTCATCATCGGAGAGTTTGGACGAATGGGGAAAAAAGAACTGCCCGATGATGATGTGATCAAGATCTTGAAAAAGCTGCACAAAAATGAAAAAGAGGTGCTTGAGAAAAAGATGGCGGCCGAAGATTCCGAGTTTATCCGCATCGTAGAATCCTATCTCCCCAAGCCGGCTGATGCTGAAGAAATCGCCGCCTGGATCACGGAACACGTTGACTTTGCCACGTTTAAAAACAAAATGCAGGCCATGGGCATGATCATGAAACATTTCGGCGCGAGGGTTGAAGGAGATCTGGTCAAAAAAATTCTTCAGGACCTGTAATCGACGCTTCACCCCTCCCGATTTTGTATGACCGGCCGTGGAAACCTACAGGATGTTCCCACGCACGCCTATTGTAATTTGTTCTATGGGCACGCTTTTCCCGGATGCCGCCATGCCTTTTTTCACAATCAGGGGGAGCCCGGCACAACAGGGGACTTCCATCACCGCCGTGGTCACGCTTCGGATGCCGGCGGTTTTGAAAATTTCCGCAAAACGATGAATATATTCTTCAGTTTCATCGAATTTGGGGCATCCCATCAATACGACTTTTCCTTTAAGCAGGTCTTGATGAAGCGTGGGAAACGCAACCGCCGTGCAATCGGCTAGGACGAGAAGATCGGCATTTTTCAAGAAAGCCGCATTGGGGGGAACCAGACGGATCTGGATCGGCCAATGGGTCAGTGCCGAGTTGCCGCTGCCGGTAATTTTTCCGGGAGCGTTCGCTTTCTGGCAGGCGCTTTCCCCCGATTTAAAGTTTTGGATGGTCGTTGACGGACATCCGCAGGCCAGGGGCGCTTCCTGCTTTATCGGTTTTTGTTCTTTTTCAGAAAGGAACTGCACGACAGCCTCTTCGTCGAATTCATCGGCCTCCCGCTCAATAATGGTTAAAGCCCCATTGGGGCATTCCCCCAGACAGGCGCCCAGGCCGTCGCAAAATTTATCGGCCACGACCCGCGCCTTTCCGTCGATAATCTGCAACGCGCCCTCGGCGCATGAGGGAATGCATTGCCCGCATCCATCACATTTTTCGTCGTCAATGGTGATGATTTTTCGTGTGACTTTCATAACGTGGTATCCTTCTATTTTAACAGCACATCGCGCGCATGCCGTTTTCCGGTTTCGGTTAAAAAAGCGGTTTGAATCAGCTTTTCTATTTTTTCTCTGTCGATTTCTTTTTCTTTTTTATTGTCTTCAATATTGGCGATGAGGTCGGCGTCATACACCGCTTTAAAATTGACGCTGTCTCCGGTTCTCGGGTGGTGATGGTGTGCGATGATATCGCACACCTCTTCAATAAGCGCCTCAGGCGCGTTGAGTTTTTTCAAGATGGCCGCCGCTACCGGCGGCCCCTCCAGTTCCTGGTATTTTGCCGCAGAACTGTTGTATTTTTTTTCAGATTCCGGAATGCCGATGTCATGAAGGTATGCGGCAATCAGGATCACCGCCATGCCGCCGCCCTCGTCTTTGCCGATCCGCTCCGCGTAGCGGGCCACCCGGGTAGCATGGCCGATCCGTTTGAAATCCTGCTTAAAATATTTTTTCATTTCGACCGCAACGCGATCTTTGAGCAGATCCTGTCTCTGAGCAATGACTTCGGGCGGCAATTCGCCGACGCATTGGTCGGCGAACGGACAATAAGCGGCACACCCGAAGTCCATTCGGGGGTTGACGAATCGATGTCCGCAAGCCGTGCATTTACGGGTGGGGTCATCTTTGAAGAATTCAACGGTATGTCCGCATTTCGGGCATTTGGCCTCAAAAATTGCGCCGGGTTTCCAGTATTGCGTATCCTGTCCGGGACACTTCATGGTCGTTCCCCCCTTTCCCCTTATCCTAAAATCGCTTTCAGGTCTTCATCCGGCGTTTTGATGGGCATGATATTGAATTTTTCTACCAGCACATTTAAAACATTGGGTGAAATAAAAGCCGGTAAACTGGGACCCAAACGAATATTTTTGATGCCGAGGTACAATAGGGTCAACAGAATTGCCACGGCCTTTTGCTCATACCAGGACAAAATCATGGACAGCGGCAGATCGTTCACGCCGCAGTTAAAGGCATTGGCCAGGGCCACGGCGATCTGGACAGCAGAATACGCATCATTGCACTGTCCCACATCCAGTAAACGCGGAATTCCGCCGATATCGCCGAGGTCTTTGTCAAAAAACCGGAACTTGCCGCAGGCCAAGGTGAGCACCACACAGTCTTTGGGGACTTTTTCTACAAATTCCGTATAATAGCTCCGGCCGGGCTTGGCCCCGTCGCATCCGCCCACAAGAAAGAAATGACGGATGTGTTTGTTTTTAACCGCGTCAATCACTGCTCCGGCCACACCCATCACAGCATTGCGGGCAAATCCGACCATAACGGATTTGCCTTCTCCGTCTTCTTTAAATCCTTCCATCTGAAGAGCTTTTTCAATGGCCGGTGCAAAATTTTTATTTTTCAGGTGGGCGACGCCGGGCCAGCCGACCAGACCGGTGGTAAAAATATGGTTCTGATAGGTCTCCCGGGGTTTCTGGATGCAGTTGGTGGTCATGACGATTGCTCCGGGAAACGCCTCGAATTCTTTGGCCTGATTTTGCCACGCCGTGCCGTAATGACCGAAAAAATGAGCATACTTTTTCAGCCCGGGGTATCCATGACAGGGCAGCATTTCACCATGCGTGTAGACATAAATCCCCTTGCCCTCGGTTTGTTTTAAAATTTCTTCCAGATCTTTCAGGTCATGGCCGGAAACCAAAACAGCCTTGCCCTTTTTAGGATAAAGGGGGACTTTGGTCGGCTCCGGATGTCCGTAAACGCCCGTATTGGCTGCATCCAGCAATTCCATAGCCCTGAGATTGATTTCGCCGCATTTCAAGACCAGACCGATCAGTTCATCCACGCCGGTACCCGGATTTAACGTCGCCGCCAAACCGTCCTGAATAAAATCAAACACTGCATCATCCTTTTCTCCCAATATCATGGCATGGTCCGCATAGGCGGCCACGCCTTTGATGCCGTATGTCAACAGTTGTTTGAGAGAAAGGATGTCCGGGTTTCCAGCAGATTCGGTTTTGACTCCTGTTTTTTCGCCTTGGGCCACCAGGCCTTCCAGAGTGCTTTCCGGTCTGAAAACCGCCGGTCCGCCTGAAAAACCAGCCACACCTCCCGCTGCCACAAGCTTTTCTTTCATCTCATCCCTTAGCCTTACCGATTTATGAATCAATTCAACAAACCGATCCGGGTCGAAATTTACGTTGGTCAGGGTTGAAAAAACAGCCTCGTTTATGAATTGGCTTACGTTCTCATCCCGAATATTCTTTCCCCGTGCCGCAACGGCATACTGACACAGCCCCTTTACGGCATATAACAAAAGATCCTGAAGTGCCGCCACCTCGGGTTTTTTACCGCATACGCCGATCGATTCACACCCTTGTCCCTTGGCCGTCTGTTCGCATTGATAACAAAACATTTCGTACCTCCTTTTAAGTTATTCTTTTTTGTTTCGGTTAAGTTTCTTTTTGTCGTCGCTTTTATTGTTTGCCTGGGTACTAATATAAGCGTCTTTGAGTGACTATGCCTTGACCTAAGTCAAAAAAAAGAAAAAAATGTAGTCTTCGGTATTTTTTTTACCGGCACGTATTTTAAATGGACATAGGGTCCGGGAATGTTTATCATGAGGATTACCAAAAGGATTGTTAAAACTTCTATTCTGGAGATGTAAAATGAACACGATAGCGCTTGTAATTATTTTTGCCGGGATATGGATACTGCTTCAAGCGGTTATATTACCCAAACTCGGAGTTTCCACCTGAATGCGGGATACCTGTCAGGCGACGGGTAAGAAGAAGTCTGAACCCAAACAATAAAAACAGCAAAAAGCCGGGCTAATAAGACCCGGCTTTTTGTTATTGGGTGTGGAGTATTACGTTTTAATAAAATTTCGTAGTCAGAAAACGCTTTTTTACTAGAACCTGTAGTGAACACCCGCGGTCACGTTTACGCCGCTTAAATCTAAGTCCGTATAGGCGTCGTCGATATCGACACTGAGGAACTCATACGAAACTTCCCAGTTGAAACCAAGTTCCGGCAATCCCGGGAAATTGTATTCAGCGCCCAACAGGGGCCCGATCATCCAGAAATTGTCGTCTATTGAGCTTGTTCCCTGGGGATCGATTTCCCATCCGCCATATCCAAGGTCAAGGCCCACATAAAACTTGCTGTTGTCTTTGACGATGGGGGCATACATAACCTGGGCGTCAAGGACCCACATATCAGCATCGATATCGCCAAAATCCGTATCTACACCAGCCTGGCCATAAAAAATCGTTCCTTCGTAGCCGATCTGATCGGTCCAGCCGCGAACGCTGAGGCCGTTTAGAAAATTGGTGCCCTGGCCGATCAAGCCCTGATACCCGACACTCACTTCCTGAGCAGTTGCGGTACCCACGCAGAGCGCCATTGCCGCGATCAACGCAAAGATCCATAAGCTATTTTTTTTCATATCTTTTCTCCTTTTTTTTGCTTCCCCTTGTTTTCCACACCCGAACCCAAAATATTTAAAAAATTATGCATAATTTATTATAATTTAATCTGTTTGTCAATAGGTATTTAATGCTCAAGGTCAAGATTGTACCGCCCTCTGCTATAGCCTGTATTGTCTGAATCCAATGCACATGTATTTACTTTTTCGGGTATCTTCTTTCCGCTGGGCCGGTAAAATTTCAGACTGGCCGACGAGCCGTCAGTTTTGAAATATATGCTGTGTATACCTTAAAATCGCTGGAAGAGAAAAGGACAAATATGACCTTCCGGATTCCCGGATTCTCATTGAAAAATTTCAAGACGGCATCAACAGCGATTTCACATGCTTCTTCAATGGGATAGCCGTAAACCCCACAGCTTATGGCAGGAAAGGCGATGGTTTGGATATTGCTTTTTACGGCAAGTTCGAGGCTGTTTCGATAGCATCGAGTCAAAAGTAATCTGTCTTCGGCACTTCCCCGGTAAACCGGTCCCACGGTATGAATCACATATTTGGCCTTGAGAGTGTATCCCCCCGTGATGCGCGCCTCGCCGGTGGGGCACCCCCCGATGGTTTTGCATTCTTCAAGCAGCTTCGGACCAGCGGCCCTGTGGATGGCGCCGTCCACACCTCCTCCGCCCAGCAGAGAAGAGTTCGCCGCATTTACGATGGCATCGACTTCAAGCTGAGTGATGTCTCCCTGGACGACGTGAATTTTTTTCATAACCCCGATACCCATTTCGGTACATCTCCGTGAGCTTATAACCTTATGCCACGCCTGTCCGGATTAGATGCATCAGGCAGCCTCAAAGTTTACAGATCATAAAGCGCGTCATCCCGGAAAGGGCCCTTGGGAACATGTTTTCCGGATTTTGTCTTTTTGCCGGGCATCATGAACGGGTCTTCATCCTCCAGGATATCGCCCAGTTCAGACTCTATTTGCTCCGGATCTTCCCCTTTCTCCATCCGGCTTAAGGCTTCTTCCATCCCCTGTCCCAGTTTAAGCCCCGACATGCCGGAAAGTTTCCTCATCAGCTCAGCCGCCTGCCGCGGATCATCTTCTGAAATGTTTTCCGCCTCCCCGGCCAGCATGTTCATAGCCTGCTCCATTTTGCTTTCATCAAAAGGCAGATCTTCCATGCCGCCATCTTCTTTTGCCCGGCCGGTAAATGAAAACAGAGAAATTTGCCGGGTCAGCGTATTTGTTTTACACCTCGGGCATGCAGGTTCTTTTTCAGTATTGATGGTTTTTGATAAAAAATTGAAAATCGTATGGCAGTCTTTGCAGTAAAACTCATAAATCGGCATGGCTAAAACTCCATTGGGGGGAAATGCCCCGAAAATGTTTTTGGACTCAAACGATCAAGCCAAATGCAACATCGTTATCCGCGTTGTCCGGTTTATGACGCTAAAGTATAAAAATCCATTAAGCCATTGTCAACTCCAATTAAAGATTTTCCGCAAAGACCATGGGCGCGGGTTTATTAAACGCTTTCCATCATAAAAAGCTATGGGTTTATTTTTCATCATTGACAAATTCAATCCTTGTCACTATGTTGAGTCAAAATGATAAACATTATCGGCTGAATAAAAATTACGGTCGATAGTCCCACAAAAGGAGGCAATTATGGTTGAGGTAACAAAACAGGCGACTGAACAGGTCGCCGAATATTTCAAAAGCAGGGATGTTTCTCCGATACGGATCTTTTTGCATGAGGGCGGATGAGGCGGGCCATCTCTGGCTATGGCTCTGGATGAGCCAAAGGATACGGATAAGGTATATAAGGTTGACGGTTTCGAGTATCTTGTCGATAAGGAACTCCTCGAAAAAGCCCAGCCCATCAAAGTGGATTTTCAGGGCATGGGGTTTAAACTGGATTGCGGAATCGATTTCAGCGCAGGCGCCGGCGGATGCTCCGGATGCGGCACGACAAGCAACTGCTGCTCCTGATATTAAAAAATTAAATAAAGAAAAAGGGCGGCCCTTTGTGTTAAAATTGGGGTTGC
>CAYTSY010000061.1:13986-19065 GCA_964440555.1 uncultured Desulfobacteraceae bacterium
AACCTTTATATGGAAATCAGAGCATGAAAATGAAGGCATGCGACTTACCGGATCATCACCCCGGAAAGACATTTCACATCATCAAGGAGGTTAAGCGACATGTCCGAGTTTATGGAAATTGTTAAAGGCAGAAGAAGTATCCGGAAATACCAGGACAAAGAAGTGCCGGCGGAAGTTCTCAACCAGGTTTTCGAAGCGGTCCAATGGTCTCCTTCCTGGGCCAACTCACAATGCTGGGAAATTGTTATTGTAAAGGACGCCGCCATAAAAGAAAAACTAAAGGAGACCCTCGCTCCCAAGAATCCGGCGACCTATGCCGTTGCGGATGCACCTGTGGTTCTCGCACTATGCGGAAAACTGAACAGCTCGGGATTTTACAAAGACCAGGTGACCACGAAATTCGGAGACTGGTTCCTGTTTGATTTGGGCATTGCCGCCCAGAGCATTTGTCTGACCGCCCATCAACTGGGCCTGGGAACCGTTGTCGTAGGCCTTTTTGATCATAACAAGGCCAGGGAAGCGTTGGGCGTTCCACAAGGATACGAATTGGTGGTGTTGATTCCACTGGGATACCCGGCCAAGGATTCCCCGGCGCCAAAGCGAAGGGAAGTAACCGAATTCACACACAACAATGTGTTTTGAAAAACAGTGCCGTCCGGCGCAGCCGACCGGAGGGCCATTATTTGACATAATGGCCTAAAAACTATACTTGAATTCCAAAAACAGTCTGTCATTATCGCCGATGGAAGCGAACTGGGCCAGATCGCCGGTTTGATAAAGAAGCATCCCGCCGATGACATTGAGAGCGTCGTTGATGTCGTAGGCTGCGGAAAACCGTTGGAATTTGCCGTCTTTTCCGTCAATCCCGAAAAACGATACGACGACCTCCGGTTCCAGGGTTTCATTTATAAATGTCCGCGATGCCCGCAAAACGTATTGAAATTCGTCGCTTAGAGCATGGTCCGGCGGTTGTTTCAGGACGGCGTCAAACCCCATGATGTGACGATTGGCTGCCTCGAAGATAATTACGGCATTGGTGTATCCGTAATATTCGATTCCCACCAGCGCATCGATACGCATATGTTTACTGTCCACAGCGTTGAAGAAGGTGAGTCCGTCGATCCAGGCGGTTTCAGCCTTAAATATCCAGTTGTCCATGGCTGTGTTTGTGGCCATTCCCAGCATGGTTGTGCGGTCGTATGTTAATTCGGCCGCAAGGGGCAGGGCATTGCCGCGAATTTCAACATGGGGCGTGTCCCAATACATATCAGCGAAATAAAAAGAGAGATCCCAGCCGGTGAATGTTCCGCGCAGGGCTGCTGCATATTCCGTGTTCCGGCCTCCGTGGCGGGGTTTGTCTTCCGGGGGAAGGGGAAGAGCATAAGGGAAAAAATCACTCCCGAATTTCGGATATTTATCGAATCGGATTTCGTGTATGGCAATTCCGGAAAAATTCCAATCCCCAAAATACCAATCCAGCTTCGTCATGGTCAAGGGCAGCCTCAGGTCGTCCAGATCCGTCAATCCCGGTTCCCGCTGATCCAGAGGGTTTAACACGTCCGTAACCCGGATGATGTCGGATTTTCCCCACACCACGGTCTGGCGGCCGAATTTAACATCCACATTCGGCAAAATCCCTCCCAGGACATAGGTTTCACGCAGCTCCAGCTCGTTTTCATAATGATCCAATACATTGCCGCTATATTTTCCCCTGCCGTTTAAATCATAGGCAAAATCATGAAACCCTTTTCCGCTGATCATTCCCTGCAGGGTTTCGGACAGCCTTACATGACATGCAAGTGCCAGCTCTGAGCGGAGCCGGGACAATCCGCGCCAATCCGTCTCTTCCGAAGCCGGCGCCTCATGGGCAAAATTATCTGAAGCAGCGAGTTTGGCATATCCGTTCAGACTGATCGTCGGACTTGCGTCAGAGCCCGGCATACCTGTCCGGCCCAGCGTATCCGGCACAAACGCGACGAGCCAGGCCACAATGCAAACAGCTGATATCGCATAGTTTTTATTCATTTCAATTGATCTTCCAGGTTTTGAAGCTGCTGATCAAATTGCGCCGAACTTTCCTCAAAGGCCCGGGTGAAGCGTTCCATCTCATCAAAAGACCTGTCAATGTCTGCCTGGCATTTATAGATAAACTTTGAAAGTTCCTGAATCCGGGCGCTTTCCTTTCTCTCCAATGCCTCCTGCATCGTCAGGTTGAACGCATGCAGCTTTTTTTCCTGTTCTTCGATATGCTTTTCTGCCAGTCTGATATTTTCTTTTAATGGCGTCAAAGCCTTGGCCCGCTCGTTCATGAATTCGGATCGCCGGCGTTTGATTTCCTTTTTGGAGGCTTTGCTGTTTTGCGGATATTTTTCGTTGCGAATCGGAAGGGATTCGTCTTCCTGCCACCCCACACGGTCCAAAAAATCCTGGTAACTGCCTTCAAACATATCGACCTGACCGTTTTGAAATATGACCAGCCGTTTGGCAATGGCGTGGAGAAACATCTCGTTGTGGGTCACCAGAATTACGGTGCCGTCAAAATTGTCGATGGCCGCCAGCATGGCATCGGAGGATTCCATGTCCAGATGATTGGTGGGTTCGTCCAAAAGCAGCAGACTCACCGGCGTTACCAGAAGCTTGCCCAGGATCACCCGGCTTTTTTCTCCTCCGGAAAGCACCTGTATTTTTTTTAATGCGTCATCTCCTTCGAACATCATGGCGCCGGCAATGTTGCGCGCGCTCTGGGGATCCACATCCGAATTGGAATAGAGGATCTCTTCGACCACGGTGCGCGTGTCCACCAGTCCATGAACCTGATTTTGTTCGAAAAAACCTTTTGTGACAGCCGGGTGATAAGAGATCTCTCCCTGTTGGGGCGCCAGTGCGCCGGCCAGCAGTTTTAACAGCGTGGTTTTTCCTTTCCCGTTTTTGCCGATAATGCAAATTCTATCCCGAGTTCCAACGGCCAGATTAAACTGCGAGATCAACTGCTTTTCCGGTTCATAGAAAAAGCTCAGATTTTTGGCGGTGCAGACGTATTTACCGTGGAACGGCTTGCTTTTAAATGAAAACTCGAGATTTTTCAAATTTTCCAGCTTGGCCTGCTTATCTTTTTTGGCCAGGGTTTTGATTCTGGATTGGACCATGTTGGCCAGCCTTGCCTTGGCCCTGAACCGGCTGATAAACAGTTCGATTTCTTTGCGCCGCTTATCATCGTTGACTCGGGTCTTTTCATAAATCTCTTCCTCTTGGGCCACCTGTGCGTAATATTTGCCTGTATCCCCGGCCATTTTTTTTATTTTTTTCCGATGGATGCCCAGAACATGGGTTACGACGTTGTCCATGAACCCCCGGTCATGGGTAATGATCATGACTTCCCGGGGCCAGTTCACCAAAAACCGTTCCACCCAACGGATGGAGGTGATATCCAGATAATTGGTCGGCTCATCTAGCAGCAGAAGGTCCGGTTCCGATACCAGCATTTTGGCCAGGTTCAATCTTACCTGGTAGCCGCCGGAAAATTGCTCCGGCCGTGCATGCAGGTCTTTTTCGACAAATCCCAGACCAAAGAGAATTTGTTCCGCTTTCCAGTGATGATCCGTCTCATGAGCCAAAAGTCCGGTCATGCATTCTTCCAGGACCGTCTTTTTTGTGAAATCGACCTGCTGCTTCACGTATCCGATGCGGTAGAGCTTTGGAATGGAGACCACGCCGCCATCCGCGTGGTCCTCGTTGACGATCAGGCGAAAGAGCGTGGTTTTCCCATGCCCATTTCGCCCCACAAGACCGATTCGTTCCCGGGGGTTGACCTGAAAGGTCACATTCTCAAAAAGGGTATTGGCGCCAAAACTTTTCGTTATATTTTCAAATTGGATCATAGCGTTCGCATGTATGACGTTTTTGCATCAAAATCAATACCGAACAAAATTGACAGCACTTTGATTTTAGAATTAGCTTGACAATAAGTCATTTGATTTGTATTAAAATAATGAAGTCTGTTCATTTTATAATTTATGAAATAATTTTATCTCTGAAGCAGGAAGAACCAAGCATTATTAGCTGTTAATTCTTAATAAGGAGGGAGAGGAATGGCTTATTTAAAACGGAAAAGTTTAATTCTTTTGTCCATGGCTATGATATCTGTTTTATTTTTTGGCGGACCATCATTTGGCTCGGAACCTAAACCTGGAGATGTGATCAACTCATCCAACATTGAACAGTATAAGGATTATTTTCCTCTCATTATGCAGGGGTTCATCAAGGATGGTTGGGGTATTGTAACACCTGCCGTCATCCATATCGGAAATTTTACCAAAGTGGATATGCCGGCGACCTATAATGAAGCCACTAAAAAAAATATCGCCACGGTGACGCTCAATGCCGACGGCACGATAAATGGGCTCGTGGCCGGCATGCCCTTCCCAAACCCTGCGGAGCCGAACAAAGCCCTTAAAATCATGTGGAACCATTATTACCGGTGGAGATCCGACGGCTATTCTTATAATGACGGCTATTATTACACCTCTCAAAGAAAAGGGGGACCGGTAAGTTCTACCCAATCGCAAATTGATATGCTCTTTTTTTCTCACCGGACAGCGGTTGATCCAAAGCCGATTTTACCGAATGCCCATGACTTGTTCTCCGCACTTTGGCTGAACACGCGAACCGGGGTGAATAAGGACATGGTCACCCTGGCATGGCGGTATAATGACCCGACGAAATTCGATGACATGTGGACCTACATCCCGACCTTGCGCAGAACGATCAGAATGGTGTCGAGCGAACGCGCCAATCCGGTCAGAGGAACTCCTTTTACATGGGATGATTTTTACGGGTTTGACGGAAGGGTCATGGATTTCACCCCCACCCTGGTTGGCGAGCCCAAAATTGTGGCGCTGATGAATCAGAAGACAAAATGTATAAAGGGAACACCATACGCGACAGGGTATACCCATCCCGTTGTCAGCGGGCCTTCGGATCCGCTTGAACTTCGTGATATGTATTGTATCGATGTCGTTCCTAAAAATCCACGGCATCCGGAATCAAAGAAAACCCTGTGGATTGAAAAAAATATTTTTC
>CAYTSY010000062.1:0-10996 GCA_964440555.1 uncultured Desulfobacteraceae bacterium
CATAAGTTCTTCGCGGACGTCACGGGTCAGGTTGAGCTTGCGTTCCAAATAAGCATCGATGGAATCGTACCGTCTTTCAATGACTTCAAAGGCTGTTTCGAGATATTCACGACGTACTTCAAAGACAGGGCGCATTATGTTTAAGTCCACATGAACGGGGACGGCATATTTTTCGGCCATCAGCCTCATTTCATCGTCAATCGGAAAATAACGCGTGGTCAACAGGTAGTCCTCCATAATTGTCTTTTTGTCCACGCCCAAGGCATAAAGGATCAGGGCCGCGCCGAAACCGGTTCTGTCCTTGCCGGCCGTGCAATGGATCAAAACGCCCTGCTCATGGGTTTGAAGCAGACATTCGAACATTGCCGAATACGGTTCAGCCTGGTTTTCCGCAAAATCCCTGTAAATTTCAATCATGGAGGCGGTCAGATCGGCTGTGCCTGCTTTCCCGCTTTCCACGCGCTCCAGAAAGCTTTTTGAGCTCCCCGCGCCAATGGTCAAATTGCTGATTTTCGGAGGATTGTCTTCCGGCAGGCGGCTCGGGGAACGGATCTGCTCGTCGTCTCGTCTGAAATCGCAAATCGATCCGATATTCAAGCGTGAGAAATACGCAACATCGTCATCGGAGAGTTCGGACAGCCGTCCGGACCGGTAGAGAAGGCCCCACTTTACCCGGCGGCCATCTTTATTCTGATACCCTCCCAGGTCCCTGAAATTTTTAGCTCCTTCAATGGGCAATCTCCGTTCCGCGGCAATTTGGGTATCGGCACTGTCCGTCTGCAAATAAAAATACCGGCGCAAATCCGAGTCAAGCCCGGACAGCACCGCCTGCTCTTCCTTTGTTGTCAACAGCGGCCGGTCCCAATCAAAGTCGGCGCTGGACAGGCCCGAATAGATCGTGACCGGATGAAATGGCGACTTTGTTTTCCATGAAATAAGCAAATCCCCGCTTTCCTGCAATTCCACAATTGCCGGGTCAGATTCAAACATTTTAAATACCCCCTGACGAATCGTTTTTGATGTAATTTACGTATATCACATAAAGGCTGCCTTGACACGAAAACTATTAATTCCTATTATGACCGTGTCAATGTTTTATTAACGGTCACATAAAAAATTATGAATAACGGAGATTCCCATGAAAATCGCATTTCCAACCCAGCAGGACAACGGGATCGAAAGCCCGGTTTACGGCCACTTCGGCTCAGCCCCCTATTTTATCATTGTGGATATAAAAACCGGCTCCCATGAGTCCGTATCCAACCAAAATTTAAATCACACACACGGCAACTGCCAGCCGTTGGTCGCACTCGGTGGAAACCCGGTTGATGCGGTCGTGGTGGGCGGCATCGGCGGCGGTGCTTTAATGAAACTCCAGGCCGCCGGCATCACCACGTTTCGCGCGGTCGCCGGATCGGTTTCCGAAAATCTCGATTTGATTCAAACCGGAAAACTCCCAAAATTCACCATAGATCAGACCTGCATGGGACATCATGAAGATGGTCATTGTGCGCATTAAAAAAATATTGACATGAAAAAACCGTCTGTGATAATGAACAGAAAAATTTATATGTAAAAAGGCGATTATCATAATGACGGCAAACAATTCAGGCAGATTTTATTATTGGTACTATTATTTTAGGACCGGACTGCCTATGGTTTGCTAACCGAACTCAAAAAAAGCAAAAAAAGCCGTGGACAGACCGAAAAACCGCGGCTTTTTGATTTTTAAAAGGCCGTGGGAAAATTTTTTCCCCGGCCTTTTTTGCGGACACCAGGAGGGATGGAACCATGACCATTGTAGGTAAAAAGATCCGAATGGAACGCATCATCAACCGCAACACCCGGAAAACCATCATTGTGCCCATGGACCACGGCATGTCGGTGGGCCCGATTCCCGGGGTAATCAACATGAAAGAGGCCATCCGTAAAGTTTCCGAGGGCGGAGCCAACGCGATTGTGGAACACAAAGGACTCGTGGGGGAAGGACACCGCGGGGAGGGCAAGGACATCGGTCTGATCATTCATCTGTCGGCTTCCACCAATCTGTCCATTTATCCTCACGCGAAAACCCTGGTGTGCAGCGTGGAAGAAGCCATCAAACTGGGCGCCTACGCCGTGTCCATCCATGTCAATCTCGGAAACGGCCAGGAAAGGGAAATGCTGAAGGATTTCGGCCAGGTCAGCTACGAAGCAAGGACCTGGGGCATGCCGCTTCTGGCCATGGTCTATCCGCGCGGCGAAAAAATCAAGGATGAATACGACGTCAAGGTAATCAAGCATGCGGCCCGCGTGGGAAGTGAAATGGGCGCCGATATCGTCAAGGTGTCCTATACCGGCAGTGCGGAATCGTTTCATGAAGTGGTCCAGGGGTGCTCGGTTCCGGTCGTGATTGCCGGAGGCGAAAAAATGGAATCCGACCGGGAAATTCTCGAAATGGTGAAAGGGGCCATCGATGCAGGCGGGTCCGGCGTCTCCATCGGCCGGAATGTATTTCAACATGAAGACCCCTCTAAAATGGTCCAGGCGATTTCCGTTATTGTCAATGACGGCAAGGGGGTGGATGAGGCATTGCTGCTGCTGCAGTAATGCCAAGTTGCATTCAAACGCTACCTTCGTTGGCTGCGTCGGCGGCTCCTCGATGTACAACCAACGTACACCTGCGTCGCCTTCTCCTTGCCGCCTCGGTATCATTTTGAATGCAACTTGGAATAAGACGGCGCCGCTTTTGTACAATATAACGGAAAGGATCGGTCATGCGAAAAATATGGGTAAAAGCAGACCCGTGGGATAAAAACATCGTGACGACGGCGCTTGAAGGCGGCGCTGACGCCATCATGGTTCCCGGGGGATTTTCGGAAAAAGTCAAACAACTGGGGAAAATTAAAACCATTGCCGAAGACGGGGATCTGGTCCTCGGCAGGGATGTCGTCATCCATGTTATCAAAAGCGGAGAAGACGAGGAGGAAATCGTCAAAATCAGCCTGTCCAAAAAAGTGATCCTCAACACCACCGACTGGACCGTCATCCCGCTGGAAAACCTGATCGCCAAAGGCGCGGACGTCATCGCCCAGGTTTCCACTCTCGCCGAAGCGCAGACCGCATTCGGCATTCTGGAAAAAGGCGTAGGCTGCATTCTCCTGCATATGACCGATCCGGTTTTGCTGAAAAAAACCCTGTCTTCCCTGAAATCCATGGAAGACAAAACATCCCTTGAAATTGCCGGCATTCTGGAAGTCACGCCCGTGGGGATGGGGGATCGCGTCTGCGTGGACACCTGCACGGCCATGACCCCGGGCCAGGGCATGCTGGTCGGGAACAGCAGCAGCGCCTTGTTTCTGGTCCATGCCGAAAGCATCTCAAATCCTTACGTGGCGCCGCGGCCTTTTCGGGTGAATGCCGGCGCGGTTCACGCCTATACGCGGATTCCGGGAGGAAAAACCCGATACTTAAGCGAACTTTGCGCCGGTGATCCGGTGTTGATTGTGGATCACACGGGAAGCACTCAAATTGCCGCAGTGGGCCGCTTAAAAATTGAAAAGCGGCCGTTGATGCTGATACGGGCCGCTGTCCGGGACAGAGAAATTACCACCATCGTCCAGAATGCCGAAACCATCCGGCTGACTGATCCCCAGGGGTGCGCGAAATCCGTGGTGGAACTATCCTCCGGAGACAAGGTGCTTGTGGCCCTGGAAGAAAGCGGAAGACATTTCGGCATGAAAATTGATGAAACCATTATGGAAAAGTAAATATCTTACGGGAAATATGATAGAAATCAAGCCAACCCAAATCATATCGGGCGAAGTTTCCGTACCCGGCTCCAAAAGTTATACCCATCGGATCTTAATCGCTGCGGCCCTGTCGGACGGGGTCTGTGAAATCGCCAATTCCTTGCATAGCGAAGACACGGATCTGACAAAGGCAGGGCTGCGACAGATGGGGATCAATATCCAGGAAAAAGGCGATACCGTGACGGTTTTTGGGATAAACGGCCGGCTCAAGCCTTCGGATTCGCCCATCTGCCTGGGCAATTCAGGGACATCCATGCGCCTTTTAACCGCCGTGGCAGCGCTGGGAAACGGAACCTACACGCTCGCCGGAACGGCCCGGATGGCCGAGCGGCCGATTCAAGATCTGCTGGATGCCCTGAACCTGTTGGGTATTGATGCCAAGTCGCAGGAAAACAGCGGATGCCCGCCGGTGATGATTGCAGGAGGGAAAATCAGGGGCGGACATACCCGGCTCAACTGCGGCATCAGCAGTCAATTCCTTTCCGGCCTGCTTCTCATCGCCCCTTACACGGAAAAGGGCCTGGACATCGAGATTACGGAAGGACCGGTTTCAAAACCCTATATTGACATGACCGTTGACATCATGATGAAAATGGGCATTGCCGTTTCCCGGGAAGGCTATAACCGGTTTGTCGTGCCCGGAGGCCGGGTTTACCGGCACGGCCGGTATGTGGTGGAACCGGACTGTTCCCAGGCGGGGTATTTCTGGGCCGCTGCCGCCATTGCCGGCGCATCCGTCAAAGTCGGGGGGATCACCCGCGACACCCGCCAGGGCGATGTGCGGTTTGTCGAAATATTGGAGCAAATGGGATGCCGCGTTGCCCGGGAGTCAGACGGCATCACCGTCACCGGCGGCAGACTCATCGGCATTGAGGCCGACATGTCGGATATGCCGGATATTGTTCCCACCCTGGCCTTGGTTGCCGCCTTTGCCAAAGGAACAACGGTAATTGGAAATGTCGCTCACCTGAAAGCCAAGGAAAGCGACCGTCTCGGCGCTACTGCCGCTGAATTGAACAAAATGGGAATCAGGGCCGCGGTCCGGGACTCGGGCCTGGTCATTCCCGGGGGAACGCCCCATGGCGCCGTGATCGATACCCATGACGATCACCGGATGGCCATGAGTTTTGCCCTGGCCGGACTGAAAGTGCCGGGAATTTTCATCGAAAATGAAACCTGCGTAAAAAAATCCTTCCCGAATTTTTGGGAGGTGCTCGGGGGACTTTGCGGGCAGAAGATGAGTGATGACTGATGAGTGATGAGTGAAAAAAAAACATCAGGGGTTATCCATGTCAAGTACTTTTGGGAACGTATTTAAAGTGACCACTTTCGGAGAGTCCCACAGCAAAGGCGTGGGGGCCGTGGTGGATGGGTGCCCGCCCGGGATAGAAATCAGCGAGGCGCAGATTCAGAAGCAACTGGACCGCCGAAGGCCGGGCCAAAGCCGTCTTACCACGGCGCGCAAGGAAGAAGACACGGTGACGGTTTTGTCCGGGATCGAAAATCACCGGACGTTGGGAACCCCCATCGCCATGCTGGTTTTAAACACCGACCAGCGGCCGTCGGACTATGCGCATCTAAAACATGCGCCCCGGCCCTCCCATGCGGATTTTACATACCAGGCGAAATACGGCATCCGGTCCCAAAGCGGCGGAGGACGGGCCAGTGCGCGTGAAACCGTCGGTCGTGTGGCTGCCGGCGCCATTGCTGAAAAATATCTGACCGATCATTTCGGGGTTGAGATCATTGCCTGGGTCTCGACGGTCTGCGACGTTGAACTGCCGGATGTCGACAGGGAAAATATTTCCCGGGGACAGGTCGATGAGTCGCTTATCCGATGCCCGGAAAAAAATACTTCCGATACAATGATCCGCGCCATAGAGGACGTAAAAGCAGGCGGCGACTCGCTCGGCGGCGTCGTCTCCTGCGTTTGCCGGGGTGTTCCCGCCGGGTGGGGGGAACCGATTTTTGACAAAGCCGAAGCCCGGCTTGCCCAGGCCATGTTGTCCATTCCCGCAACAAAAGGCTTTGAAATCGGTTCCGGATTTGCCGGTGCACGCATGACAGGATCGGCCCATAATGACCGGTTTGTCCAGAAAGACGGCCGTTTGGGAACCCTTACCAATTTCAGCGGCGGGGTTCAGGGCGGCATTACCAACGGGGAGACTATTTACTTCCGCGTCGCATTCAAGCCCACGGCAACCATCGGCATTCCCCAGGAAACGGCTGACTTTGACGGCAACCCCATACGCATGGAAGGCAAGGGACGACATGATCCCTGCGTGGTTGCCCGGGCTGTTCCCATTGTGGAAAGCATGGCGGCGCTGGTGCTTGCAGACCTGGCGTTAATTCAAAAAACGAGGACGTAACCAATAATGATCGGAATCATGGGCTTTGGAAGATTTTCCGCCTTGATGGCCCGCTACCTGGCTGAAGACTTCACCGTGAAGATCTGCACGCGGCAGGATCGAAAAGAAGAAATCCAGGCTCTGGGGGCAGTACAGGCCTCCCTGGAAGAAATTTGCGCCCTGCCCTATGTTGTCGTAAGCGTCCCTATCTCAGCCATGGAATCAGTCCTTAAGCAGATCTCGCCGTTGCTGAACAAAGACGCCGTGGTGATCGATGTGTGCTCGGTCAAGGTCTATCCGGTTAAATGGATGAAAGAAATTTTACCCGAAACGGTTTCCATTCTCGCCACCCATCCGATGTTCGGACCCGACAGCGCGGCCGACGTGCTTACCGGCAGAAAAATCGTTCTTTGCAAGGAGAGAATCGCAGCGCCTGTTTTTGAAAAAATTGAAGCCTATTTGACGTATAAAGGATTGACCGTAATCCGGACTTCTCCGGAAGAACATGACCGGCAAATCGCAACCAGCCTGTCTTTGACGCATTTTCTGGGAAGAACTCTGGCCCAATTCGGGGCAACAAAGCTCGATATCGATACGGAAGGCTACAAACGTCTCCTTCACATTCTCGAAGTCGTGGAAAATGATTCCTGGCAGTTGTTCTTCGACATGCACCGATATAATCCCTATGCCGAGGCCATCCGGACCAGATTCATGGAGGCTATGGAAAAGGTAAACACAAGCCTTCAGGCTGATAATATCTCTTGACAAATGGCTCAAAAAAGTTAACGATAACAAAAAATAATTGAGGACCCCATGACAGACGCACATTGCACATACAATAATTCAAATCTCGGACAGTGGTGGTGGCATGCCAACAGGGTGCGGCATGCCGGCGGGTCGAAATTGAAGTAAACCATATATAAAAAAATCAAAGACCGTGGGCAGGCTGCACCGCCCACGGTCTTTTTTTTGGGCAAAAAGGGCCGTGAAAAAACTTCACGGCCCTTTTTGTTTTGGCTTTGTACTTTCACCTTTCACCTTTCAACTTTTAACTAAAGGATATCTTATGCGGCTCAATCAATTTCCGGATCAAGCGCAATTTAAACGTCTGGCCGGGGAGTACAACGTCATCCCGGTCTGCATCGAGGTCCTGGCGGATACGGAAACGCCCGTGACCTTGCTGAAAAAATTCTATTCCGGCAAAGGCCCGGTTTTCCTTTTGGAAAGCGTTGAAGGCGGCGAGCGGTGGGGGCGTTACAGTTTTTTGGGCACATCGGCCCGGTCCCATATCCGGGTGTATCCCCGTTTTGTTGAAATCGCTCAAAACGGGCATGTGGAAAAAATTCCCCACGACCATGATCCGCTGCCCATTTTGAGAAGCCTTATGTCGGGCTGCAAACCGGCGAACCTCAAAGAACTTCCCCGGTTCTGGGGCGGCATGGTGGGGTACCTCACCTACGAAATGGTTTCGTTTTTCGAAGCCATACCGAACACCTGGCCTGAAGAAAAACCCCTTGCCCACTTCATCATCACGGATGAGCTGATCATTTTCGACAATATCCGCAATACGCTTTTAGCCGTGGTCATTGCGTTTATCGATGAAGCAACAGACGTTGAAAGGATATACAATGACGCCCGGGACCGGGTGGCAAAGCTGATTGACCGGATGGATCAGCCGGTTTCGTTTGAAACAAACACAAACGGCAAGTCCTATGCGCTGGAGGCGCAAACCGATCCGGATGCGTACCGGTCATCGGTTGCCACAGTCAAAGAGCACATCCGGGCCGGAGACATTATCCAGGCGGTGATTTCCCAGCCGTTTGTCTGCAAATCCCCGCCGGATTTGTGGATGCTCTACCGGGCCCAGCGGTATATCAACCCGTCGCCGTATTTGTTTTTCCTTCACCTGGATGATACGGCCCTGGTGGGATCATCGCCGGAAACCATGGTGCGCATGGAAAACCGGATCGCCACGTTAAGGCCTATCGCCGGAACCCGTCCCCGGGGCAAAAACGAGCAGGAAGACCGGATGATGGCCGACGAGCTCCTCCAGGATGAAAAAGAGAGGGCGGAGCATCTCATGCTGGTGGATCTGGGACGCAATGATCTGGGGCGGGTCGCCGAAACCGGAACCGTCCAGGTGACGGATCTGATGTTTGTGGAACGTTACTCGCACGTCATGCACCTGGTTTCCAATATCACCTGCGATGTAAAGCCGCGATGCGATGCGTGGGATCTCTTGCGGGCCACCTTTCCGGCCGGCACCCTGTCCGGGGCCCCCAAGGTCAGGGCCATGGAAATCATCGCCGATATGGAAAACGCGCCCCGGGGACCCTACGGCGGCGCTGTAGGCTATGTGTCTTTCAGCGGCAATATGGATCTGGCCATCACCATCCGGACCGCCTGCATCCAAAATGACACGCTCACTGTCCGGGCCGGCGGGGGAATCGTGGCGGACTCGGATCCTGAACGCGAACGCATCGAAACCATCAACAAATCCAAAGCCATTTTAAAGGCCCTGTTGCTGCTTCAGGGCGAGTCGGCCCGAAAAGAGGCCGACCGGCTCATCGGAAAGGAGGACTGATATGATCGTCATGATCGACAACTATGATTCCTTTACGTATAATCTGGTGCAGTATATCGAACAGCTCGGGGCCCCGGTGAAAGTCATCCGAAACGACAAAACCTCGATTTCGGAAATCATTTCCTTTGATCCCGTGGGTGTGGTCATCTCTCCGGGTCCGGGAGGGCCTGAGTCCGCCGGCATTTCCCTTTCGGTAATCAAATCCCTTTCGGGGAAAATTCCCATTCTCGGGGTATGCCTGGGTCATCAATCCATCGCTTACGCCTTTGGCGGAAAAATCGTTTCCGCCAAAAAACTGATGCACGGGAAAACCTCCATGGTTACGGCGGACGGAAAGACCCTGTATCAAGGCATTGACCAGCCCTTTCAGGCCATGCGATACCATTCCCTGGCCGTATCCGGCGACACGCTTCCCGGATGCTTTGAAATCAGCGCATTGGCGGAAGACGGTGAAATCATGGGCATCCGCCACCGGGAACATCCCACGGAAGGCATTCAGTTCCACCCGGAATCCATCATGACCCCTTTGGGCAAACGACTGTTGAGAAATTTTTTAAAAATAACGCAATCGCATCCGACAAACACCCGGAAAGGAGAAATGTTATGACATTTCGTGAACGTATCGCCAAAATCGTGAAAAGAATGGACTTAAGCGAGGAAGAAATGGGGGAGGCCCTCACCGAAATTTTTACCGGCACGGTAACCGATGCCCAGATCGGGGCCCTGATGGCGGCCCTTGCCACCAAAGGGGAAACCTTTGAAGAACTGGCCGGCGCAGCCCGGGCCATGCGCCGCAAGGCGCTGCGCATCCAGTCGTCGGCGGATACGGTGGTGGACACCTGCGGCACGGGCGGCGACGGGGCCGGCACCTTCAACATCTCCACCACGACCGCCTTTGTGGTTGCGGGTTGCGGGGTCACTGTCGCCAAGCATGGAAACCGGTCCATCTCCAGTCAATGCGGCAGCGCGGATCTGCTGGAGGCTCTGGGGGTAAAAATCGATATTGATCCGGAAATCGTGGAGGAATCCCTGCGGGAAATCGGCATCGGGTTTCTCTTTGCGCCCCGTTACCATGGGGCCATGCGGTTTGCCGCCGCTGCGCGAAAGGAAGTGGGAATCCGATCCATCTTCAACATGCTGGGGCCGCTCACCAACCCTGCTGCGGCAAACTGCCAGCTTCTGGGGGTCTATGCGCCGGAACTGACCGAGATGTTTGCCCATGCCTTGAAGCTTCTCGGCGCAAAGCGGGCTTTCGTGGTTCACGGGCACGACGGCCTGGATGAAATTTCGGTTTGCGCGCCCACCCGGGTGTCAGAACTCGAAGACGGTCTGGTGCGCACCTACGATATTTCGCCGGAACATTTTTTCGGCCGTCGGGCAGATCCGGAAGAGCTTTTGGGAGGTAATCCTAAAACTAATGCCGGCATCACGTTGTCCATCCTGAAAGGGGAAAAAGGCGCCAGACGCAACATTGTCCTGTTGAATGCAGCCGCAGCCCTGGTGGCTGCTGGAAAAGCCAAAACCCCGCAGGAAGGCATTGCACTGGCTGAAACCGCCATTGACGGCGGCGCAGCCCTGGCAAAACTGGACGCGCTTGTGTCCTATACCCAAAAAAACGGATAACACACGATGGGAACGGATTTTTTAAAAACAATCGTTGACGCTAAAAAAGAGGAGGTAGCGGCTGCCAAAAAACGAATATCCGAAACGGATCTTTGCCGCATGGCCTCGGTTGGGCGGGCAAAGCGTCCGTTTTTTGAAAAACTGGCGCAGCCCGGTAGATCGGGCATCAACATCATCGCGGAAATCAAGCGGGCTTCTCCTTCCAAAGGTCCCATTCGCCTGGATTTAAATCCCGCTGCCTATGCCGCCGCCTATGAAGAAGGCGGGGCCTGCGCCATCTCCGTCCTGACGGATGAAAAATTTTTCAGGGGAAGCCTTGAGGATTTAAAGGCGGCCAGAGCAACCTCAACCCTTCCGGTTCTCAGAAAAGACTTTATTATTTCACCCTATCAGATCTATGAATCTGTTCTGGCCGGGGCGGATGCCGTGCTTCTGATCGTAAGGATTCTCGACAAAACACGGCTTAAAGACCTGCTGGCGTTATGCGGGCAAATGGACATGGATGCACTGGTGGAAATCAACTCCCCAGACGATGCCGGAATTGCGGCTGCTGCCGGCGCCAGACTGATCGGCATCAACAACCGGGATTTAAGTTCTTTTAAAACCGATGCCGATACCGCCGGGCGTCTGGCTGCGTTGCTTGGCCCTGC
>CAYTSY010000062.1:11056-12293 GCA_964440555.1 uncultured Desulfobacteraceae bacterium
GGGCTTTACAGGGGAATTAAGGAATAAAAAATGAAACATACGGACAAATTTCATACGATCAAAATCAAAATTTGCGGTCTGACCAGAATCGAAGACGCCGTCGGGTGCGCCGAACTTGGCGCCGATGCCCTGGGCTTTGTGTTTTATCCCAAAAGCCCTCGGCATCTGGCCGATGAAAAGGCAAAAGAAATTATCCGGCATATCCCTTCTGAAACAAAGACCATAGGGGTTTTCGTCAACGAAACCTTTTCCGTCATCATGCGCAAGGTAGAATACTGCGGGCTTACCGGGGTTCAACTGCATGGCCAGGAAAACCAGGATTTGGTCGGCCGGTTGATGAAAGAAAATCTTCTGGTCATCAAGGCGCTGTTCGTCGGCAAGTCGCCAACCCTTGCGGATGTTGAAAAATACGCGGCATCGGCGTACCTGGTTGAATTTGGAAAAGGCCCTTTGCCCGGGGGTAACGCCCTGCAATGGGATTATAGCGAAGCAAAAACATTCAGCGCCAAACACCCGCTGATTCTGGCGGGCGGCCTAGGACCGGAAAATGTATTGGAGGCCATCCGGTCTTGCAATCCCAGTGCCGTGGACGTCAGTTCGGGCGTGGAACAAAGTCCTGGAATCAAGGATCTTGAAAAGGTAAAACAATTTGTTTCCGAGGTTTTGCGGGCAATGGAATAACCCTTGCGCTATCGTTTTAATTATATAATTTTTTCCACCCTATCCGCATCCGGGGTCCACCACCCGTTATCCATTCTACGTTTCAAATCCTTGCTGGTGATTAAGCGGTTTAAATCCTGTCTGATCCTGTCTATGTAGCATGCATCATCATCAATATTTTCCAGACGGGCGACGATATCATCAACCGGGCCGATCTCAATGCCGATCCATTTTCGTTTTTTGATTTCTGAAACCGCATAGGTTGTTCCGGATCCCCTTCATTTGAGGCCACTTCGATGATGCGGTCCAGCAGTTTAACGGAAAGCTCATTGGCGCCGTTTCTTTTTTTGTATTTTTTGTGCCTTACCGGCGGGATATCCAGCCACACATCAGTCAGGTTGACGCCATCGGGATTCATTTTATTTTTGTACCCGCCATAATCCTTAAGATCGCCGACGCAGTGAGGACATATGTCCATGGGCAGCCGATCCGGGTGAAACACTTTTGGTTTTTCACCTTTACAATAGTACAGCAGGGAATAATGGGACGGATAAAGCCTGCCCCGGATGGGCAGGGA
>CAYTSY010000062.1:12303-19033 GCA_964440555.1 uncultured Desulfobacteraceae bacterium
TATTTGATATCCACGGCGATCCAATGCCGGAATGTCAGCCGGTGGTTTAAGTATTCCGAAAGCTGCGTGTTCCATTTCGGCAGGTTCCAGATGAACAAACTGGCGCCTGGTCTAAGAATCCGGATACATTCATCAATCCATTGCTCACACCATCTCAGGTATTGCCCGGCTTTAAGATTGTCGTCGATATTTGAGGGATACAGCTTGTTTAAATTAAATGGGGGGTCGGCAAATATCAGGTCCACACTGTCGTTATCCATATGACGCATCAACGCCAGACAATCCCCCTGATACAGCCTGCCCCATTGGGTTTCCCGAACCAAGAGGGGCGGCGGCGGAGTTTTATCCTGTTCTTTATGCGTCTGCTGAATGATTCGGGCGATTTGATCAGCTTTCTCCTGGATCAATGCTTTAATTCCGGAATCCACGATGCCCATTTTAAGCATGAGCTCGATTTCCGAAATGCCGACGGCAGCCAGAATTACCTGGAGATCTCGACCTGATGGAATGACATTAAACCGATTGTAATAAAAAAGCCGCTCCAAAGGTATCCCGGTTTTCCGGGCAAACTGATTCAGCCCCGGATTATCCGTTGCTTTCAGGTTCAATGAGTTGAAAAAAAAGTTTAACATCGGTTTGCGGGCAACTTTTATAAGAGTTTCAATTTCGCCGTATGGATCAGTTTGTAACACACCCCTTGTTTTAGAGCAATTGTTTTTTTGCAGACTATAGTCTGTAGATCAATACTATCTGAATCATGTATAAATATTTATATAAAAGGTAATTCTTTCTTAGTGAAACTCAGAAGGAGCGCATATTGAACCCCACAGACGCCTTTGGTCAAACCCTTCGTCATTTTCGCACTTCCTTAAAAATTTCCCAGGAACGTTTGTCTCAGGAAAGCGGGCTGGACAGAACCTATATTTCGCTTCTGGAAAGAGGTCTCCGACAGCCATCGCTAACCACGATCCTTCAAATTGCAAAGGCTCTCGACATATCGTCCATCAAATTGATTGAAAAAGTGGAGGAACTGCTCAGTGAAAATAATAAAGATTGAGTTCCCGATTCAACATGGCCCTTTCCGTCGGTCTTCTGGATTTGAAAATACCCTTGAAGAAATCAAAAATTCGATCCTCTCCGTATCCCATCCCAAAGGTAATCGAGGATTTACACTCTATCCCGGGAAAAAAGCCAATGGCGTTGTACCCATTAAGAAGGATTTCCTTGATTCCCTGATTCGGGAGAAATGGCAATGTGAGCATCGGCTGTCCATTGCATCACGGGTTAAGCCAGGCCCCATCGATGCGGTTAAAAAAATGGCGGATGGCCGTTATTTTGCCGTTGAATGGGAAACGGGCAATATTTCATCAAGCCATCGGGCATTAAATAAAATGGCCGTTGGGCTTTTGGATGGCGTGCTCACAGCCGGCATATTAATCCTTCCTTCCCAGAATATGTATCAATATTTAACTGACCGCATCGGCAATTTTTCCGAAATTGAGCCTTATTTTCCAGTTTGGAGAAACCTGCCGGTCCAAGACGGCGTGTTGGCTGTAATCGAAATTGAACATGATGCAGTGTCAACCCATACCCCTGTAATCAAAAAAGGCACTGACGGCAGGGCCCTCAGATAAACCGTGTATCATATCTTGTATGGCATAAATGTATGAATTCGAAAAAAACGGCATCCATCAAAGCAATATCTGCCGATATTCTAGCAGAGGGCATGTTTCGTAAGCTCTTTCCGGAGAAGCTGGTGCTTTCTCCTCAATTAAACGAAGTATATGAACTTGCCCTTGCGTACTACGAAAGCAAAATCCTCAGTGAGAAGGAGATGATACAAAATGGCGCATATTTTATTAAGGCAGGGGATCGGTTTACCCGTCATTACCTGATGTGCACCGGCGAACCTCTTCTTCTGCCGTCACACGCGTCATCCCGCCTTAAATCATTTTTTGAAAAAAATCAGTTCCGAACCGGATATGCCACCCATGGGCTGTTTCCTTACAGAGGGAAATTCCATCCCCAGATGATCAAGGCCCTGATAAATGTCATGGGGCTTAAGCCCGGGGATACAATTCTTGATCCAATGATGGGGTCCGGGACGGTTCCCATTGAGGCGAGCCTCATGGGCATAAGATCAATCGGCATTGATGCAAGCCCATTTTGCCGTTTTATGGCCCTGGTAAAATATAATGCGTTGACGATTCAGCAACGCCCGTTGGAGTCAGCCTTAAAACGCACAAAAGAGATATATGAGATTTATGCCCGATTCATCGGCGTTCCTGTTTCCGGCAGCAAGATTAAAAACGGTGAATGGGGAAAGGAATTTCCCGGCATCAATGAACCCGGGGGAAATTTCAAATCCGATTATGCTCGAAGGCTTTTTGACCTGCTCGAAACAGATTCAGCGGAGATCTTTGACTTTCTATTGCTGGCTTACCTGGATAGCGCCGGGTATTCTGAAAGAAGCAGTCGCAAATCGCCTTTTGATCAATTCCAAGCCATTCTTGAGCGATATATTTTTGTAGTGAAAAAGATTCAATTTGTTCTAAACGATATGGAATCCTTTTTGGCCGAATCCGAAATATTAGAGGCCGATGCGCGCAGGCTGGACATCCAGGACGGCAGCATTGACGGCATTCTGTTTTCCCCGCCTTACAGCTTTGCCATCGATTATCTGGCAAACGACTCATTTCATTTACATGCCATGGGGGAAAAGACTGAACGTTTAAAAGAGAAGATGGTTGGATTGCGTGGAAAAACCCTTAAAGAAAAATATCAACTCTATATCGCAGATATGGACAAAATCCTGTCCGAATGCGCACGCGTTTTAAAAACCGAAGGATTCTGCACAATTATTATAGGAACAAATGATAATCAACTGAGTAAAGCCCTCGATATTTCCAAGGAGGAAGTGACGGGCCTGCATAAAACAGTGATTGATATGGCTCACCGGCATAACTTATCGAATGTCCGGACATTACAAAGACAAATTTCGGGGATGGCCAATACCATGAGAACCGAGTACATTGTGATCCTTCAAAGGATTTGATCCACATCACCGGCTTTACCCTGCCGGCGATTGAAGGGTTCGGCCTTGGGGGAGGGGATGGATTGGATGATCCGGAAAATGCTTTCGGTGTTGGCGCAATCGGTTTCCCTTAGCTTTCCGTCGGGTGCAATTAATTTCAACTGTCGACAAACTGTCGACGGTTCAAACCCATCCTTATCTTTGACTCTCACTTTCATTTTAAACCTATAATCACGAGAATTTATGCTATCCGTAAGGGCTCCAACAACATCCGTAACCGAAAACCACCATTCGTTATTGTTCAACACCCGCCGGATCTGCTAGTTTTTGAACACGACCAATTTCGTTTCCATACGCTGCTCCCCGTAATAATCGTTTTTCCATTTTTACCGGCTTAGGCTGACCTTTGATTTTCAATGCCCTGTCCATCGTTTGCCGACAATAAGAAACTGAAACACCGGCGTTCTCCTATTTGCCCTTGCGCAAAGGATGATCTGCTGGCAAATGATCCAGGAGAGTCTTCTCAAACTGCTCCGCATCTTTTTTGGTATGATACCTGGATTTTGAATTTTCATTCAAATGCCGTTGCCCCCACCTGGTTCAAACAAATCCCAACATCGGGAGGCGACAAGTATCCTGACACAGGGGGTCCATTTCCTTAAAAAGGCACTTTTTTATGGCAAAAATCGGTAAAATTAGCAATATTTTCCTGGAAATTTAACCTTTTTCCCCGTCCCGGGAGATGCACATGCAAACTTCAGCACCCTGGTTTCCATCAGCGCAAAAGCGGCCTTTTGAAATATTTCGGAAGGGGCGGGCGAATATCCTGGCCAGGATGATGAAAACGCATCGTCGATCCGGGAAAAATCCATTCCAAGCGCGATTTTTTCCGAGAACAGCTTTTGCTCGAACTGCTGCAGCGCCCGGCTGATGACCCCTCCGGCGGCCCCTGAAAGCAGGTTTCGTGCAATCAGAACGGCAAGAATCTCCTGCTGGTCGATCGGGAACCGGGGCAGGTCGAACGCATCGTCCGAATAATGGTACCCCTTTTGAGACGGGTCATAGACCAGGGGCGCACCCATCCGGTCGCGCATGAAATCGATATTGCGCTGTGCGGTTTTGCCCGAAATCTCGAAGCGGCGGGCCAGAACTGCGGCGTTGGGCATGGATTGATTTTTAACCTGCTGATGAAACCAAGTAATCCGCTCAAAAACAGGATAGTTCACGGCTGTTTCCAGTGAATTTTCGAGTGTTGAATTGATATATTGATTGCAATCAGGCAAACTCACGGTTTTGCCGGGGGACTCACCTGAGCCACTTAAATCCCATAAGGGCCAACGTGGCGCCGGGTGCATAACGTTGTTGACTATATGTACAAAGATGGCTGATCCGGTATCGATCGTATAGACTTTTCCATTCCCGAGATCAGGGACAGGGTGACAGGGTAACCGCATTTGAAATAAACGGCCTCTTTAATCCCCCCATCGACTCCTCTGATTCCCCCCTTGAGGGGGGCTAGGGGGTGTTTCCGTGAGCAGGCTTTTTATAATTCCGAACACCCCCCCGCCCCCCTCAAGGGGGGAATTGGAAATCTGTCCTGCCCCAGTAGGGAATTGGAAATCTGTCGGGTTATAGTTTGACTAAATCCAATAAAATTCTACAAATCATGAACTCTGAGATGGCTAAAACCAAATGCGGTTACCCTAGACAAGGAGATCGATGCCATTGACAGCACCTTATCGATCATGATATTGTAATACAAAATATATCGATGGAGGAAATGTTATGCAATTGGTAACTGTATCACCCAAATATCAAGTCGTTATACCCAAAACGGTCCGGGAGGCATTGAAGCTTTATCCGGGGCAGAGAATGCAAGTTGTTGAATATAATGGCCGAATTGAACTCATACCGGAACGCGATATTAAAGAACTTCGTGGATTTCTCCAAGGCATCAATACTGAATTCAAACGAGAAGAAGATCGGGTATGAACATTGTAGATTCCTCCGGATGGCTTGCATACTTTGCCGACGAACCCAATGCCGAACACTTTCTGAGCCCGCTGAGCGCATCGGATTTACTCATTGTTCCGGCAATAACCATATACGAGGTCGCCAAGGTTGTACTTCGGGAGTCCGGCAAGGATGAATCCTTGCAGGCGGCTGTTGCCATGCAAAAAGGAAAGGTAGTCGATTTAAGCGCAAAACTGGCGATATCCGCTTCAATGCTGAGTCTTGAGCATCAACTTCCAATGGCGGACAGCATCATTCTCGCAACGGCAAAAGAATTCAAGGCAGTTATATGGACACAGGATTCAGATTTTAAAAATATCAGCAATGTAAAATACTTTCCAAAAAAATAAGAAACTGAGATGCCTGCAGAGGAAGGAAAGTGTCAGATCTTGAGTGCGATCATATTCAATATTCAAGATCTGACACTCATTAGTACCTTTTAGAAATCGCCGCAGTCATGGAAGGCCGATTGAGGTTCCCGGGGTTTGCGCGATGAAAAGACTACCCAATAAAAGGGGCTTGATTCCCCTAACCTTCAAAACCCTGTTGAAGGCGAATTTGTTGTCCCTGATGATCGCCTGCGCGGTTATCGCTGTCGCCGCGACCGCGGTCCTGGTTGCGGTTCTAACCGGGCTGGCGGCGTCTTTGGTCCATTTTAAAACCGGCTGGCTGAATACGGCTTTTGACTGGGTCACCGGACTTGTTCTGGGTATCGGTGGCTGGTTCATGCTGCCGGCCCTGACCATTCTTATCGCCGGTATTTTTCAGGAAACCGTGATCGCTCGTGTTGAACAGGCATATTATCCCGATTCAGCCCGAAACGAAAGTCCAAGGTTCTGGCCGGATTTTTTTCACGACCTAAAGTATACAGTCAAGGCTGTGTTGCTCAATCTGCTGGTCCTTCCGGCATATTTTTTCGGCGCCGGCTTTTTACTATCCATCATTATAAACACCTATCTTCTGGGGAGGGAATTTTTTGAAGCCGCCTCGGGATCCCATTTGGGCAAGACCGAGGCCAGAGCTTTAGGAAAGCGGCATCCCGGAATCGTTTACGGCGGGGGGCTGGCCACAACCCTGATAACCCTGCTCCCCGTGATCAACGTGTTCGTCCCCATCATTGCCATCGTTTGGATGGTTCACAGCTACCATCGGGTAGAAAAACATTTAATTTTGAGGTGAAGCCAATACCAGGATATCGGGGAAATTCAATTATTCAATTGGCAGTCAGATTTAGCAATGCTTTGGATTAGTCTTCTGATAAACTCCCCCACCGCGGCGACTCCCTGTTCGTCGATAACACGGATTGTTTCAGAGCCGATAACGGCGATATCGGCCTTACCCTGCAAAAATTCGACATCGGCCCGGTCTTTTACGCCGAACCCCACGGCCAGGGGCAATCTCGTATGCTTCCGGCATCTTTGTAGATAGATATCCAGGTCGCCCGAAAATTGCGTATTTTCTCCGGTCACGCCTTTGCGTGCCACACAGTAGATGAATCCTTTGGCATACCCGTCGATGATTTTCATTCGGGCATCCGGCGTGGTGGGCGAAAAAATATAGATCGGAGCCAGACCGTGATCGAGCATGGCGATTTGATAGTCTTCGCCTTCTTCCGGGGGGAGGTCCGGGACAATCGCGCCCTTTAAGCCGATTTGCGCCATGCGGGAAGCGAATCGGCCCACG
>CAYTSY010000063.1:0-13411 GCA_964440555.1 uncultured Desulfobacteraceae bacterium
CATGTCTTACGACTATATGGTTCTGGCCGGCACCCAGGGCATGCAGAACCACAAGAAAAAAGACCGGATGTTTGAACTGGCCGAGAAATGGCGTCTTCCCGTTGTTTTTTTCACCGAAGGCGGGGGAGGCCGGCCCGGAGACACCGATGCCTGGGGCGTAGCGGGGCTGGATTGCATGGCGTTTCATCTGTTTGGGAAGCTCAGCGGCCTGGTTCCTTTGATCGGCGTCAACTCGGGAAGATGTTTTGCGGGAAACGCCGCCATCCTGGGATGCTGCGACGTGGTCATCGCCACGCAAAATTCAAGCATCGGCATGGGCGGCCCGGCCATGATCGAAGGCGGCGGGCTGGGGGTCTTCAAACCGGATGAGGTGGGGCCGATGAAGATTCAGGTTCCCAACGGCGTGGTGGACATTGCCGTTTCAGACGAAGCGGAAGCCGTGAGCGCGGCCCGGCAGTACCTGTCCTATTTCCAGGGCCCCGTCAGTAAATGGGAATGCGCCGATCAGCGGCTGCTGCGCCATATTATTCCTGAAAACCGGCTGCGGATATACGATACGCGGGCGGTTATCGAGCTTTTGGCCGATACCGGGTCCGTGTTGGAACTGCGCCGGTATTTTGGTTTGGGGATGGTTACGGCATTGATCCGTATCGAAGGCCGCCCCGTCGGCGTTATCGCCAACAACCCCTCCCACCTTTCCGGGGCCATAGACGCTCCCGCGGCGGACAAGGCCTCCCGTTTCATGCAGGTGTGCGACGCTTACGATATTCCGATATTGTTTCTCTGTGATACGCCGGGAATCATGGTGGGGCCCGAGGTGGAAAAAACGGCGTTGGTCCGCCACTGCTGCCGGATGTTTGTTACCGGCGGAAGCCTCACCGTTCCGTATTTTACCATAGTCCTTCGCAAATCCTACGGCCTGGGCGCGCAGGCCATGGGCGGCGGAAGCCATAAGGCGCCGCTGTTTGTGGTTTCCTGGCCCACCGGCGAATTCGGCGGAATGGGCCTGGAAGGGGCGGTAAAACTCGGATTTCGTAAAGAGATCGCCGCCATTGATGATCCCGAGGAACGCAAAAAACTGTTCGAACACATGGTGGCCAAGGCCTATGAACACGGCAAAGCCATCAACACGGCGTCTCATTTTGAAATCGACGATGTGATCGATCCCGCCCTTTCCCGGCAGGTGATCATACGGGCCTTGAATGCGGTTCCCCAGCCCCTGCCCAGAACGCAAAAAAAACGGCCCTGCATCGATACCTGGTAAACAGCAAAGTGCAATCGTAAATCGTGACGAGAACAGGCCACGACCCGACGATTTACGATTCATCAAAAGGAGATAATGATGAAATCCAATGGAAGATTAAACGATAAGGTTGCAATTATTACCGGCGCCGGGAGCGGAATCGGAAAAGCCACGGCGATGGTGTTCGCCGAACAAGGCGCACGGGTGGTTCTGGCGGACGTCAATGAAGACGGCTTAAAGGAAGTGCAGGGGCTTATCGATCCCGACAAAACGTTTACCGCCATCCAAAAAACCAATGTCGCCTGTGAAGATGACGTCAAAGCCCTGATCGCCCTGGCTTTAGACAAATTCTCAAAAATCGATATTCTGTGCAATAATGCAGGGATAACCGGCGACCTGTCGGCCCTGGATCAGCAAAACGGGGACATCTGGCATGCGGTTTACGACGTCAATGTGCTGGGCGCGGTATATGCCATAAAGCATGTAGTCAAACATATGCAGGAAAGACAAAGCGGGGCGATCGTCAACGTGGCATCCGTTGCCGGCATCCGGTCCGGCGCGGGAGGAAACGCCTACAGCGCCAGCAAGGCCGCCTTAATCAATTTTACGCAGACCGCGGCCTGTGATCTGGGAGGATACAATATCCGTGTCAATGCGGTTTGCCCCGGCCTGATTGAAACCGGCATGACAAAACCGGTTTTCGATTACGCCCGGCAGTCCAATAAAATGAGCAAGGTCGGCAGCCGCTGCGAACTGAGACGATACGGGATTCCAAAAGAGATCGCCCATGCGATATTATTTCTGGCTTCCGACGAGGCAAGCTACATTACAGGCCAGGTCCTTGCCGTGGACGGGGGAAACACAGCTTCTTTGAATCTGCCCGGCATGAAGGCCTGACGAACAATTTTGAGCGTTGCGTTTTGGGTTATTGTAAAAATTCACACCCCCAGGACCTGCCGTTTTCAGTGATCAAAGAAAAAAAAGCATCGCGCCTGTTACGGTAAGCAATCAGCGGGATTACGGCAGGCCGCAACCCCGCTGAAAACATAAAGATTGCTGCTATCAGGAATTTATGCAGGTGCCGGTCTTTGCCCCATTGCCTGTGCCGTCTTTCGGGCCGCTGCCGCTGCCCGTACCGTCGCCGGGGCCATATCCGCCGCCCTTGCCCTTTAGTAAGCGATTTGTGGAACCATTTCCGTTTCCGCCGCGGACAATATAACCGGCATCCCTGGCGGAGTCGATCATTTTTATACAAGTTCCTTTCTTTGCCCCGTTTCCTGTGCCGTCTTTGGGACCGACGCCACCGTTTCCGGTTCCGTCACCGGGACCATACCCGGCCATAGCCGGCATTGCCAATAAGGATACGGTTGACGCCATGACAATTGTTTTTGCGATTTTTGCTTTGAAGTTCATGTACAATCTCCTTTTTATGGGTTTTGAATTAAACAGCTTTTTGCTGTGATAGCCAGAGAGGTAGCATAACCTGTGCCACCTCTGTCTGCTTGCTGATTTTTTTATTGATCTGGTTTATTTTCAATTTGTTATGATAAACAGTAATGATGTCCGTCATGCCTGCGTGCGCGACAAAATTGTCGATCCCGATCGATTTTGTCGAACCTCTGAATCCCGGCAGCCTTCCTGTTATGACTTAACAAACTGATATAATGTAATAAAATAATTTATGGGGGAATTTAAGAGTTCGGCATGCAAATTGATTAACCCTTGATACGGATGGCTCTTTCCAAGGGCGTCGCGGACTTTAATTGAAAAATCAATAAGACGGCGTCGTAAAAAGTATGATTTTCACCACGAAGCACACGAAGAGCACGAAAGAGCATAAGAATATATAATATTTTCAGCTTCGTGTACTTCGTGCTCTTCGTGGTTTATAAAATTTTAGGCATAATGGCGACTTTTTACGAGACCATCAATAAAAGTCATAAAAGGTTTAAAATGGTAAAGGGGTTGAAAAAAAAGAAGAAAATTAATAGGGTATTATTCTCGGCAATGACTGTTGCGGAACTTATGCGGAAGGGATCAAGTGGATAATACAGATAAGAAATCGGCGTTAACCGGAGATAAACGCCATGGGCAGAGGACGGGCATTTACCTTGCCCGGTTTTTGCGCCTCACCCTGTATGTCGCGCTCTGGCTTGCTGCACTCTTAGCCGCTTTCATGTCCCTGACGGGACCTGTTTATGCGGAAAAAGTTTTGCTGGAGACTTCAGCCGGGTACAACTCCAATCCAGCCGAGGACGAAGCGTCGGCAGGTTCCGGGTTTACACGTTACAGTATTGCCGCTGCCCGGGAGTTTACCCCGGCAAACAGCCTTGAACTGACCCTGTCGCCCTCCATGGCTTACCAGCACTTCTGGGAAATGGAGAATAACTATCAGATAGGCATTGAGTCATCAATCGCTTTGAGGGCGGATGACAAAAGGTTTTTGCCCAGTCTGTTTGCGGAAGCTTTTTTTTACAGGGATGCGTTGATAGAAACCGACGAACGGGACGCGCTTACTCTGGGAGCACGCGCAGACTGGCTTGTTTCCAGCCGGTACACGATCTCCTGTGAATGCGCAGCGAGTTGGATCAATTACCTTTCCGATGCTGAACTCTTTGCGCATGGTTCCGGAAACAGGAACAATATGCCGATGGATTCCGGCCCGGGAGAGCAGCGACACGTGCATCCGGCCCGGGATGATGCAGGCATGGCGGCAGGCATAACCCTGGACATGTTCATCTCGCCCTCATTGACTGCATCGGCGGGAATGGCGTTTGAACGCGTGACATCCTCCGTGAATATGGAATCCTACCTGCAGATCGCGCCCGGCGCAACGCTCCTGTGGAACGTGGCGCGTTACTGGCAATTGCTGCTGGATATGAAGGCCGAACAAAGAAACTATGATAAAGTTAAAAAACAAAATGCGGATATCAGAAAAATTAACGATACGCAGTCCGTGGAAATCAAATTAAGCAGGTTCTGGGAAAAATGGGAAGTTTTTGCCGACCTTTTTATCGCCCGGGGCGAGTATCCCCTGCACCATGAATCCTATCATCAGCATGAGGTACAATGCGGATTATCCTGGTCTTTCTGATAACGTCTTTTCTTCTTTGGCCGGCAATTGAAGCCGGCGCCGGGGATCTTTTTCTGGTCAGAATCGTCTCCACCGACAAGGAAAACAAACAGGTGGTTGCCGCCATCGTCGATGGCCCTGACCGCCTTGAGGCCCAAGCGGATGCATCGGCGCCGGCCGGTCTCCCCGAAGTCACAATCGCCGGTGAAACCCTGGTTGTGAACACAAAACCCGGAGATCTCCTGCGCGTGTGGGGCGTTGTCAGTGCAAACGGAAAAGAACTGATATTAGACACTGACTCTCCAACCGGCGGCGGGTCCGACCTTACGGGGGTCCGAAGGCGCCTGAAGAACAAAATCAGAACGCAAGGCCAGGGCAACCAGGGAAGAGGGCATGGTAAATTTTAAGAAACCGCTGCCCCTGTGGGCAGCCAACAGTTTTGTTTTTTTAATTCTCTTCCTTGCCGTTATCGCTTATTTTTTCTGGCAGAGTCATCTTTTAAAACATGCGTTTCTTAACCATGCCCAGCAGCACGCCGCCGTCGTCTCCGAGGTGATCAGACTCAATGCCAAGGGCACGCTTGAATCGCTGAAATCCATTGAAGACATTCTTCAAAATCTGCTTGAAAACACAGCCCGCTTTGTTTCTTCCCTGGACCGGATCGAGCCTTTTGATCAAGAGGAATTAACGGCCTTTGCAAGGGAAAGCGGGCTTGCGGGAATAAGCATCATCAGGGATAATCAGACAATCGTGCATGGCCCTGACAACTGGGGGAAAAACATACCCCTCCTTGTCTGCCCGGCAAGCCCGGTTATAAATCATCTGCCGGAAGAAAACCTGTACCTGCTCGTCTGGCCCGGGCCGGATTCTTCCGGATGCCTTGCCCTGGGAATCAACGATGAAAAAATCGCCGGGCTGAAAAACCGGTTGGCGCTTGAAAATATCATCAAAACCATGTCAAAGGCACCCGGCATCAGCTATATCAGGGTCGATGCCCTGGGAAAAAAGGCTGCCGCCCCTTCCCAGGCGGCGGTTGTAATCATAAGATATCAGGGAGAGGATGTGGCTGAGGCCCGGCAATTGATTGAGGGCATGGAACTCACGGTGGGGGTGAATGCCGGCCAACTTGCCGTGTTCATAAAACAACTTCGGGTACATCTCTTTCTGTTCAGTTTCTGTCTTGTATTTGCCGGCATATGCCTTTCCATTGTTCTTCATCGCTATCAGACCGCCATACTGCACAATGTCAAGCGTTTTGAAAGGGAACTCTCCCGGCAAAGAGAAGACGCCACCCTGGGGCGCTCGGCCGCCGCCATTGCCCATGAAATAAGAAACCCATTGAATTCCTTGAGTATCGGCCTCCAGCGGCTGGAAATGGAAAAGGCCTGCAGCGCGGAGGAACATAAAAAATTGATACGGCAGATGCGCGACGCAGTTCACCGCGCCAACGGCAGCGTAACGGGACTGCTCAATTATGCCCGGCCCAGAATTCCCAAAATCGAAAAAGTGCCGATCGCCTCTCTGACCATGGACTTGTTCAACCTCTACCAGAAGGCCTGTGAAAGCCTTGGAATCAAAATAACTACGGCCTTTGAGTTCAACAAAACGATTGACTCTGACGGCGCACTCCTGGGACAGGTCATGGAAAATATATTAAAAAATGCCATGGAAGCCCAGCCCGGGGGCGGGTTTATCCACTGCGGGATTAAGCAGGAAAACACCGGGGTCTCGGTGATGTTCAGGAACGAGGGGTGCGTCCTTGCCCCGGAAGAGTCCGGGCGCATTCTGGAACCCTACTTCACGACCAGGCCGGAGGGTACCGGCCTTGGGATGGCGATCGCAAATACGATAGTCAAAGCCCTTGGTGGACAGATTTTAATTAACATAAGGGGAAACGGTATTATTGAAACCCATCTTCACCTTCCCCTGTCAGGAAACCCATAAAGGAATGCCATGCTGATTTTAATTGTTGACGACGATGCAACCCAGCGGGAAATGCTTCAGGGTTTTCTCGAAAAACAAGGTTTTCAGACAAAAACCGCGGCAAACGGTCCGGAAGCCATGACGATTTTCCAACAAGAACCCGTTGCGCTTGTCCTTTTGGACAATCGAATGCCGGATATGAGCGGCGTCATGGTTCTTGAAAAGATGAAAGCGTTAAACCCCATGGTTCAGGCCATCATGATCTCCGCCTACGGGGACATCAATACCGTAGTCAGCACCATGAAACTGGGCGCCGGAGAATTTCTTGAAAAACCTGTTGATTTAACAATTTTACTGAACAAAATCAATGAAATAGAGCAAAAAATAAGGATGGAACAGGATGTCTGCGAACTGCAAAAAGAAATCCAGGATAGCCGCCTGCCGTTAAAAATCGTTGCAGAAAGCGAGGCCATGAAAGAGGTCCTCTCCCTGGTCGGAAGAATGGCAAAAAGTCAATGGCCTGTGCTGGTTTCCGGAGAGACCGGCACAGGCAAGGAACTGATTTCCAGGCTGCTCCATCTCATGAGCGACAGGTCAAATGATCCTTTCATTGATGTCAACTGTGCGGCCATCCCGGAGAATCTTTTTGAAAGTGAACTGTTCGGCCATTTAAAAGGCGCATTTACCGGGGCGGTTCATGACCGGCGGGGATGTTTTGAAATCGCAAGCGGGGGCAGTCTTCTTCTGGATGAAATCGGAGAGATCCCTTTGCCGCTTCAGCCGAAACTATTGAGGAGTATTCAGGAGAACAAAATAAAAAAAATCGGCAGCGAAAAAGATATCGGCGTTGATGTGCGCCTGATATCGGCCACCAACAGAGACTTAAAAAAAATGGTTGAATCCGGCCGGTTCAGAGATGACCTCTACTACAGGATAAAGGTGCTTGAAATCGAGCTTCCGCCTCTCAGACACCGCAGAACGGATATCCCTGTTCTTTTATCCTGTTTTCTGGAACGATACAGCAAAACCCCTCTTTCCTTTTCGCCGGAGGCATTAAGCGCACTCATAAAATATCCTTTTCCGGGCAACGTCAGGGAACTTGAGCACATTATCCAGAGAACCGTGACTCTGATCAGGGGCAATGTGATCCACTTCCGGGATCTTCCCGAAGAGCTTCGCCGCCATGGCGCTGTTGCTCAAGGGACTTTGGAAGAAAGACTTGCAGTGGTAGAGAACGAAATGATCAGATCCGCCCTGGAAAAGACAAACGGGGTTCAGACTAAAGCCGCCGACATCCTGGGAATAAGTGAGCGGGTGTTGCGGTATAAAATTAAAAAAGCGGGAATCAAATCGCCATAACCCGGTATCCTTGTTTTTTGCCTTGTCACAAATAAGCTTGACACATCCTCCAATAGCCTGTAAAGTCCCTGCCAGACTAAAAGTGTTCCTGGTCGTTAATTTAAAATACGTAAGCCCCGGAATGGTTCCGGGGCTTTTTTTATTGGAGCACGGAAAGAGGTATTGATTGAAATTCAACGCATTTAATTTTAACCCCGCCGTTTTCGCGGGCGTCCTGGCGGCGGGATATGAAACCCCGACGCCGATTCAGGCTCAGGCGATTCCGCATGTCCTGAAAAACCGCGATGTAATGGGCATGGCGCAAACCGGAACCGGCAAGACAGCGGCCTTTGTGCTGCCGATATTACATCGGCTGGTCGCAGGGAAACGCGGTTTTGTGCGCGCCCTGATCATCGCCCCCACCCGGGAACTGGTTGAGCAGACGCACCAGGCCATTGAAACCCTGGGATGCAGGACCGGATTAAAAAGCGCTGCTGTTTACGGCGGCGTTGGAATCAACCCGCAGATTCAGAAATTGAAGCATGCGGATATTGTTGTGGCCTGTCCCGGCCGGCTTCTGGACCATCTCGGCCGTCATACCGCCGATCTTTCCAGAGTGGAAGTACTGGTTGTCGACGAGGCCGACCAGATGTTCGATATGGGCTTTTTCCCTGATATCCGCCGCATTTTGGCAAATCTTCCACGGGAGCGGCAATCGCTGCTTTTTTCAGCCACCATGCCTGAAGAAATCCGCCGTCTGGCCAAGGACATCCTGTGTGACCCCGTCACCGTGCAGGCCGGGATCACGGCGCCGGCAGAAACGGTCAGTCACGCACTTTATCCGGTCGCCCAGCATTTGAAAACGGCGCTGCTGATAAAACTGCTGGCAAGCGTCCATACGGAATCAGTGCTGGTTTTTACCCGAACCAAACACCGCGCCAAAAGCCTGAATGAAAAACTGGCCGCAGAGGGCTATCGGTGCGCTTCGCTGCAAGGCAACCTTTCCCAGTGCCGCCGTCAGGCCGCACTCGACGGTTTTCGAAACGGGACCTTTCAAATTCTGGTTGCCACGGATATTGCGGCCCGGGGAATAGACGTATCCCGGATATCTCACGTCATCAACTATGATATTCCTTCAACCCCCGAAGCATACATCCACCGTATCGGCCGCACCGGCCGGATGGAGCGCTGCGGGGAAGCGTTCACCCTGATTACCGGGGAAGACAAGGATATGGTGGCAGCCATCACACGGACCATCGGTTCCAAGGTTGAAGAGCGCACGATATCCACCTTTAACTACGGTTCGTTGCCCCCCGGCCGGGATGACCGTTCGGAACGGCAATGGAAACCGCGGCCAGGACTATCCCCGATCAAAACGCGGGCCAAAGCGGGGACCAAAACCGAAGTCAAAAAAGGACAAAACAGGAAAATTCGACGCCCGGATAATAATTTTTTTCAAGATGAAAACCGTTCCGCGGAACGAAAAAGGAAGTGGGCCGGAACCTCCGGCGACTCCCGGCGGCATCATTAGATCCCGCATACGGTTTGCAGGATGTAGATCACTTCGGGCAGCCCGATTCTGCCGTCTTCGTCCACATCCGCATCCAGGCTGTACTCATTTTCATTGAACCCGGCTACAGCCTTCAGTCCGAGGATGGCGTCGGCCAGGTCCACAAAGCCGCTGTCGTCGATATCCCCATGGGGATCATCGGCCAGATGAATACCGGTGACGGTTCCACTGAGCGGTATCGGGTTGCCGGGGGGATAGAGGCCTATATCTGTTTTGTCCGGACCGGCCCCCCCGCTGTTGTTGACATCCCAGTAGGCAAACATCCACACTTCTTCAGAGAGATTGAGTCCCTCAAAGGAAAAAGGACCGGGGCCGTCGAGAGCCGCCGTCCGAATCAGCCCATCCTCATTGGGGTTGTCTCCGTTTAGCACGAACACATAGATCTTTCCGGAACCGGGCGTAAACCCATTGCATTCAACCGTTCCCGACAGCGTGGATTCTCCTCGGGCCACGGTATCCATAATGACATCGGCGTCTTCCAGACCGCCTTCGGGGATCACAAGCGGCCCCGTTTGTCCGAATACGTCCAGGTTGTTGATAATGCCGTTGCCGTCGGAATCCCAGAAGGACGCGAGGTGATAATTCCTGCCCGCGGCCAGGCCGTCGATGGTATAGGCGCCACCGGAGGTGACGGCGGTTCCGGCGACATTACCCGCGTCGTCAACCGCGCTGATCAGAAAATCCGATGAGGCGCATCCGGAACAGGCCACGGTCCCTGAAACCGATTCGGGCTCCAGCATGATCCGGGTTTCGCCGATGTCGCTCAATTGGGTTGACTCCATCATTTTGGCAAAGGCGCCCACGAATTTTCCGGACAGGTTTCCCATATCCTGCTTGGGGATCTTCCACTCCACGGCTCGGGCCCCGGTGCGGGCGTAGGTGTTTCCCGTATAGGATGCCACTTCGGTCACGTTGGGTTGGAGCCACCTTTCCTTTCTTTCCACAACCGCGACAACAAAGGGGGACTGCAATCTTACCACGCAGACCCGGTCCCCGACGGTCCAGCTGTCCTTGTCATACTCGGTTCTGGCGATGAAGCCGTACACCGGCGTCTGGTTCGCGTTGATGACCAGATCCTCATTGAGCGTCATCCTGAAGTAGTAAAAACTGTTGTCCTGGGCCATGTAAAAGGTCTGCATGTCCATTGCCGGCAGATCCGGATCATCGTCGCCGGCAAAATCAGAATACATCGGCGAAACGCCGTTCCAGTCCGAAAAATTGCCGTCGATGGAGATGGCGGCCACCGGCACATCACGGTAAGCCGAGGGCAACAGGTCAAATGCCCGGGCCGCATCCTCGTTGGTCAGGATTTCAGGAAAGAATCCGTTTAAAATCGGCGATGGACCGTTGACCGGCGGAAAGGTTCCGGCGACGGGTTCGTTGAAAGCGTCGAATTCCGGTAAAATACTGCGCAGGTTTGCCGGGGGTTTGCCGGTATTGCCGAAAATCCGGTTGAAATCCATGGTTTCGGTCTCGGTTTCCACGTTTTGACGAAACCCCGTAAAGGTTCCGCTTTGCCCGGGACCGCAGGTATTGGTCATGGTAAAGATTCCGCCGGTGATCGTATCGGGTCCGGTAAGCGTTCCGGTCAGGGTCGCCGTTATGCCGTCGCTGAAGCCCGTGCAGTCCGCCGACAGGGTTATGTTCACCGTTTGGCCGCTGACGGTCCAGGCGCGTATTTCTCCGTCGCAGGTGATAAAGTTGCAACTGTTTTGGCCCCAGAAATCGCCCCCGGCGAATTGTCCGTTCTCGTCTTTCTCAACCCAGAGGCTGATTTGATTTCCGCTGCTGTCGGTGAATATCCACTCTTCTTCGGTATACGTAAACACCGCGGCCCGGTTTTCGGCCAGTGAGTCGCTGGTTTCTTCAAGCCGGGAGGCCACTTTCACGGCTTCCTGGAGATCTCCGGGTTCTTCAAAAAAGAACAGGTCATCGGATTGATCGTCCGTTTCCGCCTGTAGGGTTTCCAGGGCCTGATTGAAATTCTTGATGGCGGCGACACCGGCGGTTTTAGCCTCCAAAAGGGAATGAGCGCCATTGGGCATGAGTGTGAGCGCATTCGGATACTTGTCCAGAAGATCGCGCCGGATGCTGAAAAAGTCGCCATACTTTTCGAAATTGACAAGCGCGGCCAGCTCACGGAGGCTCACATCCAGGTTATAGGCGCCGGCAACCAGAACGGCTGACGTGAAGGATTCGAGAAAGGATCTGAAGAGCAAAATATCCGTATAGTCGATCTGAAGATCGTGATCCTGCCCGAGTTCCCCCGCGGTCAGGGTCAGGGTGAAAGTCGCATTGATGGTCGCCAGGTTGGCCAGTGCGCTTTCGGCCAGTGAAAGCCCGGGACCGGTCAGGAAAGCTTGACTTGCTTCGCCGTCCGGTGTGGTCTCAGGAAAGTTGGGAAGTCCGTCCAGGTGCATGGTGTCGCGGAAAGGCGGCCCCTCTTCAACCAGGTCGTTTCCGTTCCGGGGCATTCCAAAGGAGTGGAGCACGTCGGCAAACGTTTCCAGGCCACCGCTTTCTTCCGCCAGAAAGCTGGCCGCAATCCGGGACGCCGCGTAAAAAAACTGGGCTTCCTGGTCCGCGGCATCCGCAGCCACAGCCGCTTTGAATTTTTCATTGGCGGCTAAAATTCCGGAATAGGTGATGGCCCCGTTGTTAAACAACAGTGCCCGTCCCTCCTGTGCCAGATCCTGCGACTGGGTCGATCCATGGGCATCGTATCCGCCGAACAGACATAATGAGGTCAACACAAAAACTGTCGGAAGAATAACGGTGATTAATTTGCGCATGTTCTCTCCTTGAATTTTTTTGATTCTTTTCAATGAAACGTTTTTTATAGGTTATTTCGTTTTTACCCATCACCCATGACCCATCACCCATCATCTATCGCCCCACAGGATTGAGCTTAAAATCCGTGATCAGACCGGACCCCTCCGTATGAGCGTTTTTTGTTTCAAGCCTGTAGGGACCGTTTACGGCATATGTCCCCCTGGCGGGGACAAAGCGGAGCTCATCCGCCTTCAGGATTCGAAATCCGGAGGTAATGGTAACGCTGCCGGTGAACAAGATATCCTTTTGTGCCGGCCGGATGACGGCAGCGTCGGCATTCAAGGCACTGATGATTTTCTCTTGATCATGAATTTCGATGGAAACGGGTTTCATTTCGATGCCGGAGATTTTTTTTTCAGGCAAAACCGAAGCCCTCATGTCTGAAAAAACAAGTCCAAGCGTATCTTGCGGCCGTTCTTTTTCCCCTATGCCATCGGCAAAAAGCCGGATTACGGCGTTGTCCAGCCTGGCCGTACTCAGCAGCCCGAATCTGAACAGACCAAGTTTTTTTTTCTCTATCTTAAGGCGGTCCGCACGGACCTCGATCACTTTTTCCCCTGCCCGGTATCCGACGTAGGTGAATCCTTTGATGTCGTGCCGGGACAGGGGATACCGGTAGGATGAAACCGCTTCGGGTGTTTTATCCGGTTGCCGGGGTTGCTTTAACCATACCCCGGCCACAACCGCCACGCCGGCCAGGAACAAACACAACAGCCATGTTGTTGGGGATTTCAGCAAACAGCGAGTCCTTAACCTGAGTGTCCTGTAAAGTTGTACTCAATCCTGCGAATGGCCGGAGACTGCATATTTTTACTGGCGATCATGTTCAGGGTCTGTGTCCCGCGCCATTGATTTTGTTTTTCCACAATCCTCAGAATATCGGTGATATCGACAGGCATGTCAAATTTCTTTCCAGTCATCCACCAACAACGAAATGCCGGATTTCGCTGAGTGATTTTTTCAGGTCCGATCGAAAATCCGGGTGGGCGATGGAGATGAGCGCCTCCCCGCGTTCCCTCAACGTTTTGCCGTGGAGGTTTACCGCGCCGAACTCCGTGACCACCCAATGGATATGGCCGCGTGTCGTTACAACCCCTGCGCCTCCCTTGAGTTCCGGCACAATTCTGGTGGCTTTCCCTTTGGCGGCGGTGGCGGGAATGCTATCAACTCGATGATCGTCTCGGGGACAATAAAAGGGGTTGATTTTGTGGCGGCAAATACCGATGTCCAGGCGCTTTTGACCAGCCAGGCGGCGATTAAAATCCAAATCGGAGCCAACCTGACTAAGGGGCTGGGGGCCGGAGCCAACCCGGAGGTGGGTCGGGAGGCGGCGCAGGAATCCAGTGATAAGATTAAGGAATTGCTTTTGGATACCGACATGGTGTTTATTACCTGCGGGATGGGCGGGGGGACAGGAACCGGCGGGGCGCCG
>CAYTSY010000063.1:13421-18931 GCA_964440555.1 uncultured Desulfobacteraceae bacterium
CGTGTCGGTACAACCCCTGCGCCTCCCTTGAGTTCCGGCACAATGCTGGGGGCTTTCCCTGTGGCGGCGGTGGCGGGAATGGCGATAATCGGGTTTCCGCCTTTGGAAAGCGCTGCGCCGTGGATAAAATCCATCTGCCCGCCGATGCCCGAGTAGATCTTGTGCCCGAGGGAGTCTGCGCACACCTGTCCTGTCAGATCGACTTCCAGCGCGGAATTGATGGCCACCACCTTGTCGTTCTGCCGGATAAGGGCCGTATCATTTGTTCGGTTGCACGGATGAAACTCCACCATGGGGTTGTCATGGACAAAATCAAACAGCCGTTTCGTGCCGCTGACAAAGCTCGTGGCGATCCGGTTGGGGTGGACCTTTTTCAGCCGGTTGGTGATGACGCCCGCCTCCACCAGATCCACAACCCGGTCTGAAAACATCTCCGTATGGACCCCTAGATCATGCTTGTCGTGCAGGCGGGTGAGCACGGCATCCGGAATATTGCCGATGCCCATTTGCAGCGTGGCCCCGTCTTCGATGAGGTCGGCGATGATTTCGCCGATCCTGGCCTCGACCGCGTTTTCTTCAGATCCATGATGTTCAATAAGCGGCCGGTTCGTATGAATAAAGCGGTGTATTTTGTCCAGGTGTACAAACGTATTGCCGTGTGTCCGCGGCATCTGTTCATTGATTTCCGCAATGATGATTTTTGCCGAATCGGACGCGGCTTTTGCCGCATCCACGGAAGTGCCCAAGGTGCAGAACCCATGCCGGTCCGGAGGAGACAACTGCACGATGGCTGCGTCCAGAGGAATTGTTCCGGAAGCGAAAAGTCCGGGAATATCGGCCAGGAAGATCGGCATAAAATCCGCCCGTCCTTCTTCGATAGGCTTTCGCAATGCCTGGCCGGTGAAAAAGGACACGGAGAAAAAGCGTCCCTGATGCATGGGATCGGCATACGGGATATCGCCGGACACATGCAGATGGTACAGGGTCACGTTTTCCAGTTCTTCCCGCTTGCACAATGCGGCCAGCAAGGGGGTCGGCGTGGCTGCAGCGCCATGGACAAAAACCTTCATGTGGCTTTGAATCAAGGCCACCGCCTCCTCCGGCGACACTGCCCTGGATTTCCAATCCGAATCGGTTTTCATCATGACCCATTCTCTCCTTGATGTTTTTTACGGTTGATGTTTGCCGGAATGCCGGCCTCAAGGCCTATTCGTCATTATGATACGTTCCGTTTGCGCAAAACTCAATGAAATTTATGAACAGAAAAAAATATTGCCGGTAACACCCTTGCCTCTTTAGAGGTTGCCTTGCCGGCCGGAAAAAGGTATTTTACCCAAAATCTTTCCTTACATCCCATCATTATAAAAAAAGGGGAACACAATGACTCCGGCAAGCGAAAAAATCTGTGACGTATTGGTTGAAGCGGGAATCGACCATGTGTTTGGAATTCCCGGCGGCGGAACGATTCCCATCTGGAACGCCCTTTTTTACAGGCAGGACAAAATCAAAACCGTTCTGACCCGACATGAGCAATCCGCCTCCTGCATGGCGGAAATATACGGCCGTGTGACGGGAAAACCGGCCGTATTAATGGGACAGGGGGCGTTTATCGCCTCTTCCGGCGGGTTCGGCATTTTGGAAGCCTTTCTTTCCAACACGCCCATGCTGGTCTTAACCGATACATCCGACATGGGAACATTCAGCCAGCATGCCAGTTACCAATCCGGAAGCGGGGAATACGGGTCTTTCGACATCCGGGACATGTTGCGGGCCATGAGCAAGTACACGACGTATGCCGTCACCCCCGAAGAAGCCGTGCAGGGAATTCAATTGGCCGTCAAACACGCCATGGCCGGGCGACCCGGGCCGGCATGCGTGGTCATGAGAAGCGGGGCCATATCCGGCGAGATCAACCCCAACCGGATACCTGTTATCCACCCCACTTCCGGCTATCTCAAAACCGCGTCTTCACTAATGCCGCAGGAAGACATCAAAGCGGCAACCGACCTTCTTCTCAATGCCAAACAACCGGTCCTGATCGCGGGCAACGGAATCCATATTTCAAAGGCGTATGCCGAACTCAAAACCCTGTCCGAATTGCTTGAGATGCCTGTTGTAACCAGCTACAAAGGAAAGAGCACGTTCCCCGAAACCCATCCGTTGGCATTGGGGATGATGGGGTCTTTTGGCCAGACAATCGCCAATGATGACATCAGAAAAGCCGACGTTATTCTGGTGGCGGGCTGCCATCTTTCGCCCAGCGATACGCTGTTCGGTGACCCCGGTTTCATCAAGCCTTCCAGCCAGAAGATTGTCCAGATCGATATCGATCCCAGAAATGCCGGTTGGACATTTCCGGTGGAAAGTGTTCTCATCGGCGACCTCAAAATTATTTTGCGGCAAATGGCAGAAGAATTGAAAAAGACGCCCGGTGCGCCGAAATCACGGACAGCGGACTTAACACAGCGTAAACTGGAAACACATTATTTCAGCGCTCCTGAACTCGTTTCCAATGCGTTTCCGGTTCTTCCCCAGCGCATTGTCAAGGAAATCGAAAACGCGGTGGACGCGTCCACTCTGATTACCCTGGACGCGGGCAACAACCGGCTTTGGATGAGCCATTTTTTTAAAAGCAAGGCTGCGGGTACGGTTTTTTGCCCCGGGGGCGCAGCAGGCATGGGCTACGGGCCTCCCGCGGCGTTGGGCCTGAAGCTTCTTCATCCTGAAAAGAATGTCCTGTCCGTCAGCGGGGACGGCGGGTTTGCCATGATGATCCATGTGCTTTCCACGGCAATACAGTATCATCTGCCCGTTGTCTTTCTGGTCATGAACAATTCGGGTCTGGGGATGGTCCGGGATATCCAGCGGGAAAAAATTATTGCGACCGAGTTTGCTCCCACCGATTTTGCCCAAGTCGGAAAAGCATTCGGCTGCCGGGGCATACGCGTGGGAAAAGCCGGCGAGATAGGGCCCGCGATACAGGAAGCGTTCAAGGCTCAGACGCCGACCGTCATCGATGTTCCGACAAGCACCCTTGAACCTTTTTTCAAAATAATGAACCGATAGAATCGGATAACCGATCAGGAGGCGCCGATGAAACTGAAAGGAAAAGTCGCTTTGATCACCGGGGCCGGCCGGGGCATCGGAAGAGCCCATGCGCTGCGTCTGGCTTCCCTGGGAGCGGATATCGTGATCAATGATATCAATCTGGACTCCCATAAGGAATATAACGAAACCATCACCGCCCCAACCGTTATGGATGAGGTCCGTGCACTGGGTGTCCGGTGTATCGGACTGCAGGCGGATGTGACTCAAAAAAATTCCGTAAATGCCATGATTCAAAACGCCGTGGATGCCTTTGGGACGATCCATATCCTCGTCAACAATGCCGGCGGCCTGGCCGGAGATGTCATGAAAAGTTTCGCCTCATCGGTCGATGAAACCGATCTCATGGCGACCATAAACCGCAACCTGGTGGGGACCATATTCTGCTCCCAGGCCGTGTCGGAAATTATGAAAAAACAGCACTGGGGCCGGATCATCAACACGTCTTCCCAGGCCGGCATGCAGTCGCAACAGGGCGGCGTATACGCATCCTACGGTGCGGCAAAGGCCGGTGTAATCGCCTACACGCGCTATCTGGCCCAGGAACTGGGGCCTTTCGGCATAACGGTGAATTGCATTGCCCCGGCATATGTGGCCACCGAACGACTGGTGACCCATTTTTTCAGTCAGATGAAAAACCCTGCCGAAACTCTTGGCATTCCCCTGGGACGTCTGGCGACTCCGGACGACATTGCCAAAGTGGCGGAATTTTTTGTCACCGATCTTGGGGACTATGTTACAGGCCAATGTCTTTCAGTTTGCGGCGGGGCGATTAAGTTCTGATTTCAATGAATAGATCTTATGGATTTATTGCTTTAACGTCTTGAAAATATAGATGCATATTAATCGGTTTGTCTGTTCTTTGTGAGCCTTACCTGAACAACAACCCGGAGGCCAACCGCCAAAGCAAGCCATACGTAAGAAAACACTGTCCAAGTCTGATTGTGTGAAAAATCTTCATAATATCTTGGCAGAAGCAGGCACGTAATAATAGAAACCCAAAAAAATATCCTGACCACATGCATATCTATTGGCGCAGGATACCAGATATGATCAAGAAGGCTCTTTGTCGTATTTTTCATAATGTGTAAATTCCAATGATATCGATCAGTTCGATGGCAATGGCCACGTTTTCCGTATCGTATTGGGGGACGTGGCCAAGTCCTGTTTTTTTATTGCTTATCAAAATGGCTATGCGAGAATCTCCTTTAAAGAATTGAGAAAAATTTTACCCTTATCCTCAATACTTAGATCCTGCTCATGATTTGGGAAAAACGCTTTCATTCTCTGATCATAATGTTTTGATACACAAGAAAAATAAAATATCAAAAAATGATTATCTACCATATAAGCGGCTAAATTAATATCAATATCTTTTTTCACGTCACCGGCCTGCTTGCCCTTTTCCAGCGCCTTAACCCAGAATCTATAAAAAATTGCTTCAATCTCATTCAGCAACGTTGGGTTAAAACTGTTCATATAGGAGGACCCCAAATCCTGGTAAATTGTTATATAGTCTTTTTCTTGTTTGATAAATGACGGCATGAATAACAGCATCACTTCAATGAGACCGAAAAAAGACAGCCCCCGTTTGTCCATCACCTCATAAAATATATCAAATTGCTTACTTATCCTGTCGAAATGAGATAGAAATACCGCTATAAAAAAATCTTCCTTGTTTTTAAAATATTTGTAAAGGGCGCCGTTAGAAATACCGGCTTCTTTACAGATGTCTGCAATATTCGCCTGATAGTATCCATTTTTGGCAATAATTTTGGCCGCAGAGTCCAATATTTTTTTTTGTTTTTCATCGGGCAGCTTTTTAAATGCTTTTTTCATCAAGTAACCTTTTCCAAAATTATCCAATAAAGAGTTTATATTCTCTATATAGAAAGAGAGTAACCGTTTTAAAAATAGTTTATATATGCATTCGAGTCAAATAATTTTTGATCTATTAACGCACCGAGATGACATCAACTATTGTATCAGATCGTCTTCAAAATAATGCTTGACAACCTCCTTTTATTAATTTAGATAAAATAGAGAGCGGCGGATCGCTCTCTATTACTATTTAAGTTGTCAATCCTTACATATAACCTCTCTTGCCTTAATACCGAAACGCATAGGCAAATCGATTGTCATTTCTTACAGCAATAAAAAATCCTCTTTGTAACAATAATTTATAAGGAGGACGCCGACATAAGCCAAAAATTATTTCTTTGGTGAACCAGATTACAGATGCCGGCAATCTTCCCAATGGGAAATGGGAGCATATGGAGGAAAATAAAATGGATAGAATACGAATATTGGGCATTGTGGGAAGTCCAAGGAAAGACGGGAATACGGCAAAAATGGTTGAAAGAGCATTGGCGGGAGCATCTGCCGTCACCGCTGTTGAAACGGAA